>DASZOO010000200.1:0-25015 GCA_035550775.1 Actinomycetota bacterium | reverse complement strand
CGGCGCACGACATCGTGATAGCGACGCAGGGCGCGTGCGAGCCGCACGACCCCGTCGACGCGCAACAGCACGGGTGGCCACGGCCGGTACGCCGGGGTGCCGGGGAGGAACGACTGCACCTCGCGTCCCAGCTCGTCGAGGCCGAGGGGTTCCGGTGCGAGGTCGAACCCGGCGTCGGCGAGGTAGCGGAGCAGGGCGTGGACCGTGGGGGTCCACGGCCCGGTGACCTTGCGAACGGTGTCGCCGACGCGCACCGCGCCGACGGCTCCTTCCAGCGGGATCTCGTCGGGAGGCGAGGGGCTCACACGAACGCGCGGTGGCCCGTGAGCAGTCCGCCGATCACGAGCGTGTGCACCTCTTCGGTGCCCTCGTAGGTGATCACCGATTCGAGGTTCGTCATGTGGCGCATGATCGGGTACTCGAGCGTGATGCCGTTCGCGCCGAGGATGCCGCGCGACGTGCGAGCGACCTCGATCGCTTCCCGCGTGTTGTTGAGCTTCCCGATCGACACGTGCTCGGGCCGCAGGCGCCCGTCGTCCTTCATGCGGCCGAGGTGGTAGGCGAGCAGCGTGCCCTTCTCGATCTCCAGCGCCATGTCGGTCAGCTTCTTCTGCGTGAGCTGGAACGCGCCGATCGGCTTGCCGAACTGCACCCGTTCCTTCGAGTAGTTCAGCGCCGCCTCGAAGCAGGCGCGTGCCGCCCCCATCACGCCCCAGACGATGCCGTAGCGGGCCTCGTTGAGGCACGACAGCGGACCGGTCAGGCCCTCGACCCCGGGCAGCACGGCGCCGGCGGGCAGTCGCACGTCGTCCATCACGAGCTCCGAGGTAACGCTCGCTCGGAGCGAGAGCTTCTTGTGGATGTCGGGCGCCGTGAATCCAGGCGCGTCGCACGGCACGACGAAGCCACGGATCCCGTCGTCCGTGTTCGCCCACACGATCGCGACGTCGCTCACGCTGCCGTTCGTGATCCACATCTTCGTGCCGTTGAGCACCCAGTCGTCGCCGTCGCGCCGAGCGAACGTGCGCATCGAACCGGGGTCGCTGCCGGAATCGGGCTCGCTCAACCCGAAGCATCCGATCGCGTCCCCGCTCGTCAGGCGCGGCATCCACTCGGCGCGCTGCTCGTCGCTGCCGAACGTGTGGATCGCGTACATCGCCAAGGCGCTCGTCACCGAGACGAACGAGCGAAGGCCCGAGTCGCCGGCTTCCAGCTCGAGCTCGACGAGCCCGTACGCGACGGCGTTCAGTCCGAGCATGCCCTCGCCCTCGAGCTGCATGCCGAGGAAGCCCATCTCCCCGAGCTCCTTCGCGAGTTCGCGCGCCGGGAACTCCCCCGCCTCGTACCAGTCCTCGACCTCGGGCAGGATGCGCCCGCGCACCCATTCCCTGGCCGTGTCCCGCACCGTCCGCTCGTCGTCGGAGAGCAGGTGGTCGATGTCGAGCAGGTCGTGCGGATCGATCTGAACCGTCATAGCGGGGACCGTAGCACCTACACTCGACGGCCATGGACCCGGTCCTGCTCGTGCGGTGCGACCCCGAGGAGACGTTCGGCGTGGCGCCCTCGGCGCTCGCGGCCGCCGACGTGCCGGTCGCCGTTTGGGAGGCGATCGACGGCGACCCGCGTCCGTCGCTCGAGGGCACGACCGGCGTCGTCGTGTTCGGCAGCTCCTACAACGTCGACCAGGCCGACGAGCACCCGCTCATCAAGGAGGTTCGGGAGCTCACCCTCGATGCGATCGACCGGGGGATCCCCTACCTGGGCATCTGCTTCGGCGCCCAGCTGCTCGCGTGGTCGCTCGGCCGCGAGGTCGTCCGGGCGCCGGTGCGCGAAGTCGGGTACGAGCCGATCCGGCCCACGGCCGCCGCCGTCGACGACCCGCTCGTCGGCCACTACGCGGAGGGCGACCGGGTGTTCCAGTGGCACATGGACACCTACGAGCTCCCGGAAGGAGCGACCCTGCTCGCGACCGGAGACCGTGTGCGCAACCAGGCCTACCGCGTCGGAGACCGGACCTGGGGCGTCCAGTGGCACCTCGACGTCGATCGCCCCGAGGTGGATCTCTGGCTCGGCTCCTTCGAGCAGCAGCCCGGCCACGACCTGGAGGCGATGTGGGGCAAGGCCGCCGACGTCGTGCGTGCCGAGGCCGACCGCTTCCACGCGACGCACGAACGCGATGGCCGCGAGACGATCGCGAGGTTCGCGAGGTTCGCACGGTCCGCACCGTCGACGACATGACGAGCGGATCGGGCGAGCAGGGCAGGGACCGGCCGGTCGTCGCGCTCGTCGCCTACCACCTCGCCCACGATCGCGTGGCTCGCTGGCCCGACGGCGGATACGGGGTCCCGGCCCCCTACGTCGACGCGCTCCGCAGCGCAGGCGCCCGCACCGCGATCCTCGCCCCGGGCGAGGAAGGCGAGCCGGAGGAGATCCTGCAGCCCTACGACGGCCTCCTGCTCGTCGGCGGCGGAGACGTCGACCCGTCGCGCTACGGGGCCGAGCCCGACACCGAGCACAACTACGGGGTGGAGCCGGACCGCGACGCGTTCGAGGCCGACCTGCTGCTCGCGGCCGAGCGGATGCGGATCCCCGTCCTGTGCATCTGCCGGGGCATGCAGGTCATGAACGTGGCCTACGGCGGCACGCTCCACCAGCACCTGCCGGCGCTGGCCGGCTTGCTCGAGCACGGCGTGCCCCTCGATGGAACCGAGCGCCTGCATCCGGTCACGCCCGAGCCGGCCTCGCACCTCGCTGCGCTGAGTCCGTCGGCCGAGCTCGTGTGTTCGTCGCACCACCATCAGGGCATCGACCGTGTCGGCGACCGGCTTCGCGTGGCGGGCCGCAGCCCCGACGGGCTCGTCGAGGCGATCGAGCTCGACGCCGAGCCGTCGGACGAGCCCTCGCCGGAACCGTGGATCGTCGGTGTGCAGTGGCATCCGGAGGAGACCGCGTCCAGCGATCCCGCCCAGCGATCCCTCTTCGAAGCCCTCGTGCTCCGCGCTCGGCTGCGCGGGCAGGACGACGTAACCCGTCACGCGGCTCAGCGATGATGCAGGTCAAGGAACCGAAAGCCCGGGACTGGCGCGGGACACGGAGTTCCTTCATAATCCGCGGGATCATGGGGGGGAGGCCGGACGTCGTGTGCCCGAGCGCGGGTCGGAACACCCATCCGTTCGGACGCGCGACCGGTCGTGAATGAAGGGGACCGGGTGACCCACGTCGCCGCGACGTCGTTGGGCGCGCCGTTGCCGCATGGCGGCACGATCGGCGTCTGCTCGCCCAGCGGTCCCTACTACAACCGCAGCGACATCGAACGCCCGGTCGAATGGTGGGAAGAGCGCGGCTTCCGCGTGCGACTGAGCGACGGCGTCTGGGCTCAGGACGACTACGTCGCAGGCAGCCCCCAGCAGCGCGCCGCCGACCTCAACGACCTGTTCGCGGACCCGGAGGTCGACGTGATCCAGGTGCTCTGGGGAGGCACCGGAGCGTTGCAGATCCTCGAGCATCTCGACTACGACCTCATCGAGGCCAACCCGAAGGCGCTCATGGGGTACTCCGACATCACGAACCTGCACGTCGCGATCCGCCAGCGCACCGGCCTCGCCACCTTCCACGGCCCCGGACTCGGGTCGATGGGCATCCCGGACCGTACGGCCTTCACGTGGGACTCCGCGCTCGAGGCCCTCATGAAGGGAGCGGCTGGGGAGGTCCCGCGCGACCCCGACGACCCGTACGTGCGCGCGCTCGCCCCCGGCAAGGCCACCGCGCCCATCGTCGGTGGGAACCTCTTCACGTTGGTGCACCTGATCGGCACCTCGTTCGATCCGGTGTTCGACGGTGCGATCCTGTTCTTCGAGGAGGTCGACGAGCCCACCTACATCATCGAGGTCCACCTCGAGCAGCTCCGGCTCGCGGGCAAGCTCGACGGCGTCGCCGGCGTGGTGATCGGGGAGATGAAGGACTGCGGTTGGCGGGAGCAGCGCCCGGAGACACCGCGAGACCGGTCGATCGAGGACGCGCTCGAGCGGCACCTGTCCGGATTGGGGGTGCCGGTGCTCTACAAGCTGCCCCTCGGCCACGGGAAGCACCTGGCGTCGATCCCCCTGGGGGTCACGGCCACGCTCGATGCCGACGCCCGCACGGTGACGATCGACCAACCGGGAGTCGTGCCACGTGCGTAAGACATTTCGCGAGATGATGAAGGAAGCCATCGACGGCGTCGTGAGGAGGAACCGATGAGGACCACGCGAAGGGCTCTGGCGATCTTGGTCGCGGCCGGGATGCTGACCGGGCTCGGCCTCTCCGGCAGTGCGCTGGCGCAAGATGCCAGCCCGAGTGCGGGCGAGGAGCCGTTGACCTTCATCGTCGGCCTGACCAACAACATGGTCACGGTGAACCCGCTGAGGGCGATCGAGACCCCGGAGTACGAGCTGCTGTCGATGCAGTACAACCTGCTCTTCGGCTTCTCGCAGGACGACATGTCGGCCGTTCCAAGCCTCGCGACCGAGATCCCTACCGAGGAGAACGGCGGGGTTTCCGCCGACGGACTCACGTGGACGATCAAGATCCGGGACGGCGTGACCTGGAGCGACGGGGAACCCCTCACCGCCGCCGACATCGCGTTCACCTACAACCTGATCCTCGACCAGAACTGGTCGACGTTCACGAACTACCTGCCGTTCACCGACAGCATCACCGCGCCCGACGACACCACGCTGCTGTGGAAGACGACGGAGCCCTCGATCGCTCCCCTGATCCCGCCCTGGATCTACATCCTTCCCGAGCACGTCTTCGGCGACATGAGCAAGGACGAGATCAAGAAGTACGAGAACTTCGATCCTGAGGCCGGGGTGCCGGTGACGTCCGGCCCGTTCCGCCTCGTGGAGTGGAACAAGGACGAGGATTGGACCCTCGAGGCGAACAAGGACTACTTCGAGGGCGCGCCCACGCTCGACCGCGTGATCTTCAAGCGCTACACGAACGCCGAGACGATGGTGCAGGACCTGCGGGCCGGCGAGATCGACTTCGCCGAATCGATCCCGGTCGAGTTGTTCCGCTCGCTCGAGGGTCAGGAAGGCATCCAGACGAACGTCGGAGGCTCGTTCTCCTACTCCCAGATGAGCTTCAACCAGTGCTACGTGCAGAAGTCGTGTGAGCAAAGCACGGGGCATCCCGCGCTCGAAGACCTGGAGGTGCGGCAGGCGATCGCGATGGCGATCGACAAGGAGAACCTCGTCGAGCGTGTCCTCGGCGGGTACGGTACGCCCGGCACCACGATCGTCGTGCCCACGACCACGTTCTGGCATTGGGAGCCGGGAGCCGATGCGCTGCCCGACGGCGACATCGAAGCCGCGAACGCGAAGCTCGACGCCGCCGGCTACGAGGATAGCGACGGCGACGGCGTCCGGAACATGCCCGGCGGCGGCGAGAACCTCGACTTCAGGTTCATCGTCCGCACGGAATCGCCCGACGGTGTGAAGGCGGGCAAGCTGATCACCGGGTGGATCGACCAGCTCGGCATCACGACGACCACTCAGGCGGTCACCGACTCCAAGCTGATCGATGCCTGGCTCGCGTCGGACTACGACCTCTACATCTGGGGATGGGGGCCCGACCCGGACCCCGACTTCATCCTGTCGACGTTCACGACCGACCAGTGCGGCTCGTGGAGCGACACGTGCTACTCGAACCCCGAATACGACCAGCTGTACGAGGAGCAGCGCACCCCGGAATCCCCCGAGGAGCGCCAGGGGATCGTGCACGAGATGCAGCAGATCCTCTACGAGCAGGTGCCCGAGGTCGTGCTCTGGTACGACAACGACCTCCAGGCCTGGAGGAGCGACCGGTGGGAGGGCTTCCAGTTCCAGCCGAAGCCCGATGAGAACGGCGACGGCGGATACGCCCTGTTCCAGTACGGGAACTTCTCGTACCGGAACATCAAGCCGGCCTCGACCGGGGCGGGAGCCGCCGGCGGAGGCTCGAGCGGCATCCCGGCCGCCGTGTGGATCGGCATCATCGCGGCCGTCGTCGTGGTCATCGGCGGCGTGATGTTCGCTCGGAGCCGAGGCGACGACGAGGACAAGGCCTGACCGCGGGCCTGGCCTGAGGGGGCGAGGCAGCGAGGGTGGGGACGCGCGGGTACGTCCTTCGTAAGGTCGTACAGGCGCTCCTCACCCTGGTCGCCGTCGTCGTCTTCAACTTCTTCCTGTTCCGGATCCTCCCGGCCGACCCGGTCGCGCTGCTGACCCGCGGCGCCGGCGCTCAGCTGAGCCCTGAGGAGCAAGCGGAGCTGCGGGCCGACTACGGTCTCGACCAGCCGCTGTTCCCGGGCCAGTTCCTCGACTTCATGGGCGACACGCTCCGCCTCGACTTCGGCGACTCCCTGATCCTGCGGCCGAACGAGAGCGTCGTCGCGGTGTTCGTCGAGGCGATGTGGCCCACGATCCTGCTCGTCGGGCTCTCGACCGTGTTCTCCACCATCATCGGCGTCGTGCTCGGCATCTACTCGGGATGGCGGCGCGGCGGCAAGCTCGACGTGTCGTCGATGGGTGTGTCCCTCGTGCTCTACTCGATGCCGGAGTTCTGGCTCGGCATGCTGCTGATCCTGCTGTTCTCGACGACGCTCGGATGGTTCCCGGCCAGCGGACATGAATCCGTCGGCAGCGACCTCACCGGTCTCGATCGGCTCGCCGACGTCTTGAACCACCTGTTCCTTCCGCTGCTCACCCTCACGCTCGCCTACATCGGGGAGTTCTACCTGGTGATGCGGTCGTCGCTGCTCGACGTGCTGGGTGAGGACTACATCCAGACCGCTCGCGCCAAGGGGGTGCGGGAGAAGTTCGTGCTGCGGCGCCACGCCGTCCGGAACGCCCTGCTGCCGACGATCACCCTCATCGCGCTGTCGTTCGGATTCGTGTTGGGCGGAGCGATCACGGTCGAGTACGTGTTCGGATACCAGGGCCTGGGATTGCTCACCTACAATGCCCTGTCGGCTCGCGACTACCCTCTGCTACAAGGCGTGTTCCTGTTCGCGAGCGCGGCCGTCATCGTGATGAACCTCGTCGCCGATCTCGTCTACGGTTACTTCGATCCTCGAGTGCGGGAGGCCTGACGCGTGCAAGCACCCCCGATCACCCCAGGCGGCGATCCGGCCCTCACGCCGGAGCCACCGATCGAGCCGCTCGGCGAGATCCGGTCGCCGCGGCAGATCCGGCGGGCCCGGCGGCGGGTCGCCATCTCGCGCTTCTGGAAGGAGTACCGCAAGTCCAAGATGGGCATGGCCGGGCTGATCATCCTGCTCTTCTTCGTCGGCGTGGCGATCTTCGCGATCTTCGCCAGCGACGACGGGACGAACCCGAGCCTCATCACGGACCAGCCGGTTGGCGCCCCGCCCTCGCTCGAGTTCCCCTTCGGTACCGATGGCCTCGGGTTGTCCGTGCTCACCCTCGTGATCGAGGGCGCGAAGATCTCCCTGCTCGTCGGCCTCACCGCGTCGGTGATCACGATGGTGATCGGCACCCTCGTCGGCATCGTGGCCGGATACCGAGCCGGGTTCACGGACACGTTCTTGATGCGGTTCACCGACTTCGCACTCGTGGTGCCCTGGCTCGCGCTCGCGATCGTGCTCGCCGCGATCCTCGGGCCGTCACTCGTCACGATCATCATGGTGATCGGGCTGACGTCGTGGCCGGGCACGGCGCGACTCGTGCGCGCCCAGGTGCTCTCCGTTCGGGAACGCCCGTACGTCGAACGAGCCAGGGCTCTTGGCGGAGGCGACTGGCACATGATCTCCCGGCACGTACTGCCCAACGTCACGCCCGTGATCCTGGCCAACACCGTGCTGGTCGTGGCGATCGCGATCCTGTCAGAGACGGCGCTATCGTTCCTCGGCCTGGGCGACCCGTTCGCGGTCTCCTGGGGTGGCATCCTCGAGGAAGCCTTCACCACCGGAGCCACCACCCTCGGCTGGTGGTGGTGGATCGCGGCTCCGGGAATCTGCATCGTGCTCGTCGTGCTCTCGTTCACGATGATCGGGTTCGCGCTCGACGAGATCATCAACCCGAAGCTGAGGGATCGATGAGCGACATCCTGACCCTGGACGACGTGCGCATCACCTACCACACGTCGGGCGGTGGCGTGCCGGCGGTGCGGGGCGTCGACATGGCCGTGGCGAAGGGTGAGGTGGTGGGACTCGCGGGAGAGTCCGGATGCGGCAAGTCCACGATCGCGGCGGCGATCCTGCGCCTGCTTCCTCCCAAGACGAAGGTCGAGGGCACGATCCTGCTCGAGGGCGAGAACGTGCTCGAGATGAAGCCGGGCCGGCTGCGGGCCGTCCGCTGGACGGGAGCGTCCATCGTGTTCCAGGGGGCGATGCACGCCCTCAACCCCGTCAAGCGCGTCGGCGACCAGATCGCCGAGGCGATCACGGTGCACCAACAAGCCGGCGAGAAGGAAGCCCGGGTGCGCGTCGGTTCGCTGCTCGAGCAGGTCGGCCTGCCCACACGCCGCATGAAGGACTACCCGCACGAGCTCTCGGGCGGGCAGAAGCAGCGCGTGATGATCGCCATGGCGCTCGCCTGCTCCCCCTCGCTCGTGATCGCGGACGAGCCGACGACGGCGCTCGACGTCATGGTGCAGGCCCAGGTGCTGCGACTCATGAAGGAGCTCCAACGCGACCTCGGGTTGTCGATGATCTTCATCACCCACGATCTCTCCGTGCTGGTGGAGACCTCGGACCGGCTCGCGATCATGTACGCGGGCAAGATCGTCGAGGAGGGCCCGGCCGAGCTGGTCTTCCACTCGCCACAGCATCCCTACACGGAGGCGCTGGCGGCCGCGTTCCCGGAGATCGGCGACGACCGGTTCCGCGGCAAGCCGATGGGACTCGGAGGCGATCCGCCCGACCCGGCCCACGTGCCGTCCGGATGCTCGTTCCATCCCCGATGCCCGAAGGCCTTCGAGGACTGCCCGACGGTGGAGCCCGACCTGTATCCGGCGGGCGAGCTCCGCCGCGCCGCGTGTCTGCTGGTGCCCGCAGCCAAGGAACGGACCGGAGCCGGCGCGTGAGCCAGACCGAGACCAGCGCCACGCCGCCCGTCGCACCCGAACCCGAGACCGTGATCGAGGTCCGGGACGTGCGGGTCACGTTCCAGGGTCGGGTCGGCGTCTTCGAGGGCCTCCGCGGGAAGAAGGGCACGCAGTCGCGGGCCGTCGACGGCGTCTCGTTCGAGCTCCGACGCGGCGAGGTCATGGCGCTCGCCGGCGAATCCGGATGCGGCAAGACGACGACGGCTCGGGCGATCATGGGACTCCAGCCGATCGAGGGTGGCGAGATCCTCTACGAGGGGAAGCCGCTCCCCCGGGACCTCAAGCCGTACCGGCGCGAGGTCCAGATGATCTTCCAGGAT
The DNA here is from genome assembly GCA_035550775.1 of Actinomycetota bacterium. GTDB lineage: Bacteria > Actinomycetota > UBA4738 > UBA4738 > HRBIN12 > JAOUEA01. The sequence goes on along the minus strand of DASZOO010000200.1, from coordinate 15,608 downwards.
CCGACCGGGACCCTGAATCCACGGCAGACCATCTACGAGATCATCGCCGAAGGGCTGCGCATCCACGGCATCGACCGAGGGCCGAACGGCGAACCGGAGGAGCAGCTCGTCGCGCGGGCGCTCTCCCGCGCAGGGCTCCGCCCGCCGGAGAACTTCTTCCTGCGATACCCGCACGAGCTCTCGGGCGGGCAACGGCAGCGGGTCGTGATCGCGGGGGCGCTCGTGCTCGAGCCGCAGGTGATCGTCGCGGACGAGCCGGTGTCGAACCTCGATGCGTCGGTGCGCGGGGAGATCCTCCAGCTGCTGATGAAGCTCCGCGAGGACCTCGGCCTGACGATCATCATCGTCACGCACGACCTCGGCCTCGCCTGGACCGTCGCCGACCGCGTCGCGATCATGTACCTGGGCCGCATCGTCGAGATCGGCCCCGCCGAGCGCGTGCTCATGCACGCCGAGCATCCCTACACGAAGGCGTTGCTCGACGTCGTGCCGGAGGCCGGGGGCCTCGACCGGCCCATCCTCACCGGTGAGCCGCCGGATCCGACCCGCATCCCGCAGGGGTGCCGGTTCCACCCCAGATGCCCGGTGGTGGAGACGGGCAGAGCCGCCGAGCTCGGCATCGAGGCCCGGTGCCGCGGGGAGGACCTCGCGCTCCGGGAGCTCGCTCCCGAGCACGAAGCGGCCTGCTACGAGGCGTTCATCCGGCACGGTGACCGCGGCGCGGCCACCGTCTGACCCTCATCACGACACGGGGGTACCCGGGCTCGGAGCGGCGGTCGGCGCCGTGGGCTCCGCGTCATCGCCCTTCAGCACCCCGAGGATCGCCTCCATCTCGGTGTCGGACACCTTCGCATCGCGTCCAGGATCGTCGGCGTTCTTCGCCCGAACGGTCGCGAGCATCGTCCGTAGGTTGGACTCGGCCATCTCGGCGCGGGCCTCCAGCTCACGGACTTTCTCGGCCAGAGCGCGAGCACGGCCTTCCGCCTCGTCACGCGCCTGACGAGCCTCGCGGGACTCCTCCCGGGCGGAACGCAGCGCGGCTCGCATCTCGGCCGATTCTCGCCCGACGTCGATCAGGCGGTCGACCACGGCCCGACCGAAGTCGGAGTACCGGGCCGAGCCCGCCTCCGCTCGGGAGCCGCCGGCGGCCCCTCTCGCTTGTCGAGGCTTGCGGGGGCGCCGGCCGATCGACTCCTTCTCCCCGGCGTCGACGGGTCTCCCGTCGAGCAACCGATACGAGCCTTGCGCGGGCTCGAGACGCTCGCGAGCGATCAGCGCACGCACCGCCCGAGCGGTCGAAAGCGCGTCCGGGAACCCGAGCTCGCGGCCGATCTCGGCCGGCGTCACGCTCATCACGTCCCCGACGGCCGTGCGGGCGACGACGGCCGCCAGGAACGCGTTCACGCGGTCGAGGCTCTGTTCGTTCACGTGCGACATCATGCCCGACCCGGCGCCGTCGGGCCAGTGGGTACGGCCCGAAGAGTCCGATCGCCATCGCCGATAGGCTGCAACCGTGATGAGCGGTTCCTCCACGGCTGGCCCGGCACCCCTGTCCGGTGTGCGGGTCGTGGACCTCTCACGCGTGCTCGCAGGCCCGCTCGCCACGATGACGTTGGGGGACCTGGGGGCCGATGTCGTCAAGGTCGAGCGTCCGGGCGTGGGCGACGACACGCGTCACTGGGGGCCTCCCTTCGCAGGGGACGACGCCGCCTACTTCCTCTCGCTCAATCGGAACAAACGCTCGGTCGAGCTCGACCTGACCTCGCCGGTCGGTGTCGAGCGGGTCCGCCGACTCGCGTCGGATGCCGACGTGCTGATCGAGAACTTCCGGCCGGGGCTGATGCGAGAGCTCGGGCTGGCTCTCGACGACCTGCGGCGTGCCAATCCGCGACTGGTGACCTGCTCCCTCACGGCGTTCGGCGACGATGCGCCCGGCGGCGGCGCCCGCCCCGGATACGACATCATCGTCCAAGCGCTCTGCGGTCTCATGAGCGTCACGGGCGAGCCCGGCGGGGAACCGGTGAAGGCCGGCGTGGCGCTGCTCGACGTCGTCACCGGCCTGCAAGCGGTGATCGGCATCCTGGCAGCGCTCTGCGAGCGCGAGCGGACCGGCCGGGGGCGGCACGTCGGGGTCGCGCTGTTCGACGCCAGCGTCGCCGCGATGGTCAATCAGGCCGCCAACACCCTGATCGGCGGCGTCGAGCCTTCCGCCCTGGGCACCCAGCATCCGAACATCGTTCCCTACCAGGCGTTCCACGCATCGGATCGACCGTTCATCCTCGCCGCGGGCAACGACCGCCTCTTCAGGCGCTCGTGCGAGGTCGCGGAGCATCCCGAATGGGCCGACGATGCGCGGTTCCTGACGAACCGGGACCGTGTGGCGAACCGCGCGGAGTTGATCCCGATGCTGGCGACCGTCTTCGCCACGAAGCCGGCCGGGGAGTGGCTCGCTGCCCTGGAGTCCGCATCCGTTCCGTGCGCGCCGATCCGCACGATGGGCGAGGTCTTCGCCTCCCCCGAGGGAGCGGCCCTCGTCGAGGAGATCGACGACACGGCACGTGGCGGATCGCTGCGGCTCGTCGCGAACCCGTTGCGCTTCGACGGGGAGCGGCTCGCAACGAGGTCGGCCCCGCCCGTGCTCGGGGCCGACGACGACGCGGTTCGGGAACGGTGAGCGAGGCCGCTCGGCTCGCCGACGCGTGGGCCGCCGCCCTGGCGTCGTGGGCCATCCCCCAGCCGATCCTCGACGCAGCCCCGGAGTCGCCCTACGGCTTCCCGCGGGAACTGTTCGTGCGACGGGGTGAGCGAGCGACCGACGACTCGGTCCGGACGCGCCCGACCCCGACCACGGTGGCGGCGCTCGAGGCGCTCGCCCAGGGAGGCACCGTGCTCGACGTCGGCGTGGGGGGCGGTGGCACGAGCTTCCCGCTCGCCGAGCGGTGCACCGGGCTCGTGGCGGTCGACGCCCAGGCGGACATGCTCGAGGAGATCGCCGTTCGAGCGGCCGAGCGGGGTCTGGCGGTGACGACCGTGCTCGGGCGTTGGCCCGACGTCGCCCCCGAAACGCCGCGTGCCGACGTCGCCGTCTGCGGGCATGTCGCGTACAACGCTCCCGACCTTGCCGGCTTCCTCACGGCCCTCACCACTCACGCTCGGCGACGGGTCGTGCTCGAGCTCACCGAGCGTCACCCGCTCTCGTGGATGAACGATCTGTGGCTGCGGTTCCACGAGATCACGCGCCCCGATGGGCCCACGGCCGACGATGCCGAAGCCCTGTGCCGGGCCCTCGGCTTCGCCGTGCACCGCCGGGACCGCATCGACACCGAGGACGAGGCGGGGAGCGGGTTCGAACGGCGCGAGGACGCCGTGGCCCTGGTTCGGCGGCGGCTCTGCCTGAAGGCCGATCGCGACGAGGAGATCGCCGAGGCGCTGGGGCCGAGGCTCCGCGAGCACGCCGGGCTGTGGGGATCGGGACCGCGGACGCAACCGGTCGCGACTCTCTGGTGGGACGCGGACCGAGCGAGCTAGGCGGTCGCCTGGGTCAGGATCACCGTCCCCGCCGATCCGAAGGTCCCCTGGCCACCGTCGGGGAACTCCACGTCGAACGTCGCGGTCGCCCCGTCGCGCGCGGGCATGCGCAACCGAAGCCTGGGGATCGTGTCCAGGAACCCGCTGAGCTCCTGGGACCCCGCCGGGTCCCGGCCCGTCTCTTCGAGCCGGAAGCGCAGCTCCCCATCTCGAGCCACCCCCACCGCGCTCAGGTCGATGCGCTGCGCCTGGACCTGCGCGGTCGTCTCGTCGCACCGCAACTGCCCCTTGAGCATCGCGGCGCCGGCGCCGTCGATCGGCCCGTCCCCCACCGGGATCCCGACGTCGATGCGCCAGCTCGCCGCGCACCGGCCGCCGACGAACAGATCGTGGTAGGTGCGAGCGTTGATCCGGGCCAACCACGAGCCTCCGGGATCCTCGCTCGGAGTGGCACCGTCGCTCACCCGCACGCCGGGATCGTCCACGCCGGGTGGGAACGGGTTCGTGTTGGCGGCGACGACGGCGCCGACGGCTGCGCACGCGGCGAACACGAGCACCCACACGATGAACTTCACCGATCGCCGCACGGCACCGACCCTATCGCGAGCCGACGGCGTTCCCGCCTTCCCCTACCGGGTTCGACGGGCGACGTAGTCTCGAAGCACGAACTCGCCGACGCGGTCGTCGTCCATGAGGAACACCCGTCCCTTCGTCAGCCGCGCGAGCCGCTCCATGAACCGGGCGAGCCCCTCCGATTCCTCGAGCATGAAGATGTTGAGCCGCACGTCGGCCTTCGCCAGGCGCATCGCTTCGGCGAGCGTCAGCTCGATCGTCTCGGGCACCGGCGGCCACGAGAAGAACGCCTGGTCCCCTTCGAGGTGCGCGGTCGGCTCTCCGTCGGTCACCATGATCACCTGGCGCGTCGCCCGTGAGTGCTGGGAGAGCAGCCGGTTCGCGAGCATGAAGGCGTGCTGCATGTTCGTCCCGTACACGCGCTCGAACCCGGGAGCGGTGAGGTCCTCGGGCTGGAGACGACGCGCGTAGTCGCTGAATCCGATCAGGTAGAGCGTGTCGTGCGGGTACCGTCCCTCGATCAGCGCGTGCAGCGCGAGCGCCATCTTCTTGGCGTGGATGAAGTGACCCCGCAGCGGCATCGAGAACGAGAGGTCGAGCAACAGCGCCGTGGCGGTCTCGGTCCGTTGCTCGGCTTCCACCATCTCGAAGTCGTCGTGCCGCAGGCGCACCGGCTCCCCGGGGTCGGCGCGCGTGACCGCATTGAACACGGTGCGCTGCACGGCGAGCTGTCCGTGGTCCCCGAACTCCCACGGTCGGGTGGCGCCCGTCGGCTCGGCGAGCCCGCCGGCGTCGCGAGCCTCGTGGGTTCCCTCTCGATCGCGCTGGAGGGCCTCGAAGATCTGCGTGAGGGCACGTTCCCCGAGCCTGCGAGCCCCACGGGGGGTGACCTCCAGCCGGCCACGCCGGCGCTCCACGAGCCCGGCCTCCTCGAGCATCCGCTCGATCTGTTTCAGCCGGCGCAGATCCTGCGCAGCGGTGTCGCCGAGCCTTCGGCGCACGGCGTCCTCGTCGACGTCGTCGAGCGCGGCGCCTGCGTAGTCGCCCGCCATCGCCCGATCGAGCTCGTCGTAGTCGTGCAGACGCTCCATCGCATCGACCGCCGCGGACATCGGCATGCCCTGCCCGACGCCGGATCCCTGTTCGAACCCCTCGCCCCACCCCAGGTCGGGGAACACCCCTTGCAGGTTCGCACCGAGGCGATCGAGCTCGAACGCGAGGTCCATGTCCTGCATCACCTGTTCGGCGAGACGGGCGAGCTCCTCACGCTGTTCCGGCGAGAGCGAGGCCATCATCGCGCTCATCGCGGCCATGCGACGCGCCATGTTCTCGAGCAGCTCGTCGAGGGTCGTGGGTTCGTCGGGGAACAGGTCGCCGTGGCGCGACAAGAAGTCCTCGAACGCGGCCTGTGTGTCCTCGTCGCGCTCGCGCATCTCGATCAGGCGGTTGAGCTCGGCGAGCATGTCCCGGAACCGCGCGATGTCCTCGGGGGTCACGTTCCGCATCCCCTCCGCCATCTGCCGGAAGTAGGACCCCATGACCTGCTCGCGGATGTGCTCCTGCAGCTCGTCGAACATGCGCTGGGCCGTGGGGTCGACGAAGCGGTACTCCCGGAGCTCCCCCATCTGCCCGGGCGCGTCCGGGGGCAAAGCATCGAGGAACGCCTCACGCATGCGCGCGTCGTCGTCGTCACGGAAGCTCAGCTCCGTGCGCTCACGCTCCAGGATCTCCTCGAGGCGCTCGCGGATGTCCTCGAGCGGACCCGTCAGATCGAGCAGCTGCTCTTCACGCTCGCGTTGTTGCCGGAGACGCTGGCGGAGCGCATCCATGCCGGAGAAGCGTCCCTGCATGCCGCGGCGCAACAGCCGCTGCAGGGCATGGTCCGCGCCCCCGCCCATGAGGATCTCGTCGGCGAGCTCCTCGAGCACCTCGGCCGCGGGAACGTCGGGGCCGAAGGGATCCTGGGTCCCGTCCCACCGCGAGTAGCGGAATCGCATGCGACCAGACTACGCCGGGCCGCGCGCAAGGCCGCCGGTCAGCTCCGGACCGTGAAGTGCCGCCGTTGGTCGCCGGCGACGCGCATGCCGAGCGCCCTCGCCGCGGCCTGGGCCCTCGTGTGCGACTGCACCCGCGGCCGGCGTGAGATCTCGCGCGCCAGGTCATCGAGCGTCGCGAACCGAACCCCGGCGCCGTCCACGGGCGGCCCGGCGATCGCGCGGGTCAGACAGACGATCGGCGTGGCGGGCGCGGTCGTGGAGGCCGTGCCGAGTTTCCTCGTGAACGCCTTCGCGCCGGCTCGCAACTTCCGGATCCCGGGCACGGCCTGGCTCCCCACCGTCGGCCGGCGCGCGCCCACCCTGGCCACGCCGGGGAGGTCGCAGACGCTCACTAGGAACGCCCCCGTCGTGCCGACCACGGCGAACTCCACGTTCCACTCGTGTCCGGGAACGACGAAGAAGCTGTAGGCGTCGAGGCGACCGAGCGCCCGCGCCACCGCAGCACGAGCGGTCGAGCCGCTCTCCGATGACGACATACGGTCAGGGGTCGGCGGTGCCGACGTGAGGCTTGAGTCAGGCGATGCCGAGGCCGGTCATCAGACCCCGCAGGGTCAGCCCGAAGCAGATGAACGCCGCGAAGGCGAACGGCACCCAGGGCTGGATCGGCTTCGCCCCCGGTTGGGTCTGCTGGAGATCTCGCGCAAGCACGTGGGCGATGACCAGGATCACGATCGGACCGAAGCCGTACACGAAGTGCAGCCATGTGGAAGGCCGCCGCCCGAGCAGCAGTAGCACGATGCCGATCAGCGCCTGCAGGCCCGCCGCGACCTGGGCGATCGTGAGCCACCGCCAGTAGAGGTCGCCGGGTCCGCGACGCACGATCGCCGCACCGAGCGGCCAGAGCCAGCCGATCGCGAACAACGCGACGACAGCGAACCCGACCCACGTGTGGACCTCCGACATCGCGCCGGATACTACGCTGCGACGTGCTCAGGCGGCCTCGGGGCCCGAGTACCTCGCGGTGCGATCGCCGCCGTCCTTGTTCAGGCGGCGGGACAGGTAGAGCCCCTCGAGCGCGAACTCGAGCGCGCTCGCGGCGACACCCGGGCTCTCCTCCTCGACGCCGAGGCGCTCGAGCAGCTTGGCCAGGCCGGGGAGGTCACCCACGGCGTCGAGGAGGTCGCTGGCAGGCGTCAGCTCGCCCGTATCGACCGAGAGCCCCTCGTCGAACCGGTGAAGCAACGGTGCGAAGTCGTATCCGGACAGCCGGCGTCGGAACACCTCGAGCTCAGCGGTGCGCATCGCTCGAAGCAGGATCTCGGACTCGCGACCTTCCTCGATCGTGTCGAACTCCACCCGGCCCTCAGAGCTCATCAGCACCGCGGGCAGGTCCACGACGCGCGGCACGGCTTCGGGCTCGCCCGCACGAGCGGCACGGCGCACCGCGGCCGCCTGCATGGTCTCCAGGTTGCCGATCGAGTAGCGGACGCTGATGCCGCTTCGATGGTTCACGTGCTGAGACCGGCGCAGCTCCGCGGTGAGGGCGGCCACGACTTCCTTCATGAAGACGGGAACCCGCAGGGGCACCCCGCCGGGGGGAGCCGTCGCCTCCTGGTCCATGATGCGGATCTCCTCGCGCAGGGTCTCGGGGTAGTGCGTGCGGACCTGCGTGCCGAAGCGGTCCTTCAGCGGTGAGACGATGCGCCCGCGGTGCGTGTAGTCGTCGGGGTTCGCGGTCGCGACGAGCAGTATGTCGAGCGGCAGCCTCACCCGGTACCCACGGATCTGCACGTCGCGTTCCTCGAGGATGTTGAACAGCGAGACCTGGATGCGTTCGGGCAGGTCGGGCAGCTCGTTGATCGCGACGATGCCCCGGTTCGTGCGGGGGATCAGCCCGTAGTGGATCGTGCCCTCGTCGCCCAGGTACCGGCCCTCCGCCACCTTGATCGGGTCGACGTCGCCGATCAGGTCGCCGACGCTCGTGTCGGGCGTCGCGAGCTTCTCCGCGTACCGATCCTCACGGCCGATCCAAACGAGCGGCGTGTCGTCGCCCCGGTCCCTGACGATCGCGCGTCCGTGGGCGCTGATCGGCCGGTACGGATGGTCGTTCGTCTCGGTGCCCTCGATCGCCGGGGTCAGCTCGTCGAGCAGTTGCACGAGCGCGCGCACCAGACGCGTCTTCGCCTGGCCGCGCTCGCCCAGCAAGATCAGGTCGTGTCCGGCCAGGATGCCGCGCTCGAGCGCCGGCAGGACGGGGTCGTCGAACCCGACGAGGCCGAGGAACAGATCCTCGCCGGCGGCCAGCTTCGCGAGCAGGTTCTCGCGCAGCTCTTGTTTCACGGTGCGGTCGGGGAAGCCTGAGGCGCGCAGGTCGCCGAGGGTCGCCGGACGGTCGGTCATGACGACTAGGGTAGTCCGGACCTGGGATAGGGCGGACGCCGGCCACCCGGCGCTCGGGCTCAGCGGGCGTTGCGCAGTGCCAGGTCCGCGCCGCCGAGCGCCCTCGCGAGCTGCAGCGGCGTGCGGCCGTCGTGGTTCCGGTGGTGGGGGTCCGCACCGTGGCCGAGCAGGAGCTGCACGATCGGCCCCTCGCCCCGGGTGCGGAGCGTCGCACACCACAGGGGGGTGTTGCCGACGGCGTCCTCGGCATCGATGGGGGCGCCGTTGGCGAGCAGCAGCTCCGCCACGGCGACCGAACATCCCTGTGCGGCGTAGTGCAACGGCGACTGCCCGTCGTGATCCTCGATGCGGACGTCGATGCCGGCATGCACCAGATCCTTCGCCCGATGGAGGTCGCCGAACAACGCTGCGTAGTGCAGCGGCACGCGTCCCGACACGTCTGCGGGCGGCCGGTCGTCAACCAACGCCATAGGGTCCGTATCGGCCGCGCCGCGGCCAGGCTGAAACGGCTTCCCTCACGTTCTGTCCCACGACGCTGGTAGCGTCGCCGCCATGGCAGGAGGCGCGGACCCGCTCGCCGGGCTGAACCCCGCGCAGCGGCAGGCAGCTGAGGCCGTCCGGGGGCCGGTCGCGATCCTCGCGGGAGCCGGAACCGGCAAGACCACCACGATCACCCACCGCATCGCTCACCAGGTGCGCTCGGGCACGTTCGAAGCGCGACAGGTGCTCGCCGTGACGTTCACCGAGAAGGCGGCGGGCGAGCTCAAGCGACGGCTCGCCCGGCTCGGCGTCGAGGGCGTCGAGGCCCGCACGTTCCACGCCTCGGCGCTGCGACAGCTCGGCACGCTCTGGCCCAGGTTCACCGGACGTGACCTGCCCGAGGTCCTCAACGCGAAGGCCCAGATCCTGAATCCGATCGCGAACGGGTTGCCGGGCGCCTACCGATTCCTCCCGCGGCGCGAGCTCGCCGGTGAGATCGAGTGGGCGAAGAACCGACTCGTGAACCCGGCCGGCTACCTCGAGGCGATCGAGGCCGCCCAGCGCACGCCCCCGCTGCCCCTGGACCTGATGCAGCGGACGTTCATGGCGTACGAGCGCACGAAGGGCGAGCGGCGTATGGACTTCGAGGACATGCTGCTGATGCTGGTCCGCGTGCTCGACGACGAACCCGAGGCGGCCCGGCTCGTGCACGAGCGGTTCCACGCGTTCACCGTCGACGAGTACCAGGACGTGAACCCGCTGCAGCAAGCCCTGCTCGACCGGTGGCTCGATGGCCGCGACGAGCTCTGCGTCGTCGGCGACGATTACCAGACGATCTACACGTTCACGGGTGCGTCCCCCGAGCACCTGCTGGGGTTCCCCGACCGGTATCCGAACGCGACGGTCGTGCGGCTCGAGGAGAACTACCGCTCGTCGCCGCAGGTCCTGACCGTCGCGAACGCGCTCGCGGCGGCGCTCGGCGGGTTCGAGAAGACCCTCCGTGCGACGCGGGGCGACGGTCCGAACCCGACCGCCCGCGCGTTGTCCGACGCCGAGGCCGAGGTGGCGTTCGTCATCGGCGAGGCTCGCCGGTTGCACGACACGGGGGTGCCGTGGGAGCAGATCGCCGTGCTCTACCGCATCAACGCGCGGTCGGAACCCTATGAGGAGGCGCTGGCGGCGGCCGGCGTTCCTTACCAGGTGCGCGACGGGTCGTTCCTGCGCCGGCCGGGCCCGCGAGGCGTGATCGCCCGGCTCCGGCGGGTCGAGGGGGTCGGCGTCGCCGAGGCGGTCGAGGCGATCACCGACGCGATCGGGTACGCCCCCGGCGGCGTGGGCGACGACGCGGGAGAAGAGGAAGCCACGCGTCAGGCCGACCTCGGCCGCCTCCGCGCGCTCGCCGCGGAGTACGCGGGTGCTGCAGGCAACGACGCGAGCCCGCTCGGGTTCCTCGCCGAGCTCGAGCACCGGTTCGCCGCCGAGCGCGAGGGCCGCGGCGTTCAGCTCATGACCTTCCACCGTGCGAAGGGGCTCGAGTTCGATGCGGTGTTCCTGCCCAGACTGCTCGACGGCGAGCTTCCCTACCGCGCCCGCAGGAGCGAGGCCGACCCCGACGAGGAACGTCGCCTGCTGTACGTCGGCATCACGAGGGCACGCGAACACCTGTTCCTGTCGTGGCCGCGCGAGTCACGCACGGCGCCGAGCCCGTTCCTTCGGGAGATCGGCGTGGTGAAGCCCGAGCCCCGCAGAGCCGGTCGAGTCCCGGCGCCCTCGCGCCCGCTCGCCGGCGCCGGTGCCGGCGGAAGCCGAGGCCCGCTGTTCGACCGGTTGAAGGAATGGCGTCGCCGGCGCGCCTCGACCGACGGGGTGCCCGCATACGTCGTCTTCCACGACGCGACGCTCGCCGAGATCGCGGAGCGGAAGCCTCGAGACTGGGCGGACCTCGCGGGGGTGCCCGGCGTGGGACCGGCCAAGCTCGATCGCTACGCCGACGAGGTGCTGGCGATCGTCGCGGGCGACTAGTCTGAGTTGGACTAGCGGGTCCCTCTACAGGAGTCGGGACGCCAGCAGCGCGCCGGCGACGAGCGGAACAGCGAGCGACAACAGCCGCAGCGCCAGCTCGGGCGCCGCTCGCAACGCCCCCGCGTCGAGCGGCTCGAGAGCACCGTCGTCGAGCTCGAGCTCCCCACGAACGCGTACCACGTGGCGACGCAACCGCCGCACGGGGGTCGACAGCACCCGCTGGGCCGCGCTCACCACGGCGCACGCAGCCGCGCCGACGATCGCGGCGAGGTGCAGCTCCCCCGTCTGCGCGAAGTACCCCGTGAGCGCCGGGAACGCGCCCCAGGCCAGCGCGAACCACAGGTCGGAGTGGAAGGCTCCTCCGAACAGCTCCAGGTTGTAGGCGACGACCAGGAACGCACCGACCACGATGAACACCCCGATCCACGGCGAGACCCGGATCATGCCGTCGACGCCGAGGGCGACCGCTCCGGCGAGGCCGGCGACGGCCAGCCCGACGAGCGTGCCACCGGGGATGCGCGTGCCGAGCGGACGCCCGTTCAGCTCGTCGAGCGCGTGGGCAGCGAGCCCCATCGCCAGGAAGAACGCCAGCACGGTCTCCCCGAGCCATCGCAGGTTCACCGTCGGCGCGAGCGACGCCCCGATCACCACGTAGGACAGGTGCCAGACCGTGTAGGGCGGGTGGAGCAGGGTCCACCAGTCGCGCAACCCCCCGGGGGCGAGCGCATAGAACGCGGGGCGCTCGGGCTCGCCCGCGCGCTCACCCACCGCGCCGACCCTCCTTCACGCCCCAGATCACGACCGCCGCTCCGAACGTCAGCTCGCGCGTGCGCACATGGCGGATGCCGGCCTGCTGCCACCATCGCACCTGCTCGGGGAGCGGTGCCCGAGCCTCGAGCCTGCTGATGCTGGGACCGAGGAAGACCCCCGTGCGACGCCACTGCGGCGAGACGAACGAGCCGAGCACGGGCAGCACACCTCGCGTGTAGGCGAACCATCCGGCGCGCAGCACCGGCTGCTGCGGAACGTGGAACTCGAGCGAGGCGATCGAGCCTCCGGGCCGGACGACCCGCGCCAGCTCCCGCAGCGTCGCGTCCGGGTCCTCGACGTAGCGCACGAGGTAGGTGAACGTGAGCGCGTCGAAGGCCCCGTCGGCGAAGGGCAGGGATTCCGCCCGGCCGAGCACCGGGCGGATCCGCGGAGCGAGGCCGGCTTCCTCGTTCGCGGGCAGCCCCGCCCGCAGCATCGACTCGCTCGGGTCGAACGAGACGACCTCGACGCGCAGCCGTGCGGCGAGCTCGCGGGAGACGAGCCCGGTGCCCGAGGCGACGTCGAGCACGAGCGAACCGGGGGCCGCCCCGAGCTTGGCGACCATGAACCGGCGCCATCGAGGGTCCTGGCCGAACGACAGCACGGAGCCCGCCCACGAGTACTGCGGGGCGATGCTCGTGAACAGCTCCGGCGCGACGTCGCGATCCGACCTCACGTCTGTGCTCCGAGCCCCATCAGCGAGGGCACATCGGCCAGGGAATCCACGACGGCGTCGGGAGCGCCGCGATCGAGATCGGCGGGCCGGAACTTCCCGGTGCGCACGAGCACGCCGGCCAATCCGGCCGCCTGAGCTCCGCCCACGTCGTTGACGACGTCGTCGCCGACCATCGCCGCTCGCGCCGGCTCCACGCCGAGAGGGCCGAGCGCCGCGAGGAAGTACGCCTCCGCCGGCTTCCCGCAGACCACCGGGGAGACCCCGGAGGCGGCCTCCAGGGCCGCCACGAACGCTCCGCCGTCGAGCTGCAGGCCCTCCCTGGTCCGCCAGTACAGGTTCCGGTGCATGGCGACGAACGCGGCGCCGTCCTCGAGCCGCCGGAACGCGCGGTTCATCACGTCGTAGCTGAACTCGTCGCAGCCTCCGCCGAGCACGACGACGTCGGCGTCCTCGACGTCGACCAGCTCCACACCCGACAGATCGGGTCGCGGGTCTCCGTCGGTCAGCACGAAGACCTTCGCCCCCGGGTGCGCCTCCCGCAGGTGAGCCGCCGTGGCGGTCACCGCGGTCACGATCTCATCGGCCTCGAAGTCGAACCCGGCGTGCCGGAGCGTCTCCGCGAGTCCGGAGCGGGAGTGCGTCGTCGTGTTCGTGAGCAGCCGGAACGGCACCCCACGCGCTCGGAGTGCGGCGACCGCATCGACGGCCCCGGGAAGCGCCTGCCACGACGTGACCAGCACGCCGTCGATGTCGAGCAGCAACGCGTCGACCTCGAGCGAGGGAGCCATGCACGGATACTGTCACGACCCGCGCGCGGGCCGCTTACAGGCGGATGCCGGCGCGCTTGCGGGCCTCGGCGAGACCCGAGCCCGGATCGATGCCGCGCCGACGCAGCACGTGGTCCGTGTACGGCGCGATGAACCGGTACCTCGAAGGCAGCAGCGGTCTCACCGCCTTGATCGCCGGGAACGTCGCGCGCATCGCCGCCTGCTTCCACGGTCCGAACGGCAGGCCGTACATCTCTCGCATCCCGGCCGGGAGCGTGCCGTAGGCGAGCCGCGAGACGCCACGCAGCACGGGCCGCCACTGTGCTTCCGCCGGCGGATCGATGAACAGGTCGAGCACCCTGCGGGCGCCGTCGGTCACCTGGAGCTCCCCACGGTCCTCGAAGGCGGCCAGCCAGGCTCGAAGCCCCTGCCACGTCGGTGGGATCGAGTCGCGGGGAACCAGGCACAGCTCCGCGGCGAGCATCTGCTCCTCATGGAAGCGCTGTCGCCCGGCGTCGTCGAGCGCGCCGACGGTGAGTCGCTCGAACAGGATGGCCGAATCGACGAGGCAGGCGTGCACGTAGAGCAGCAGCTCGGGATCGAGCGCGTCGTAGCGCTTGCCGGTCACCGGATCGACGCCCTTGATGCGCGTGTGCACCTCGTTGATCCTCTCGGCCGCTGCATGCGCCTCGGCCTTCGTTCCGAACGTCATCGAGTAGGTCAGGATCAGGGTGCGCTGCAGGCGTTTCCACGGGTTCCGCTCGTACATGCCCGTCTGGTTGGCTCCCGCGACGACGAGCGGATGGGCCGCCTGCATCAACAGCGCCCGCGCGCCACCGAACAGCACCGTGACCTCGCGATGCACGCGCCACGAGACGCTTCGCGGACCGAAGTAGCCGTGATCGTCGATCGTCATCCTCCGAGCGTACGGATACCCGCTCGCAACGACCGGCGGAACGGTCTGGACTTGTGCGCGGCCGGATGGGACGATCGCGGCCCGCACGCGCCAACCTTCCCCACCATGATCGTCGTCCTGATCGTCGTCCTCGTCGGCCTCGTCGCCGGATCCATCGCCGGCGGCAGCGTGCGCAACTTCGAACGGGTCCACGTGCACTGGTGGGGCGCGGCGGTCGCCGGCCTGGCCTTGCAGGTGATCCCGCTCCGTCGGTGGTTCGACGACGATGCCGCGGTCGCGGCGTTGGTGGCGAGCTACGCGCTGTTGATCGCGTTCGTCTGGGTGAACCGCAAGCTCCCCGCTGCCCCGTTGCTCCTCATCGGGCTCGCGCTCAACGCGATCGTGATCGCGGCGAACGGCGGCATGCCGGTGAGTGAAGCGGCCATCACGGCGACCGGCAGTCCGGACGGGGCGCTCCCCTCGATCGTCGACGACGGCAAGCATCACCTGATGTCGTCGTCCGACGTGCTCACGCCGCTGGCCGACGTGATCGGCCTGCCGCCCCCGATCGCGACGGTGCTCTCGATCGGGGACGTGTTCCTCTACCTGGGGATCGTCGGATTCACCGTGATCGTCATGCGGGGACGCTTCGCCGAGAACCGTCGGCCTCCGGCGTGGGTCCAGATGTACCGGGGGAAGCACCTGCCCCAGGAACGTCGCTTCCCCCGCCGGTCACGGGATGAAACGGGGCATCACCTTGCAGCAGCGAGCTCGGGAACTTCACCGTGATCGTCGTGCCTTCGCCGATCGTGCTCTCGACCTGGAACGTGCCGCCACCGACCTGGGCGCGTTCGCGCATCATGGCCATGCCGAAGTGACCCTCGGGGCCAGGCGCCTCGGTGTCGAACCCGACTCCATTGTCCCGCAGCTCGAGCACGATGGAATCGCCGTCCTCGCGAACCCCGATCCAGAAGTCCGACGCCTTGGCGTGCTTGAGAGAGTTCATGACCGCCTCGCGCGCGATGTGGAAGATCAGCAGCGCGATCGGCGCCGGCAGGGGCATCTCCTCGACATCGAGGTGGTAGTCGACGTCGGCATCCCGCCCCACTTCGTCGGTGAACGACTCCAGCGCCTCGGCCAACCCCTTCGCGCCCAAGGGCGACCGGTGCAGGTCGCGGATCAGCGCCCGGATGCGATCTGAGGTTTCCTGCTTGGATTCCCTGATCTTCTCGAGCTGTCCCCGCACGGCGGTGATGTCGTTCTTCTCCAGCAGCTTGCGAGCCACGTCGACCTGGATCGAGAGCCGGAACAGCACCTGCGCGAGGTCGTCGTGCAGATACCCCGCGATGGCCAGTCGCTCGTCCGCCCGCTCCTCCGCCATCGCATTCGACAGGGTCTTCAGCACCTGCTCGCGTTCTTGCAGTTCCTTGTGAGCCTCCTCGAGCGCCTGAGACCGGAAG
>DASZOO010000199.1:0-18223 GCA_035550775.1 Actinomycetota bacterium | reverse complement strand
TCGCCCACCGCCTGAGCGAGGTCATCGCGATCTACCCGATCACCCCGTCGTCGGCGATGGGCGAGCTCGCCGATGCGTGGTCGGCGAGCGGCCGGCACAACCTGTGGGGCGCGGTGCCCGACGTGGTCGAGATGCAGAGCGAGGGCGGGGCCGCGGGCGCGCTGCACGGCGCGCTGCAGGCGGGATCGCTCGCGACGACGTTCACCGCGTCGCAGGGTCTGCTCCTGATGCTGCCCAACATGTTCAAGATCGCGGGCGAGCTGACCCCGTTCGTGATGCATGTGGCCGCTCGCACGGTCGCGACGCACGCGCTCTCGATCTTCGGCGACCATTCCGACGTCATGGCCGCCCGCACGACCGGATTCGCGATGCTCTGCAGCTCGTCGGTGCAGGAGGCCCAGGACCTCGCGCTCGTCGCGCACACGGCGACGCTCGAGTCCCGGGTGCCGTTCCTGCATTTCTTCGACGGGTTCCGAACCTCGCACGAGGTGGCCAAGATCGAGGCGCTCGACGACGACGACCTCCGGGCGATGATCGACGATCGGCTGGTCCGGGCGCACCGGAGCAGGGCGCTGACGCCCGAGCATCCCGTACTGCGAGGCTCGGCGCAGAACCCCGACGTGTTCTTCCAGGCACGGGAGGCCGCGAACCCGTTCCACCTGGCCGTGCCCGACATCGTCCAGGCGACCATGGATCGTCTGGCCGATCGCACCGGCCGCCCCTACCACCTGTTCGACTACGTGGGGCACCCCCAGGCCGAGCGGGTGATCGTGATGATGGGGTCGGGATGCGGCGCCGCCGAAGAAGCCGTCGACGCCCTCGCCGGCGACGGCGACCGCGTGGGCCTCGTGAAGGTGCGGCTGTTCCGGCCCTTCTCACCGGGAGCCCTGGTCGCCGCGCTGCCGGAGTCCACCAGGTCGTTGATCGTGCTCGACCGGACCAAGGAACCCGGTGCCCCCGGCGAGCCGCTCTACGTCGACGTCGTGACCGCGCTCGCCGAGGAGGTCGGGGCCGGGCGAGCGCGGCTGTCCGGCGGCATGCCGCGCGTGCTCGGCGGGCGCTACGGGCTCGCGTCGAAGGAGTTCACGCCGGCGATGGCCAAGGCGGCCCTCGACGCCCTCGACGACCCCGCGGCCCCGCAGCACTGCACGATCGGCATCGTCGACGACGTGACGCACGCGAGCCTGCCCGTCGACCCGGGCTTCGACACCGAGCACGAGGACACCGTTCGCGCGGTCTTCTACGGCCTGGGCAGCGACGGCACCGTGAGCGCCAACAAGAACTCCATCAAGATCATCGGATCCCACACGGACCTGCACGCGCAGGGCTACTTCGTGTACGACTCGAAGAAGGCGGGAGCCGTCACGGTGTCGCACCTCCGGTTCGGTCCGCACCCGATCCGCTCGAGCTACCAGATCCGCCGGGCCAACTTCGTGGCCTGCCACCAGTTCGAGCGGCTCGAGCGCACCGATGTCCTGGCGCTCGCCGCCCCGGGGGCGACGTTCCTGTTGAACAGCCCCTACGGTGCCGACGAGGTCTGGGACCGCCTGCCCTCCGAGTCGCGCCGACGCATCGTCGAGCTCGGCCTCCGCGTGTTCGTCGTCGACGGCTATGCCGTGGCCAAGGAAGCGGGCCTGGGCACCCGCGTGAACACCGTGCTGCAGACGTGCTTCTTCGCGCTCGTGGACGTGATGCCGATCGACGAGGCCATCGCCGCGATCAAGGACGCGATCGTGCAGACGTACGGCGCCCGCGGCGAGACGGTGTTGACCAGGAACTTCGCAGCCGTCGACGCCGCCCTGAACGCGATGCACGAGGTGACCGTGCCGTCCGACGCGGGCGCGGACGATCCATCGATGCGACCGTCCGTGCCTGCGGCTGCCCCGGAGTTCGTGCAGCGGGTGACCGCTCGGATGATCGCGGGCGAGGGCGACCTGTTGCCCGTGAGCGCGCTGCCGGTCGATGGCACGTTCCCGACCGACACCGCTCGCTGGGAGCGGCGATCCATCGCGCGGGAGATCCCGATCTGGGATCCGTCGATCTGCATCGATTGCGCGAAGTGCGCGCTCGTGTGCCCCCACGCCGCGATCCGCATGAAGGTGTTCGAGCCCGGGGAGGCCGAGGGTGCGCCGGTGACGTTCCTCCACAAGGAGTGGAAGGACCGTGAGCGTCCGGGCCGCCGGATGACGATCCAGGTCGCACCCGACGACTGCACGGGGTGCGGCATCTGCGTGGACGTGTGCCCCGCCCGGAGCAAGGAGGAGGTCAAGCACAAGGCGATCGACATGTGTCCCAAGGACGACCACCTCGACGTCGAGCGGGCGAACTGGGAGTTCTTCGGATCGATCGCGGACCCCGAGCCTTCGACGGTGCGAGCCGAGACCGTGAAGGGGTCCCAGCAGCTGCGGCCGCTGTTCGAGTTCTCCGGTGCCTGTGCGGGCTGCGGCGAGACCCCGTACCTGAAGCTGCTGACCCAGCTGGTCGGCGATCGCTTGATGATCGCGAACGCGACCGGATGCTCGTCGATCTACGGCGGCAACCTGCCGACCACCCCCTGGTCGGTCGACGCCGACGGCCGCGGCCCGGCCTGGTCCAACTCGCTGTTCGAGGACAACGCGGAGTTCGGCCTCGGCATGCGGCTCGGGCTCGACGCACAGCGAGCGCTCGCGCTCGAGCTGCTCGACGCGTTGGAGGAGGACCTCGGGGAGTCGACGGTTCGACGCCTGGTCGAGGGCGCCGAGTCGCGCGATCACGAGGCCATCGCGCGACAGCGCGTTCGGATCGACGAGCTCCGGTCCCGGCTCGCGCATGTGCACCGACCCCAGGCGCGGGATCTCGAGGCGATCGCGGACGCCCTGGCGCCGACGAGCGTTTGGATCGTGGGAGGCGACGGATGGGCCTACGACATCGGGTTCGGCGGGCTCGACCACGTGCTCGCCAGCGGGCGGAACGTCAACGTGCTGGTGCTTGACACGGAGGTCTATTCGAACACGGGTGGACAAGCGTCGAAGGCCACCCCACGCGGTGCCGTCGCGAAGTTCGCTGCCGCCGGCAAGGGGCAGGGCAAGAAGGACCTCGGCATGATCGCGACGGCCTACGGCGACGTGTACGTCGGGCAGATCGCGATGGGGGCGGACATGCCGCATACGGTCAAGGTGCTCGCCGAAGCCGAGGCCCACCGGGGGCCGTCGCTCGTGATCGCCTACAGCCACTGCATCGCCCACGGCATCGACATGTCGACCGCGATGACGCATCAGCGGGAAGCGGTGGCGAGCGGGTACTGGCCGTTGTGGCGCTACGAGCCCGAGGCGGTTCCGCGTGGGGAACACCCGTTCCACCTCGATTCGAAGCGCCCCTCGACCCCGTTGGCGGAGTTCGCCAAGAAGGAAGCTCGCTTCGCGATGCTCTCGCGCACGGACCCCGCGCGAGCGGAGGACCTCCAGCGCCTCTCCCAGGAGGACGTCGACGCCAGATGGCGCCTCTACGAGCAGCTCGCCGAGGTCGACCGCGGGCCTGAGGCGGGGGCGGCCGAGGAACCCGAGCCGGCAGAGGCGGCGGAGGCGGTCGAGCCCGCCGAACGGCCCGACGGGACGAAGGAGGTGCATCCGTGAGCCCCGATCTGCGCACGACGTACCTAGGGCTCGAGCTCACCAGCCCGCTCGTGCCGAGCGCATCGCCCTTGGGGCAGCGTGTGGAGACGCTCCGCGCACTGCAGGACGCCGGGGCGGGGGCCGTCGTGATGCCCTCGCTCTTCGAAGAGCAGATCGAGCACGACGAGATCCAGCTCACCGGCGCCCTCGAGGCGGGGGCCGAGAGCTTCGCCGAGGCGCTCACCTACCTCCCCGCGCTCGCCGACTACACGACCGGCACCGACGCCTACCTCCGTCACCTGGAATCGACGGTCCGGGAGATGGAGATCCCGGTGATCGGGAGCCTCAACGGCATCTCGATGGGCGGGTGGGTCGAGCACGCGCGTCGGATCGAGGAGGCCGGCGCAGCGGCCCTGGAGCTGAACGTCTACTTCATCGCCGCCGATCCGGACGAGACGGGGTCGGCGGTCGAACAGCGCTACATCGAGCTCGTGGAGGCGGTGCGCGCCCGGTGCTCGATCCCGGTCGCCGTGAAGATCGGACCCTTCTTCAGCTCCGTGGGCGACATGGCGCGGCGTCTCGTGGCGGCCGGCGCCGACGGCCTGGTGCTGTTCAACCGGTTCATGCAGCCCGACATCGACCTCGAGACCCTGACCGTCGACCCCACGCTGCATCTGTCCCATCCGAGCGAGCTGGGCCTGCCGCTGCGGTGGATCGCGATCCTGCATGGTCGTATCGAGTGCTCGATCGCGGCCACGACCGGGGTGCACGCAGCGGGCGACGCCGTCAAGGTGCTCCTCGCGGGCGCCGACGTCGCGATGATGGCCAGCGCGCTGCTGCGGGAGGGCCCTCAACACCTGCGCGCCGTGCTCGATGGCCTCGAGCGGTGGCTCGTCGACCACGAGTACGACAGCGTTGCCCAGCTGCGTGGCGCTATGAGCCAGGAGCACATCCCCAACCCGGTCGCCTTCGCGAGGTCGAACTACGCGCAGCTCGTGACGAGCTTCGTGAGCCCGTACGACTGGCGGATGGCCGAACCGGAGGGCGAGCTGCGGGCGTGATGTGCCGCGGAGTCCTGCCGGGCACCGGGCGGTAGGCTCGGCGACGATGGACACCGAAGCCCTCCGGCGTGCGGTCGCCGACGACATGCCTCGCACCGTCGCCGACCTCGAGCGACTCGTCCGCATCCCGTCGATCGGCTTCCCCGGATACGACCGGGCTCACGTCCGCGCGAGCGCCGAAGCGACGGTGGAGATCCTCCGGTCCGCCGGTGTCGACGACGCTCGCCTGCTCGAGCTCGAGGGCGGGCACCCGGCGGTCGTCGGCGAGATCCCCGGCCCGCCCGGTGCGCCGACCGTGCTCCTGTACGCCCACCACGACGTGCAACCCGAAGGCGAGGCCGCCGACTGGCAGAGCCCGCCGTTCGATCCGGTCGTGCGCGACGGCCGGCTCTTCGGCCGCGGCGCCGCCGACGACAAGAGCGGCATCGTGGTGCACGCGGCGGCGCTCAGGGCCCTCGGCACGCCCGACGGCACGGCGATCCCCGCCACCGTGCGCATCCTCGTCGAGGGTGAGGAGGAGTGCTCGACCGAGCACCTGCCCGAGCTCGTGCGCGACAACGCCGATCTCCTGCGCGCCGATGTGGCGGTCGTCGCCGACGGCGGCAACGAGCGGACCGGTGTGCCGACGATCGGCACGAGCGTGCGCGGCGTGACCGACTGCCGCGTGAGCGTGCGGGTGCTGCCGATCGCCCAGCACAGCGGGGCCTTCGGAGGACCGATCCCCGATGCGATCACCGCGCTGTGCCGCATGATCGCCACGCTCCACGACGAGCGAGGTGACGTGACCGTGGCCGGGCTCCATCGCTTCGAGTGGGCGGGAACCCCCGTCACCGAGGCGTCCGTCCGGGCGGATTCCCGTGTGCTCGACTCGGTCGAGATGATCGGATCCGGCACGATCGCCGACCGGCTGTTCGCGCGCCCCGCCGTCGCCGTGCTGGGCTTCGACGCCCCGCGGGTCGCCGGGTCGTCCAACCAGATCGTGCCCGAGGCCTCGGCGAGGGTCTCGCTCCGACTCGCTCCAGGCGACGATGCCGCGCGGGCCCGCGACGCGCTCGCCGACCACCTGCGCGCGGCTGCGCCGTGGGGCGTCGAGGTCGACATCCAGCCCGAGGAGGCGGGCATGGGATACCTGGTCGACACGTCGGTGCCGGCCTATCGATCGGCGAAGGACGCGCTGGCCGAGGCGTTCGGCCACGACGTGGTCGAGATGGGCAGCGGCGGGTCGGTGCCGATCGTGCCGATGCTCGCGGAGACGTTCCCGGGCATCGCCGTGCTGATCTGGGGCGCCGGCGACGAGCTGTCGAACGCCCACTCCCTCGACGAGAGCATCGACCTGGCCGACCTCGAACGTCTCGCGGTCTCCGAGGCCCTGTTCATCAGGAACCTCGGACGCCTCGAAGAGTCATGAGCCGGCGGCGCCCGCCCGCCCGCATCGTGACGGCCGCACCGGCTGCTAGGTTGGAACCATGAGCGACGAACCGACCCAGAGCCCGAGCGACGAGCACGTAGTGGTCGAGGCGCAGCCCGTCGCCGACGGGCCGCTGGTGGACCAGGGCACGCCGGGCTCACAGGAGACGATCACCGAGCCCGCCAAGCTCCTGCGCATCGCGAGCATGGTGCGAGAGCTCCTCGACGAGACCCGGCAGGCCTCGCTCGACGAGGCCGGCCGCGCCCGCCTGGCCGAGGTCTACCAGCGGGCCGTCGGGGAGCTCCGGGAGGTGCTCTCGCCCGACCTGCAGGAGGAGCTGGGTGGACTGGCCCCGCCGCTGGAAGGGGTGCCGAGCGAGTCCGAGATCCGCGTGGCGCAGGCGCAGCTCGTCGGCTGGCTCGAGGGACTCTTCCACGGCATCCAGGCGGCGATGTTCGCTCAGCAGGCGGCCGCCCGTCAGCAGTTCGAGGAGCTGCGACGGCGAGGGCTGTTGAGCCAGAACCCTCACGCGCCCGAAGGACAGGGCGAAGCCGGTCCCTCGCGAGGACAGTACCTGTAGCTACTCGGCCGGGATCGCTTCGCGAGGCCGAGCAGGAGCGCCTCCCGCTCCCATCCCGGTGCCGGCGTCGTCGGCGCTGCGGGCCAGCATCTGAGCGAGCAGCACCGGCACGATCGTGACCGTGACGGCGATGAGCGCGACGACGTTCGTGACCGGCCGGTTCCGCGGCCGGAAGAGCTGCTGGAAGATCCAGATCGGCAGGGTGGGCTCGCTCCCCCGCGTGAACGTGGTCACGATGATCTCGTCGAACGAGAGCGCGAACGCCAGCACGCCACCCGCCAGCAGGGCGGTCGCGATGTTCGGCAGGATCACGTAGCGGAACGTCTGCCATCCGGAGCCGCCCAGATCGGCGGAAGCCTCGACGACGTTGGGCGACATGCGCCGGAGCCTGGCGACCACGTTGTTGTAGACGATCACGATGCAGAAGGTCGTATGGCCGACCACGATCGTCCAGAACCCGGGGGGGACCTCCGCGATCCCCGTGAGCGTCGACTTCAGGGCGATGCCCGTGACGATCCCCGGAAGCGCGATCGGCAGCACGACGATGAACGCCAGGGCTTCGCGTCCGAGGAATCGCGATCGGTAGACGGCCCCGGCGAGCAGGCTGCCCATGACGATCGCCATGAGCGTGGTGATCGCGGCGACCGTCAGCGAGAGCCGGAACGCATCCCACATGTCGGCGCGTGCGAACGCGACTCTGAACCACTCCAAGGTGAGACCGGGCGGCGGGAACGTGAACGCCGTGGACTGCGTCGTGAACGCGTACAACACGATGATGCCGAGCGGGAAGTACAGGAACAGCAACACGACGCCGGACGCGATCCTCAGCCCGAGCCCGGCCTGCGACCCTTCACGCCTCACGAGCTCGCTCCGTCGTCATAGCGACTCGAACGCTCCGGCGCGCTTGGCGATCGTCAGGTAGACGATCATGATCGCCATCGCCACGAACGTGAACGCAGCGGCCAGCGGCGTGTTCCCCACGACGCCGATCTGCGTGAACACCTGCTGGCCCAGGTAGAACTCCGAGCTGCCGAACATCGTCGGCAGGATGAAGTCGCCGAGCGTGAGCGAGAACGTGAAGATCGAACCCGCGACGAGCCCCGGCTTCGCGAGCGGCAGCACGATCCGCCGGAACGTCAGCCACGGCCGCGCCCCCAGATCGCTCGAGGCCTCGAGGTAGGACCCGGGCACCCGCTCCAACGACGCCTCGAGCGGCAGGATCATGAACGGCAGCCAGAGGTAGGTGTAGACGACGAGCAGGCTGATCCTGGAGGCGATCAAGGAGGAACCGCCGACCACCGGGGCCCTGATCAGGGTGTCGAGCACCCCGTCGAGTCCCAGCTTGCCCAGCGTCCAGTAGAGCACCCCTTCGCGCGCGAGGATCTGACGCCACGCGAGCGCCCGCACGAGGTAGCTCGACCACAGCGGCATCAACACCGCCAGGTACAGCACGAACCGCGCCCGGCGGCTCGCGTACCGGGCCATGAAGTACGCGAGCGGGAAGGCCAGGAACGAGCACGCGACCGTGACCGCCGCCGCCATGGCGAGGGTGCGCAGCACGATGTCGCGGTTCGACGGCTCCCACAGGCTCTGGTAGGTGGCCAGGGTGAGCGTCTTGTCGATCAGGCCCGTGAACTCCTCGATGCTCCAGAAGCTGTACGCGAGCAAGCCGCCGATCGAGCCCAGGTACAACACGAGCAGCCAGAGCAGGGCAGGAAGCAGCAGGACGAGCAGCTTGGTCCAGGGATGCCGGTAGAAGAACCCCGAGACCCTCGACATCGCGCCGCTCCGGCGCTCGGTCTCGATCACGGCCACGACGCAGCACCTCGCGCGAACGAGCGGTGGGGCCCTGACAGGCCCCACCGCTCGGTTCCCGACGTGCCCGCCGGGATCATTGCCCGCCGATCACCGCGATGTACTTCGTGACCCATTGTTGATAGGGCACGCATGCGGCGCCCGAGTCCGGCGCGAAGCAATCGGACTGCGGAGTCTTCCAGAACTCGATCTGGTCGAAGTTCTCGAAGCCGTTCGTGACGCACCCGTCGGGCCCGAGCAGCTCGTTGCCCTCACACGCGTCCGGCACCGCCGGCACGGAACCGAACCACGAGGCCAGGTCGCCCTGCACCTTCGGGTCCAGGGAGTGCTCCATCCACAGGTACGCGCAGTTCGGATGCGGAGCCTCCGAATGCATCATCGTGGTGTCCGCCCAACCGGTGGCGCCCTCCTTGGGGATCACCGACGAGAAGTCCTTGCCGGCGCCTTCGATGAAGTTCACCTGGAACGGCCACGACGAGCTCGCGACGGCCTCGCCGTTGACGAAATCGTCCATCTGCACGTAGGCATCGTGCCAGTACCGGCCGATGAGCTGGCGCTGCTGCCGCAGCAGCTCGATCGCGGCGTCGAACTGCTCCTGACTGAGCGCGTACGGGTCCTCGATGCCCAGGTCCGGTTGCGTCGCCCGCAGGTACAGTGCCGCATCGGCGATGTAGATCGCGCCGTCGTACGCCTGCACCCGGCCCTCGTTCGACTTGCCGTCGGGCAGCGTCTGCTCCTCGAAGACGACCGACCAGCTGTCGGGCGTCTCGTTCTTGAACGCCGCCTTCGAGTACATCAGCACGTTGGACCCCCACTGATAGGGCACACCGTAGTGCTCGGTGGAGCCGTCGCCGTCGGTGTCGACCGTGAACCACGGCGCGTCCTGCAACCGCTCGTCGACCGTCGAGTAGCTGTCGATCAGGTCGAGGTTGACCGGCTGCACGGTGCCGCCGGCCACGAGTCGCAGGCTGGCGTCTCCGGAGGCGGTCACCAGGTCGTACTGCCCGGCACCCTCCTGCATCAGGGCGACCATCTCGTCGGAGGTGCCGGCGGTGGTCACGTTGACCTCGCATCCGGTCTCTTCCTCGAAGGACGTGACCCAGTCGTAGTTCTCGTCGGTGGAACCGTCCTCGATGTACCCGGCCCACGCGATGATGCTGACCTCACCCTCGCCCTCACCGACCTCGGTGATCGCGGGCTCGTCGGGATCGCCGCCGTCCGTGGTGCCTCCGCCGCCGCCCCCTCCCGAGTCCCCGCCGTCATCGCCGCACGCGGCGGCGACCATCGTGAGCACGGCGATGAGCGCAAGCAGGCGCATCCACTTCGTCATGCATCCTCCTCCCCGGGGCCGGGCAACCCCCTCGCACCTTCGGCCGGAACCCCGTCGGGTCCGTCTCCAGGTTCCACCGGGCGACTGTGCTGACGCTCCCACGTCAGCCGCACCCGGCGACCCTGCACCTGCAGGGCCTCCATCGATGAGGCGCGCAGGTTCTGCTGCATCACGACAAGCTCGCCCCCCTCGTCCAACGTCACCGTGTACCGCGTGACCGCACCCAGGTATACGACCTTGGTGACCACGCCGGTTGCCGTGCACTCTCCCTCGGCGACGGCTGCGTTC
Source organism: Actinomycetota bacterium (assembly GCA_035550775.1). Classification (GTDB taxonomy): domain Bacteria; phylum Actinomycetota; class UBA4738; order UBA4738; family HRBIN12; genus JAOUEA01. Next base: position 8,151 of record DASZOO010000199.1, on the reverse strand, counting down.
ACGTCGAGGGCGAGGTGGATCTTCTCGGGCCGGATCGTGACCGCGTGCCGCGACCCGATGATCGCGGCGGCGGCGTCGCCTTCGAGCACGTTCGAGACCCCGACGAACCCGGCGACGAACCCGGTCGCCGGGCGCTCGTACACGTCGGCGGGCGTGCCCACCTGCTCGACCCGCCCGTGGTTGAAGACGGCGAGACGGTCGCTCATCGTCAGCGCCTCTTCCTGGTCGTGCGTCACGTAGATGAACGTCAGTCCCACCGCCTGCTGGATCTCCTTGAGCTCGACCTGCATCGCTTGGCGCAGCTTGAGGTCGAGGGCGCCGAGGGGTTCGTCCAGCAACAGCACGCGGGGACGCATCACGAGGGCGCGGGCCAACGCCACGCGCTGGCGCTGACCGCCCGACAGCTGCGCGGGCTTGCGGTCGCCGAACCCCCCGAGCCGCACCATCTCGAGCGCATCGCGGGCTCGCTCGAGCCGGTCCTGCTTGGGAGCCTTCCGCACCATGAGCCCGTATCCGACGTTCTCGGTGACCGTCATGTGCGGGAACAGCGCGTAGTCCTGGAACACGGTGTTCACGTCACGCTCGTACGGCGGCCGGTCACCCACGTCGATGCCGCCGAGCAGGATCCGGCCCTCGGTCGGGCGCTCGAACCCAGCGATCATTCGCAGACACGTCGTCTTCCCCGACCCGGACGGGCCCAGCAACGAGAAGAACTCGCCCTCTCCGACGTCGAGGTCGACGCCGTCGACCGCCACCACGTCGCCGAAGCGTTTGACCACGCGGTCCAGGCGCACGGCGACCACCGCCTCGCCGGCCTCGACGCTGCGGGCAGCCACGGCTGCGTCGCTCACTCAACCCCCTCCACGACGGTCGCACCCCGAAACGACCCGGCACATCTTGACGGTGGATCGGCGACCCCGCAATACCTCTGCCGTCATCGCAGGCCGGCGGCGATCTCGCCGACCACCCCCGGTCCCTCGTAGATCAGGGCCGTGTAGATCTGGACCGTGGTCGCGCCCGCGTCCAGGCACGCGAGGGCGTCCTCACCCGAGGAGACGCCCCCGCACGCGTTGATCGCGGCACCGTCTCCGATGGCCGCGCGCACCTCGGCCACGATCCGAGGGGTGTGAGGCCACAGTCCGCGACCCGACAGCCCGCCCCGGCCGACGGCCAAGCGGGCATCGTCGACGAGCCGTGTGTTGGAGCACGTGAGACCGTCGGCCCCGGCGTCCCGGGCCACGCAGGCCAGGGTGACCACGGCTTCTCGCTCGGCCTCGGTGACGAACGGTGGGAGCTTCACGAGGAGCGGCTTCGCGCTCCGGGCGCGGAAGGCCGCCACGAGCTCCCCCACGTGCGCCTCGGTGTCCCGATCCCTGCCCCACGACACGTTCGGACAGCTCGCGTTCAGCTCGACACCGTCGACCAGTGGCTCCAGCAGCTCGAAGGAGGCCACAGCTTCGGGCCGTCCCTCGTCCGCAAGGCTGACGAATCTCGGCGCCGGCCCCCTCGGGGCCCGGCCCAGGGTGGCCGCGACGGCGTCGGCACCGGGGTTGGGAAGCCCCATGGAGTTCACGATCGAACGATGCCGCGTCGACCGCGCGATGCGGGGCCTCGGATTGCCGGCGCGGGGGGCCCGAGTGACCGTGCCGCCGACCACGTATCCGAAGCCCAGGGCTCCGAGCGCGGCGAGGTGGCGACAGGACTTGTCGAACCCCGCGGCCAGCCCGACGCGGTTGCGGACCCGGAGGCCGCAGAGATCGGCTTCCAACGACCGGTCGGCAGGGGCCCCGCCGATCCGGCGCCATGGCAGGGGTAGACCGAGGAGCGCGATCGCCACCCGATGCGACGTCTCCGGGGGAAGCGCGAGGAACAACGGATGACCCAACGCCCGGTACCAGCCCATGCGCCGCGACGCCATCGGCTCCATCATGCCATCATGCCGGGCCATGCCCCCCGGTCCCGACACGCCAACCGACGGCGACCTCGTCTCGCGTCTGGTGCAGGCCTCGGAGCTCCACGGTGACTTCGTGCTCTCGTCCGGGAAGCGTTCCGCGGTGTACTTCGACAAGTTCCTGTTCCTGACCCGCCCCGATCTGCTGGGCGAGCTCTCCCGTGCAGTGGCCTCGCTACTGCCCGAGCGCGTCGACCACCTCGCGGCTCCGGAGGGAGCGGCCACCTTGCTGGTGGCGGCCGTGTCGCTCGAGACGGGCCTGCCGATCGCCGTCGTGCGCAAGGAGCCGAAGCCCTACGGCACCAGGTCGCAGATCGAGGGCCATGCGCCGGCCGGCGCGCGCGTCTGCCTGATCGAGGATGTGAGCACCACCGGGCACCAGGTGCGCCGGGCGGCGGAAGCGTTGATCGAGGCCGGTGTGCAGATCGAACGGATCGTGCTCGCGATCGACCGTGGAGGAGCCGACCACCTGCGAGAGGCCGGGTACGACGTGGCCGCCGTGGCCGAGCTACGGCCGGAGGAGCGGACGGACTGAGATCGCCGATCGCGTCATGCGCGAACGCAACGCCAGACGCGCAGATCCCAGAGGAGGCGGCTGCCGCGCTGGTGCAGCTTCAACAGGCCTTCCTTCATGAGTCGCGCGGTCGCCGCCGCCTTCGCCACGAGGTCGGGCAGCGGGAACGTCCGTTCGAGCACCGGCTCGATGTTCTCGCCGAACACGCGCCGGGCGGCGGCGAGGATGGCGTTCTCGTCCTGCAACGACCCGGTGGGCAGGTAGAGACGACCGCCGGGCTCCAACGTGTCGCCGATCGTCTCCAGCAACTTGCGCGGAAGCTCGGCGCCGGTGGGCCCACCGGCCGGCACGTCCTGGAACCAGCCCGTGACGGCCGCGAGCTCGTCGGGGATGCCCGAGACGTCACCGATCAGCACCGACGCATGAACGTCGCGCATCGGATCGAGCAGATCGCCCTGGCGGAACTCGCACACGTCGCTCAGACCCAGGCGCTCCGCGTTGTGCGTCGCCATGTCGACGGCGGGGGCGGACAGGTCGCATCCGTAGACCCTCGCCGCGCCCAGCTTCGCCGCGACGAACGCGAGGACCCCACTGCCGCACCCGACGTCGATCACGGTGTCGCCGGGGCCGATCTCGAGCGCGTCGGCGAGCGTCTTGCTGGTGCTGGTGGGCGAGAACACCCCCCGACGCACGAGCAGCGAGAACGGGCCGGTCCGGCCCTTCCAATCGATCTCGCTGGTCTCGACCTGGGTCATCTGGTCGCACAGGCTACACGCCCGCGGCGGAGCGCGGCTAGACGACCGGTAGGTCGAAGGTCACGTCTTCTCCGGGCACGAGGTCCCCACGTTCCACGGCGGCCGCGTCTGCCTCGAGCTTGTCGTGCAGGGCGTTCGTCGCGATGCCGTGGTGTCCGTCGGGATACCGACGGAGGCGGCCCGACGCCCGACGAAGCAGCGTCTTCGTGCCGTGAGCGTTGCCGCGCAACAGATGCACGTACCCTGCGCCCATCTGTGAGAGTCCTTTGAAGAACTCCGCGTCGTTGGTGCCGCGCGCCTGCTTCCACGCGGTCTCCCAGGCCTCGTGCGCAGGGAAGAAACGGCCCGCACGCATGTGCTCTCGGGCCAGCTCGTGGTTCGTCTCGAGGCTGAGCGAGTCGTAGTCCTCGAGCTCGAGCTCGTTCGTGGCGCCCCAGTCGAGCGGACGGCCGAGACGATCGCGCGGACGTTCCGGCTTCTGCCTCTTGGGACTCGGGACGCCGGTCTTGCCCGCCGCCTCGGGAAGGTCGCGCATGGACACCATGCTACCCGCGCCGACTCGGTCGTCCGGAACGCCACCCAGGGGCCCGCAGTACCCTGGTCGGCGTGTCCGAGCCGTCCCTTCCACCGGTCGAGGCCCGCACCAAGAGCATGTTGCCCGAGCTCCAGGAGACCCGGCGGCGCATGCGCCGGCGCCGCGATCGGTTGCTGCCGCATCCCGGGCCGGTCGAGGGCGAACAGCGCACCGGCGCGGGCAAGACGGGCACGCTGCGAGCGGCGATCTTCGGCGTCAACGACGGGCTCGTCTCGAACGCCGCGCTGATCATGGGGTTCGCCGGAGCGTCGCAGGACCGCGCCGTGATCGTGTTGGCCGGCATCGCCGGGTTGCTCGCCGGCGCCTTCTCCATGGCGGCCGGAGAGTACGTCTCGATGCGGGTACAACGAGAGGTGCTCGAACGCATGCTCCATCTCGAGGCGCACGAGCTGGGCAGCGATCCCGAGGGCGAACGGGCCGAGCTGGCCGAGATCTACGAGCGCAAGGGGGTGCCGACCGAGCTGGCCGAGGCGTTGGCGACCGAGCTGTCGAAGGACCCCGCCACCGCCCTGGACACCCACGCCCGCGAGGAGCTCGGCATCGATCCGGCCGAAGGTCTCGGCTCGCCGTGGGGAGCCGCCGCGTCGTCGTTCGTCACGTTCGCCGTCGGGGCGATCGTCCCGTTGGTGCCGTTCCTGTTCGCGTCGGGTGCCGCCGCCTTGATCGCGTCGATCCTCGTCACCTCTGCCGCCCTGCTCACGGTCGGAGCGCTGACCGCGCGCCTGACCGGACGGTCGGCGGCCGGGGCGGCGGCGCGGCAATTCGCGATCGGAGCGGCGGCGGCAGGTGTGACCTACCTGATCGGCCTCCTGCTCGGGGTCAGCGTCGTCGGATGAACCGCACCGCCGAGCCGACCGTCACCGTCCGCGAGGCGGTTCCGTCCGAGCACGCGGAAGCCGGCGAGGTCACCGTTGAGGCGTACCGTCGGTACGCGCGCACGGACGATCCGGACTGGCACGAGTACCTGGCGGCGATCGCGGACGTCGAGGGCCGGGCCGATCGGACGACGATCCTCGTCGCCCTCGTCGACGGCCGCATCGTCGGCAGCGCGACGCTGGAGCTGTGGGACCGGGTCGAGCAGCACGACGACGCCGCTCTGCATCCCGAGGAGGCGCATGTGCGCATGCTGGGCGTGCACCCCGACAGCCGCCGGCGTGGGGTCGCGCGAGCGCTGATGCAGGCATGCTTCGATCGCGCCCGCGCCGAGGGGAAGACGTTCGTCACGCTCCACACGACCGAGGGCATGCGCGAGGCGCGGCGCATGTACGAGGCATTGGGGTTCGAACGGCTCGACGATCGAGTCTTCCCGGACGGGTTCGTGCTGTTGACCTACCGTCGCTCGATCGCCTAAGCGCCCGGCCTGACCACCTCGCCGCTGGCGAGGATCACGCCGTCCTCGCATTCGGCCTGCACGAGCCCTCCCCGGAACTGCTGCTCGTACAGGCGCGCGTAGAGGCCTCCCGCGGCCAGCAGCTCGTCGTGGGTCCCCTGTTCCACGAGGCGGCCGCGGTCGATCACGAAGATCACGTCGGCCTTGAGGATCGTGGAGAGGCGATGGGCGATGGCGATCGTCGTGCGCCCTTCCATCAGCGGCTCGAGGGCGGCCTGTACCAACCGCTCGCTGGTCGTGTCGAGCGACGACGTCGCCTCGTCCAGGATCAGGATGCGCGGGTCCTTCAGGATGACTCGGGCGATCGCCAGACGCTGCTTCTCCCCTCCCGACAGCTTGTACCCGCGCTCGCCCACGATCGTGTCGTATCCCTCGGGGAGCTCGGCGATGCGCTCGTGGATGTACGCCGCGCGAGCGGCGGACTCCAGCTCCTGCTGGGTCGCCTCGGGACGCCCGTACTGGAGGTTGCGCCGGATCGTGGTGTGGAACAGGTACGTCTCCTGGGTCACGACGCCGATGTTCTCGCCGAGCGACTCGAGGGTGACGCCGCGAACGTCGTGACCGTCGATCGTGACCGAGCCCTCCTGCACGTCGTACAGGCGCGGCACGAGGTAGGTGATCGTCGTCTTGCCGGCGCCGCTCGGCCCCACGAGCGCCGCGAGCTGGCCGGGCTCGACGCGCAGGGAGATGTCGTCGATCGTCCAGGCGCGGGGAGCCTCGTTCGCGAGCTCGAGATCGGTGGGCGACGTGGGGGTCGGGCGCTCCTCGGGCTCGTCGTAGCGGAACCTCACGCCGCGCAGCTCGACCGCGCCGCGGACCTCGGTCGGGTCGAGCGCGACGGCGTTCGGCGCGTCCTCGATGTCGCGACGGAGGTCGAGGTACTCGAAGATGCGGTCGAACAACGCGAACGAGCTCTGCACCTCGGTCGAGACCTGCAGCATCGAGCCGATCGGGAAGAACAGCCTCGACTGCAGCGTCGTGAACGCCACGATCGTGCCCGCGTCGATCGCGTTGGGGTCGTTCGAGAGCTGCCAACCTGCCACGAGGTAGACCAGGGCCGGGGTGATCGAGAAGAACGTGCCGACCACGGCGAAGAACGACCGGCCGATCATCGTCTGACGGATCTGGAGACCGGTCAGTCGCCGGTTCTCGCCCCGGAACCGGTCGATCTCGTGCCGCTGTCGTCCGAACGACTTCGACAGCAGGATGCCGCTCACCGACAGCGTCTCCTCGGTGATCGACGTCAGATCGGCGAGCGTCTTCTGGGTGCTGGTGGCGACCTCGCGCCGAGCGCGGCCCACCTTGACCGTGAGCCAGAGGAACAGGGGCAGCAGCGCGAGCGAGAGGATCGTGAGCGGCACCGATAGGGCCACCATCGCGATCAACGTGCTCACGATCGTCACGACGTTGGCGAGCACGTTCGAGGCTGTGTCGGTCACGACGGCCTGCACGCCGCCCACGTCGTTCGACAGGCGGGACTGGATCTCGCCCGTTCGAGTGGACGTGAAGAAGCGCAGCGGCATGTGCTGCAGGTGCTCGTAGAGCCGGTTGCGCAGGTCCTGCATCACGTTCAGCCCGACCTGGTTCGCCCAATACGTCTGGGCGATGCCGATCAGGCTCGTGACGATCGGAACGGCGATCATGATGCCGACGTAGCGGTAGAGCAGTGGCAGGTTCGGACACGGGACACCCCCGCAGACATCGTCGGGGCCGAACAAGGCCTCGTCGAAGACCACCTTGATCATCAGGGGGTTGACCACGCCGAGCCCCGACGTCACGGCGATCGCGATCGCCACCAGGGCCACCGTGCCCCGGTACGGCCGGAAGGTGTCGATCACCCGCCGCACGGTGGCCCGGTCGACCGGTCGCTGGTCCGCCTCGATGGGCGGCGCGGCGAAGAATCCCCTGTGACGCCCCATGCGTTCGAGGATACGCCCGCCGTGCGACGACGATGCCGCCCTGCACCGCGCGAGGCGCGTCCCCCGGCGGCCGGCCCCGCCATCACACGGACAGACTCGTTCGAGCCTGGCCGCTACCGAGGCGCTGGAGCCAGCGACACGGCACGGGCCATCACCGCATCCATCATCGCCGTCGTGAGCTTCCCGGTGAATGTGTTCTGCTGGGACGGGTGGAAGCATCCGATCAGGGTGTAGGGGCCGACCGACGCCTCGGTGCCGTGACCGAAGCGAGGCTTCGGTCGCCTCGTGAAGCCCAGCGAGGAGAGGGCGCGCAGACCACCGTCCCACGCGTAGGCGCCGAGCGCCACGATCACCGACAGCCGTTCGAGGGCCTCGATCTCACGCGCGAGGAACGGCAGGCACCGGTCCCGCTCGGCCGGCGTGGGCTTGTTCGCCGGGGGTGCACACCGGTTCACCGCCGCGACGTAGCTCCCCAGCAGCCGGAGTCCGTCGTCCGCCGTCACGCTGGTCGACTGGTTCGCCAGGCCGACCCTGTGCATGGACGCGAACAGGAAGTCGCCCGATCGGTCACCGGTGAAGATCCTGCCAGTGCGGTTCCCTCCGTGCGCGGCGGGGGCGAGGCCGAGCACGAGGACCCCCGCGCCCGGGTCGCCGAACCCGGGCACCGGGCGCCCCCAGTACGCCTGGTCGGCGAAGCGGGCGACCTTCTCCCGCGCGGTCCGTTCTCGCCACGCGACCAGGCGTGGGCAGGCGCGGCAGTCGATGATCTCGTCACGGATCGCGGCCAGCGCCCGCGCGGTCACGCTCGCCTCGCGTGTCGCGCATCTTGCCAGTCGTCGTAGCCCCCCGGAGAGGAGAAGGCCCGTCCGTCGCGCACCTCCACGATGCGGTCCGGGATGCGATCGAGGAGGTACCGGTCGTGGCTGATCACGATCGCCGTGCCGTCGTAGGACTCGAGCGCGGACTCGAGCACCTCCATCGAATCGATGTCGAGGTGGTTCGTCGGCTCGTCGAGCAGCAGGCAGTT
>DASZOO010000198.1:0-4014 GCA_035550775.1 Actinomycetota bacterium | reverse complement strand
TTCCGCGATATCGCGACCGTGCGCCGTCAGCGCCCAGATCACGAAGATGTCGACCGCGATGATCGCGAGCGACCAGACCGGGTAGTAGGGGATGAACGCGAAGTTCGCGATCGCGCTCACCGTGGCCAGGATCACGCCGATGGTCCGCGCCCACACCGCTCCGGAGAACAACCCGAAGCCGGCGAGCAACACGACGATACCGGCGAGCAGGTGGATCCAGCCCCACGTCGTCGCATCGAACTCCAGGAGCCAGTTCGGCGTCGCGACGAAGAACTCGTCCTCGAGGATGCCGGCAAGACCGACGATGATGTGGAACGAGCCGATCAAGATCATCATGAAGGCGGCGAACATCGTGAATCCGACCGCTGCGCCGCTGCGCTGTCGAGACATCGTCTTCCTCCCTTCCCGTGCCGCCGTACGCGGCTGATCGGTATCCGAACGCAGCGTACCCCTCGCAGCATCACCCCCGTTGGATGAAAGGGGAGGTTTCGATCTGCCGAAACAGGCCCAGGCACTACGTGAGCTCGGCGGCTTCGGAACCCCGAGCCGTCCCGTCCTGCTGGGTGTTGCCGAGCCAGCTCTCGTAGAGCCCCGCGTACACGCCGCCGAGCGTGACGAGCTCCTCGTGGGTGCCGCTTTCCACGATCTCGCCGTGGTCGAAGACCAACACACGGTCGGCATGCTCGGCGGTCGACAGTCGGTGCGCGATCGTCACGGTCGTGCGGCCCGCGCTCAACCGGCGGAGCGCCTCGGTGATGCGTGCCTCGGTCGCCGGGTCGACCGCGCTCGTCGCCTCGTCGAGGATCAACAGCCCGGGGTCGGCGACCTGCGCACGCACGAGCGCGATCAGCTGGCGCTCGCCGACCGAGAGCTGTTCGCCACGTTCGCCGGCGCGAGTGTCGAGACCGTCCTGCAGCGAGCGCACCCACTCGCCGAGGCCGAGCTCCTCGAACGCCGTCTCGACCTCGCGGTCGTTCGCGCCCTCGCGCCCTGCCTTCACGTTGTCGCGCACCGTCCAGTCGAACAGGAACCCGTCCTGGGGCACCATGCGGATCGCGATCCGGCGCGACGACGGGTCGACCTTGCGAAGGTCGACGCCTCCGACCTCGATCGCTCCACCGGCCGGGTCGGCCAGGCGGGTCAGCAGCTTCGCGAACGTGGTCTTCCCGCTACCGGTCTCGCCCACGATCGCGATGTGCGCGCCCGCGGGGATCGAGACGTCGATGTCGCGCAACACCGGAGGCCCGCCGCGGTACCCGAACGTGAGATCGTCGACCTTCACGTCGAGGGCGCCGTGGGTGGGAAGCCGCACCCCGTCGGCGGGCTCCTCGATCTCGATCGGCAGATCGAGCACGGCGAGGATCTTGCGCCAGCCGGCGATCGCCGTCTGGGTCTCCGCGTAGATCTCGGGAAGGTCCTCGAACACGCTGAGGAACACGTCGCCCAGGAAGAGGAACGCCGTGACCGTGCCGAACGTGAGACCCCATTCGGGACCGAAGACCGCACCCACGGCGATCACGACCGCGAGGGTCAGCGCGTAGAAGACGCTCGACATCGGCCACAGCGTGGCCGCACGCAGGTGGGCCTTCACCTCGGCGTCGTACCGTCGGCCGATCGCGCCGGTGACCCGCGCGTGGATCGTGTCGTCGATGCCGTAGGCGCGCACGACCGCGGCGCCCATCACGCTCTCGGAGACCTCGGACAGCATCTCGCCGACCTTGGTGCGCGCGGCGTCGAACGCCGCCGACAGACGCGACTGCATCGACCCCATCACCACGACGAGCGGCACCATCAGCAGGCAGACGACGATCGAGAGCTGCCACGAGTAGAAGAGCATCAGGGCGAGCGCGGCGAACGCCTGCACGAACGAGATCAACCAGGCGATGCCCCCGTACTCGGTGAACTGCTGCAGCGAGTCGGCGTCGGCGGTCACGCGAGCGACGAACACGCCGCGCTTCTCCTCGCTCTGCTCCGCGATCGACAGGCGATGGATGTGCTCGAAGGTGCGCACGCGGAGGTTCATCAGCGCCTCCTCCGAGGCGCGCACGAGCCGCCGGCCCGCCGTGCGCGCCGCGAGGAACGCCACGAACACGAGGACGAACGCCAACGCGCAGATGCCGTAGACGAACCTCGGCTTGAACTCCGGTGTGAACCCGTGATCGAAGACCTGCTGCACGAGCACCGGGGTCACGAGCGAGATCGCCGTGATGCCGAGCGAGACGATCAGCGTGAACCCGAGCCCGGTTCGAAGCTCCGGGCTTTCCCGCACGCCGCGGCGCAGCACCCCGAAGGAGCCCTTGAGCTCCTCGGGCACCGGCAGCTCGTCGTCCAGGCCGCGCAGACGGAGCAGATCGTCGCTCATCGCTCACCCCGTTCGTAGGCGCGGATGATCGCGCGGTACCCGGGCTCGGTCGCGATCAGCTCCTCATGCGATCCGGTGGCCCTGACGCGCCCGCCGTGCAGGAAGATCACCCGGTCGGCCAGGCTGATCGTCGACAGGCGGTACGCCACCACGACGAGCGTCGTGGCGAGCTCGCGTCGGAGCGCTCCGAGGATCTCGGCCTCGATCGAGGGGTCGACCGCGCTGGTGGCGTCGTCGAGGATCAAGAGCCGGGGCTGCCGCACGAGCGCCCGGGCGAGCGCCACGCGTTGCCGCTCTCCGCCCGACAGCGTGAGGCCGCGCTCGCCCACGATCGTGTCGTAGCCCTTCGGCAACGCACGGATGAACCGGTCGCAAGCGGCGATCGTGGCGGCGTGCTCGACCTGCGCGTCGGTCGCTCCCGAGTCCAGCGCGATGTTCGAGCGCACGCTCTCGGCGAACAGGAAGCTGTCCTGGAACACGACGGCGACCGCCGAGCGCAACGACGCGACGTCGACCTCGCGCAGATCGACCCCGCCGATCTCCACGTGTCCCTCGTCGGGATCGACCAGGCGGACCATCAACTGCGTGAGCGTGCTCTTGCCGACCCCGGTCGGTCCGACGATGGCCACCGACTCCCCGGGAGCGACCTCGAACGACACGCCCTCCAACACCGGCGACTGTTGCTCGTAGAGCAGATGCAGGTCGTGCACGCGCAGGCCCAGGGGCCCGACGGGAAGCGGCTTGCCCTGACGGGCCGGGGCCACCGTCACCGGCTCGCGGAAGACCTCCTCCAGCCGGTCGTAGCCCACGACCGCCCTCGGCAGCTCCGCGAGGATCCATCCGATGAACCGCATCGGCCACGACAAGAGCTGGAACAAGGCGACGAAGCCGATCAGGTCGCCAAGCGTGATCGCCCCGCTCGCCACTCGCCATGACCCCACGGCGAGCAGCAGCGCGATCGCCATCGTCGGCATGGCGTCGAGGGCCGCTTCGAACGTCGCTCGGATCACACCCGCGCGCACCCGCTCGTCGCGCAGAGCTCTCGCCTTCTCGAACAACCGGCCGGTCTCCGCCTCCTCGCGGCCGAGGGTCTTCACGACCAGCGCGCCGTCGATCGATTCGTGCGCGACCGCGCTGACCTCGCCGATGCGCTCCTGGGCCATGCGTGCCGGCTCCTCCATGCGCCGCGCGAAGATGCGGTTCATGAACGCGAGCGACGGAAAGACGATCAGACCCACGACCGCCAGGTACGGGTCGCTCAGCGTGAGCGCGACGAGCGCCAGCGCCGCCAGGAGCATCACGCCGATCGCGAACGGCACCGGCCAGAACACGTCGACGGCGGCCTTCACGTCGGCTTCCATGTGGGCGAGCAGCTCGCCGGTCGGCGTCTCGCGGTGGTAGCGCAGCGACAGCGCTCGGTAGCGCTCGGCCACGCGGGTGCGAAGCGTCGCCATCACGCGCTCGCCGGACACGCCCGAGTAGTACCGGCGCAGCATGATGCCGAGCGCCCGTCCGAGCCCCCCGAGCATGAGCGCCCCGACGGCCAGCAGCACGTCGCGCGACTCGACCTCCCCCTGGAACGCCGGCCGCAGCACCTCGTCGGTCGCCCGTCCGAGCGCCTCCGTCAGCCACAACGAGGCGAACGCGAACAC
>DASZOO010000197.1:0-1609 GCA_035550775.1 Actinomycetota bacterium | reverse complement strand
CCCCCCCCCCCCCCCCCCCCCGCTCCCATGCGACCTCCCGGTTGCGGCCGCAGCGGTTTCGGTACCCTGAACCCCTCCATGGATCGAGAGACCCTGCTCCTCGTCGCCATCGTGATGCTCGCCGTCGCCGCCTTCGCCGTGGGGCTGAGCGGCTGGATCCTGCTCGCGCGCGACCGGCGTGTTCGCCGCTCGCTCGCGACCGCTGCGGCACATCCCGAGGCTGCAGAGGAGCGCTGAGATGCTCGAGCTCCTCGACCTGCGAGAGCGGGGCGAGCGTCTCGACGCCACGAGGCTCGAGACCGACCCCACCGTCGCCGACACCGTCGCCGGCATCCTGCAACGAGTCTTCGTCGAGGGCGACGACGTCCTGATCGAGCTCGCGCTTCGGTTCGACGGCGCCGACCTCCGAGAGGGCGGCGTGCTCGTGACCGACCCCGAGTTCGCGGCCGCCGAGCAGGCGACCCCGCCGGAGCTCACGGAAGCGCTCGACGAGTTGATCGAGCGGCTGCGGGACCTCGCGGGACGGCAGCTTCCGAAGGAATGGTGGGACGAGCGCGACGGCGTGCGCTTCGGCGAAATCGTCCGTCCCCTCGAGTCGGTCGGCTGCTACGTGCCCGGCGGCCGGGCCGTCTACCCTTCCTCGGTCTGCATGACGGTCGTGCCCGCCGTCGTCGCCGGCGTGAGCGAGATCGTCCTGTGCACCCCCCCGCAGGCCGACGGGTCCGTTCCGGCGCCGGTGCTCTATGCGGCGCGCAGAGCCGGGGCGACCTACGTGGCGAAGACCGGCGGGGCGCAGGCGGTCGCGGCCATGGCCTACGGCACCGAGTCGATCCCACGGGTGGATCGCATCGTCGGGCCCGGCAACGCTTACGTGACGGAGGCCAAGCGCCAGGTCGCCGGCACCGTCGGCATCGACGGTCTCGCCGGTCCATCGGAGCTCGCGATCGTCGCCGACGGCGACGTCGACATCGACATGGCCGCGCTCGACCTGATCGCGCAGGCCGAGCACGACCCCCAGGCACGCACGTTCTTCATAACCCCTGAGCCCGACCTCGCCGACCGCGTGGCGAAGGCGCTCGACGAAGAGCTGGAGGAAGCCGGTCGCCGGGAGATCGTCGACGCGGCCCTCGACCACACGAAGGCGGTGCTTGTTCGCGACCTCGACCAGGCGGCCGACGTGGCCAACCACCTCGCGTCGGAGCATCTGCTGCTGCTGCTCGACGATCCACACGCGTTCCTGCCACGGATCCGCAACGCCGGCGCGATCTTCCTCGGCCGATGGAGCGCCGTCCCCTTCGGTGACTACGGGGTCGCGTCGAACCACGTGCTGCCGACCGCGGGCACGGCTCGGTTCTCGAGCGGCCTCCGGGCGTCGGACTACGTCACGGTGAGCTCGGTCGTCGAACTCGACCGAAACGGCGCCTCCCGGTTCGCCCCGGGCGCGTCGGCGATCGCGAGCGCCGAGGGGCTGGTCGGACACGCGAAGTCGATGGACGCGAGGGCGGCGACCGCAGAGGTCGTCGAGCCGTGAACACCGCTCCCGAACCTCGCGCGGGCGTGCGCGACGTCGATCCATACGTCTCCCCGCAGCTCGACGTGGTCGCCCGCC
>DASZOO010000196.1:0-1789 GCA_035550775.1 Actinomycetota bacterium | reverse complement strand
AGCCTGGAAGGTGATCGTGACGGTGCCGTGCTCGTCGGTTCTCCACACCTGAGCGCCGGTGGCAGCGATGGCCTCGAGGGTGGCGGGCACGGGATGTCCGTACGTGTTCTCGCCGACGCTGACGATCGCGACCGGCGCCGCGACCGCGTCGAAGAACTCGGCCACCGACGTGGCGGCCCCGTGATGGGGCACCTTGAGCACGTCGGCGTGGAGATCGAGGCCCGCGGCGTCGCGTTGCTCCAGCATCCACTCCTGCGCGGGTTCCTCGGGCTCGGTCGCGAACAGCACCACGTCGTCGCCGTGGCTGAGCCTGATCACGAGCGCGTCGTTGTTCGTGTCGGACTCGGTGCCCGAGTAGCACTCGTGCGGCGAGAGCACGTCGAGGCGGACGTCGCCGGCGACGAACGAATCGCCCGCCCATGGGGTTCGGCTGTCGATGCCCTCGTCGGCGATCGCCCGGTCGAGCTCGAGCTGGAGCGCCGAGGTCGTCGGGCATCCGGACTGCAGCACGACCCCCACCTGGAATCGAGCCAGCACCGATGGAAGGCCGACGAAATGGTCGGCGTGCGGATGGCTGGCGACCACCACATCGAGCCGCTTCACGCCGAGCGCCGCGAGCTCGGTCGCGACCAGTTGCTCGTCGGGACCGCCGTCAATCAGCACCGTCACGCCGCCGGGGGTCGTGACGAGGGCAGCATCACCCTGTCCGACATCGAAAACGCGGACGGTCAGCGACGACGGCGGTCCCGCGGACGTGGCCGAGTTCCACACGAGGAGTGGCAGCGCCAGAACGCAGGCGATCACGGCGCGCCGCGGGGGCCGCCATCCGGTGCGGAGCGCGACCGTGAGCGCGACGACCACGGCCGAACCCACGACGAGCACGACCGGCCCGCCCCTCGAGGTGATGTGAGCGACCGGGGCCCGCCCCGCCACGTTGGCGATCAACTCGAGCGCGCGCATCGGCACCTGGGCGGCCAGGCCCGCGACGTGTCCGAGCGGCTCGGAGACGATGCCGAATCCGGCGGCGGCGAGACCCAGCAAGAGCGAGGGAGCCACCGTGGGCGCCGCGATCACGTTCGCGAGCAACGTGACGCCGGGCACGTCGTGGAAGTTGAAGAGCAGGATCGGCGTGACGCCCAGCTGGGCCGCGAGCGTCGTGCCGGCCGCCGCCGCGACGGGCGAGGGCATCACCCGCTCGAATCGCTCGCCGAGCGGAGCGGCCATCGCCACCATGCCGGCCGTGGCGAGGACCGAGAGCTGGAAGCCGATCGATCGCACGAGGACCGGCTGCAGGATCAGCAGCACGAGCACGGCGCCCGAGAGCACGACCGCGGTCGATCGGGCACGGGCCAGGAGCAGCCCGATCAAGGTGAGGGCGGACATCGCGCCGGCGCGCATCACCGACGGCTCCGCACCGGTTAGCACGACGATGAATGCGACGGCAGCCAGCCCGACCGCGACCTGCGCGGCTCGAGGCAGTCCGAGCATCGTGACGAGCGCGAGCACCGGCCCGAGCACCATGGCGACGTTGCCGCCCGAGACGACGAGCAGATGGGTGAGACCGGTCGCCTGGAAGTCGCGCTCGACCCCGGCGTCGAGATGCGAGTCGTCGCCGAGCGCGAGACCCAGCAGCAGGCCGGCTTCCCTCGGAGGGAAGACCGCCTCGATCGATCGCCCGATCGTCTCGCGCACGGCCTGGGTCGATCGGACGAACGGGTTCGGGGAGCCGCCGAGGCGCTCGACCTCGCTCGCGCGGAGCGTCACGGCCACGCCCTTGGCGTGCAGCGCG
>DASZOO010000195.1:0-20769 GCA_035550775.1 Actinomycetota bacterium | reverse complement strand
CGCACCGAGCCCTGGCTCGCGGTTTCCCGCTCGTGGATGCCGCATTCCCACTTCGACAGGCCCGCCCAGCGGCCGGCCCGTTCGGGTTCGCCGGTGAATCGCAGGCGCGTGCACGGGGCACACCCGATCGAGGCGTACCCGAGGTCGTACAGCGGGTTGTGGGGCAGGTCGTGTTCCTTCAAGTACGCCCACGTGTCGCGCCGCGTCCACGCGGCCACGGGGTTCACCTTCACGATCAGGCGTCCCGGCTCGAGCTCGTACTGCTCGACGAACGGAGCGTCGGCGCGCGTGGGCGACGAGTCGCGCCGGAAGGCCGTGACCCATGCGTCGAGCCCTCGCAGCGCCTCGAACATCGGCCGCACCTTGTTGAGGTCGCAGCACCGCTCGGGGTCGCGCTCGAACAGGCGCTCGCCGTGCCGCTCCTCCTGCTGCTCGACCGTGAGCTCGCCGTAGAGGTCGATGACGTTCAGCCCGAGCCGCTCGGCCAGCTGTTCCTTGAACGCGAGCGTCTCCGCGAACTGGAACCCCGTCTCGAGGAACAGCACCGGCACGTCGGGTCGGATCGTCGACGCCATGTGCATGATCGCCGTGCCCTCGGCCTGGAACGCCGACGCGATCGCGATGCGCCGCAGCCCCGACGCCTCGAGCGCCCACTGCAGCACCTCGCGCGGGTGGGCGTGCTCGAACCGCTCGTTGAGGGCCAGGAGCTCGTCGTCGGACAGGAGTGTCTGCATCAGGGAGGGCACCCTTCGGGTCCGCGGAGCATACCTCGTATGCTGTGCTCGCTGTTCGCCCCCCCGGCGGACCCACCAGCCCACACCGAAGGAGTTCGCAACGATGTCCGAGACCGACCCCATCGCGCCCCACGGCGGCACCCTCGTCGACCTGGTCGTCGACGGAGACGCCGCCACGGCGCTCGCCGGCGAAGCCGCCAACCTCCCGAGCCTCGTGCCGAACGAACGGGAGCTGAGCGACCTCGAGATGCTCGCCGTCGGGGCGCTGAGCCCGCTGACGGGCTTCCAGGGTGAGGCGGACTACCACGCGGTGCTGGACTCGATGCACCTGACCAACGGCCTGGCCTGGGCGATCCCGGTCGTGCTCGGCGTGTCCGAGGACGACGCGCACCGGCTCGGCTCGGGTGGGGCGGTCGCGCTCGCGCCCGCCGAGGGCGCCGATCCGATCGCGGTGCTCCGCGTCAACGGATCGTTCAAGCGCGACAAGCAGAAGGAAGCGGTCGCCGTGTACCGGACCGACGAGGCCGAGCATCCCGGCGTGAGGGCCGTGTACGACTCGGGCGACTACTGCCTGGCGGGTGAGCTCGAGGTGCTCTCGCTGCCCGCCCACGACGACTTCCAGGCATACCGGCTGACGCCGGCCCAGACGCGGGCGGAGTTCACCGACCGCGGGTGGAAGACCGTGGTGGGGTTCCAGACCCGCAACCCGATCCATCGGGCACACGAGTACATCCAGAAATGCGCGCTCGAGATCGTCGACGGGCTGCTCGTGCATCCGCTCGTGGGGGCGACGAAGGCCGACGACGTGCCGCCCGACGTGCGCATGCGGTGCTACGAGGCCCTGTTCGAGGGCTACTACCCGAAGGACCGGGCGATGGTGAGCGTCTTCCCGGCGGCGATGCGCTACGCCGGGCCGCGCGAAGCGATCTGGCATGCGATCTGTCGCAAGAACTACGGCTGCACGCACTTCATCGTGGGACGCGACCACGCCGGCGTTGGGAGCTACTACGGCACCTACGACGCCCAGAAGCTGTTCGAAGAGTTCGAGCCGGGCGAGCTCGGCATCACGCCGCTGAGGTTCGAGCACTCGTTCTGGTGCGAGGCGTGCGAGGGCATGGCGTCGCCGAAGACCTGCCCGCACGGCGAGGAGACGAGGATCTCGTTGTCCGGCACGAAGGTGCGCGAGATGCTGCGCAACGGAGAGCGTCCACCGCAGGAGTTCTCTCGACCCGAGGTGGCCGACATCCTCATCGCGGCCATGCAGGGGAGCTGATCGCGGGCTCCGCACGAAGGCGCCGGACCCCGCAGAGGATCTCACGCGGTGGTTTGAGCCGTTCCATGGGTGGCTGGTAGCCTCCAGCGAACGTCTTTCCTCCGGACGACCGGCCCGAACGATGCCGCCCACCTAAGGAGTCGACGATCCGTTCCCGAGCTTCCGTCAGCCTGATCTTCGCGTGTGCGTTGGTCGGTGCGGCCGTCGTCGTGCCCGCGAGCGCGGACACCGAGGGGGAGCTGAGCTCGGCCGAGCAGCAGCTCGAGGCCGCCCGGGCGGAGCTGGACCGCGCGAATCAGGCGTGGCAGCAAGCGGAAGCCGAGCTCGCCCGGTCGCAGGACGCCGCCGCTGCCGCACAGGCCCGCATCGAGGTGCTGGAGGGCGAGCTGACGCGCATCCGGGCGGAGCTCAACCGGCGGGCGGCCGCGCTGTTCATCGCCGGCGGGAACCCGCAGGCCATCGCGCTGCTCACGTCGGATTCGGTGGGCGACGCGGTCGATCGGATGGAGTTCGCCTCGGCCGTGGCCGAGGGGGACAGCGACCTCGCCAACCGCGTGGCCGTGGAGGCGCAGGAGCTGGCCTGGGAGCGGGAACGGCTCGCCGAGGCGATCGCCCGGCAGGAAGCCGCGAAGGACGCCATCGAGGCGCAGCAGAGCTCGATCCAGGCCGAGCTGGAGCGGTATTCGGCTCGGGTCGAGGAGCTGGAGGACCAGCTCGCCGCCGAGCGCGCAGCGGCGGCGGCCGCCGCCGCTGCCGCGGGACCCAGCGTCGGCACGGGTGCCGATGGCGTCGGCGGGGGCGGATCCCCGGCTCCGATCGTCGGCACGGGTGCGATCCAGACCTGCCCCGTCAACGGGCCGAACTCGTTCATCGACTCGTTCGGCGACCCTCGTTCGGGCGGTCGCAGCCACGCGGGCATCGACATGATCTCGCCCCAGGGCACGCCGGTCGTCGCCGTCCATTCGGGCACGGTGCACCGCACGAGCAGCTCGATCGGGGGATACGGCGTCGTCGTGTTCCACGACGGCAGCTCGGACTGGACGTTCTACACCCACTTCAGCTCCTACGGCTCCTACGGCGAGGGCGCCCACGTCTCGGCCGGCAGCACGATCGGCTACGTGGGGAACACCGGCACGACCGTGTACCACCTGCACTTCGAGTACCACCCGGGCGGAGGCGCGGCGATCAACCCGTACACGGCGCTGCTCGGCGTGTGCTGAGCCGTGCTCCCCGGCACGCGGCACCCGCTGCCGTAGGATGTGCCGCGTGACCGAGGAGCAGGAGCACCCCGCCAACCGACGGATCGACCGCATCCGCGAGGCCGCCTTCGTCGAGGGCCTCGAGGGATTGAGCCTCGAGGAGCTGCGGGCTCGGCGCGACGAGTGCCTGGCCGAGCGCGAGTACCTCTCCCTGCTGCGGAGGCTGGTACAGGGCCGGGCCGAGATCCTCCAAGCTGAGCTCCAGACCCGCGGCAGCGACGGGGACCGCGCCTCGTTGGTCGAGCGGCTCTCGACGATCCTGGCCGGCGACGAGCAGCACGCAGCCTCGCGCGGCGAAGCCGTTCGGGTGGGACTGCCCGAGGACGAGATGCTGTTGGCCCGCCGGCGCATCGAGCGGCTCGTGGCCGACGCCGGCATCTCCGATCCGACCGAGCTCGACGACGAACGCCTGGCGGCCGCGGTCGAGGCGCTCACGGCCGAGGAGCACGAGGTCTCGAGCGCGCGCAGCGACGTGATCGGTGTCCTCGACACGCTGCAGGACGAGTTGAAGCGTCGATACAAGGACGATCCTTCGCTCGTACTGCAGTAGCGGCGCAAGCCTTCTGAAGGGCGTGTCCCCCGACTGGGGGATTCGGTCGTCGTCCGACGCCCCCACCCACCGGCCGATGTGGGGGTCAGCCGCGCACGCGACGAGAACCCCGCGCCCGACCGATGGTGCCGGGGCCACCCCGCCCTCAGAGTGTGTTCCGACACATCGGCCGGGGGGGCTGTCTCAGATGTCGGTTACACACATCGCTCGGGCGCCGGGGGCGCAGGCTTCGAGGGAAACAGAGGTTCCAGCGCTGCACGCGCAGCTGGTGGTCTTCGCGCGGGAGATCGGCTCCCTCTATCAGGCCGAACGCGCCCGCAGCCGAGAGCTCGAGGAAGCGCTCGACGGGTTGCGCGAGATGTACGTCTCCACGATGACGTCGCTGGCGACCGTCGTCGAAGCCAAGGACCCGACCACGCGCGGGCACCTCGACCGAACCCACCACTACGGCCTCGCGCTGGCCGAGCGCATCGACCCAGAGCTCGCCGCTCGCCCCGAGGTGGGCTACGGGTTCTTCCTGCACGACATCGGGAAGGTGGGGGTGCCCGAATCGGTGCTGTGCAAGCCAGGCCCGCTCGACGAGGCGGAATGGGGCATGATGCGGGAGCATCCCGAGATCGGCGCCCAGATCGTCTCGCCGATCCGATTCCTCGCCGGGGCGGTCGACATCGTGCGGACCCATCACGAGCGTTGGGACGGCGCCGGGTACCCCTACGGGCTCAGCGGCGAGGAGATCCCGCTCGCCGCCCGCGTCTTCTCGATCGCCGACTCGTTCGACGCGATGACGAGCGACCGACCGTACCGCGCCGCGATGCCGATCGAGCAGGCGCTCGAGCAGATCCGCGAGGGGGCGGGCAGCCAGTTCGATCCCGAGGTGGCCAAGGCCTTCCTCGAGCTCGCCGACGACGGCGGGCTGCAGCTCCACGCGCCGCAGATCGCCGCCGCGGTCTGAGCGCTCTCGATCCGCCCGGTAGTCTCCGACGATGGTCGCCGCCGTGCCGATCGCTCGCGTGGTGCGCTCGGGGCTCGAGGAATCGGTGCACCTCGGTCACGTCGCGGTGTGCGATCAGCGGGGGCGTCTCGTCGCCCGTGCCGGAGACCCGGCGCGGGTCGTGTTCATCCGGTCGTGCGCGAAGCCCTTGCAGGCGGCGGTCTCTCTCTCGGCGATCGGCGACGAGCCGCTTCCAGACCGAGAGGTCGCGGTCATGTGCGCCTCGCACAACGGCGAGCCGGTGCACCTGGGCGCCGTGCGGGCGTTGCTCGAACGAGCCGGCCTGGGGCCGGAGGCCTTGCGGACGCCGCCCGCCTATCCGCTCGATCCCGACGAGATGGCGCGCGCCCAGCACCGGCATCCGCTGTTCAGCGACTGCTCGGGCAAGCACGCCGGAATGCTGCTCGCATGCGCGCGCTCGGGCTGGCAGACGGCGACGTACACGCGCCGCTCGCACCCCCTGCAGCGGCGTGTGCACCGCGCCGTGGAGCGTTGGACCGGAACCGAGGACATCGTGATCGGGGTCGACGGGTGCGGGGTGCCCGTGCACGGCGTGCCGTTGCGGGCGATCGCGACGGGCTACGCGAGGCTCGGAGAGCCCGGCCGGGTGGGCGAGCTGGCTCCCGAGGTCGAGAGGGCGAGGGGGGCGATGCTTGCCGAACCGTACCTCGTGGGAGGTCGCAACCGCTTCGACACCGCGTTGATGCAGGCCGTGCCCGGCCTCGTTGCCAAGGAAGGGGCCGAGGCCCTGCTCTGCGCCTCGGTTCCCTCGATGGGCCTCGGCGTCGCGCTGAAGGTGTCGGATGCGGGGTTCCGTGCCGCCGGTCCGGCCATGGTCGAGGTGCTGACCCAGCTCGAAGCGCTCGAGTCGGCCGAACGACGCGCGCTCGCGCCGTTGGCGAGGCCACCGATCCGGGGCGGCGGGCAGGTCGTGGGCGCGATCGAGCCCCTCGTTGCGCTCCGGCGCCGGTGACCCGTCCGTCGCGTCGTTCGCCATCGACTCGCCTAGCATCGTCGTGATGAACGAGTCCGCCCGTGTCGCCGTGCTGAGCGTGCACACGTCCCCGTTGGACCAGCCCGGAACGGGCGATTCGGGCGGCATGAACGTCTACGTGCGAGCGGTGGCCGAACGGTTGGCGGGCCGCGGTGTCGCCGTCGACGTTTTCACCCGATGTCGCGGAGGCGCCGATCACGAGGTGACGACGTTGGCCACCGGCATCCGCGTCGTGGGCGTGAAAGCGGGCCCGTGTGACGTGCTTCCGAAGGCGGAGCTCCACCGATACCTGCCGGAGTTCGTCGGAGGCGTGCTTCGCGTCGCGCACGAGGACGGCCGTGGGTACGACATCGTGCACAGTCACTATTGGCTCTCCGGCTGGGTGGGGAGGGCGCTGCGATCCTCGCTCGGTGTGCCGCTCGTCGCGTCGTTCCACACGCTCGGCAAGGTCAAGAACTACTCGCTGGCCCGCGGCGAACCGCCCGAGCCCCCCGTGCGGGTCACGGCGGAGCAGGCGGTGATCGACGAGGCCGATCGGGTGCTCGCGCCGACCCCGACCGAGGCCGCCCAGCTCGTCGGTCTCTACCGGGCCGATCCTGGCGCGGTGCGGCTCGTGCCGCCCGGCGTCGACCATCTGCTCTTCGCTCCGGGCGACCGTCTCGCGGCACGAGCGCGCCTGCACCTGTCGGGGCTGCGTCTCGCCCTCTACGTCGGGCGGCTGCAGCCGCACAAGGGCCCCGACGTGGCCATCCGGACGCTCGCCGAGGCGATCGCCAACGACCCCACGATGGCTGGGCACCTCGTGCTGGCGATCGTGGGCGGCCCGAGCGGGCCGGACAAGGGCGCGGAGGTGGCCCGTCTCCTCGAGCTCGCGTCGGCGCTCGGAGTGAGCGAGCGCGTGATGCTGTTCCCGCCGCAGCCTCAATCGAAGCTGGTCGATTTCTACCGAGCCGCCGACGTCGTGCTCGTGCCCTCACGGTCAGAGTCCTTCGGCCTCGTGGCCCTCGAGGCACAAGCCTGTGGCACGCCGGTGGTCGCGGCCGACGTGGGCGGTCTCCCCTACGTGGTGGAAGACGGGCGCAGCGGCTTCCTCGTCGAGGGGCACGATCCGGCCGATCACGCCGATCGGCTGCTGGAGATCCTGCGGGAGCCTCGGTTGCAGTCGGCGTTGGGGGAACGCGCGGCGCGCCAGGCGCTTCGGTTCACGTGGGAGGCCACGACCAACGAGATGGTGACCGTCTACGACGAGGTCATGGCCGAGCCACACCCCCGGTGAGCTGGGCGTTCTCGGTCCGCAGCGACGTTCGTCACCGATCGCCGTCGATTTGTCACTCTTCTTCGCAAGCCCACGACCTGCGCATTCATACTCTGACCTGGGAAAACGTCGAGTTGACCCCCTGGAGCTCCCGCCCGTAAAGTTCGCCTCGCTCCAAGCAGTCGAAGTACCGACGCGAGGAGACCGGACGAAGCTCCGGAGCCGTCGCAAGACGGTGAAGGAGCGGGAGAACCGACGAAGGCCGCAAGGCCAGACGCGGAACTCCGGGGCACCGAAGGAAGGCCGCAAGGCCGGAGAGCGGGGCCTTCCGGGCCAGGCGATCGTCGCAAGACGACCGCAGGGTCCGGCCCCCGGTGGCACACCCTCGGGTGGGCCGCAGGGGAGCCCGTCACAGCGGGCCCGCCGCGAGGCGAGTCAGCGGGTGGCAAGGCGATCGGAACGCCTTCGGGCGAGCCGAACCCGCCGGGCACGATCGGGTCTTCGGCGCGACGGCTGCGGAGGTTGCTTGGAGCACCTGAGCCCGAGAGGCTACAAGGTGGCTGGGAGCTTCGGCTCTCGGCGAGCCGGAGGTCTCTCGGGCTCTTTTCTATCTGCCTGCCCTGCGCTCCTCGTCTTCCCGCTCGCGCCCTCACGCTCGGGTTCGGGTTACCGTTCGGCCGTGACGGAGCGACGAGCCAGGTCCGAGGCACGAGCCCCACGAGCCAAGGGGGGCGACCCCACCAAGCGGGCGGACCCCACCGAGCGGCGGGACCGCATCGTCGACGCGGCGATGCGCCACTTCGCCGAGCACGGATACCGGGGCGGACGGGTCGAGGACATCGCCGGTGAGGTCGGCGTGGCCAAGGGGACCGTCTTCTTGGATTTCGGGTCGAAGGAGGGCCTGTTCCTCGCCGCGTACCAGCGCGCCGTGGCGATGCTCCCGGCCTGGCTCGACGCGCCCGAGGACGTCACGTCCGAGGGGTTCTGGGCCACCCTCGACTGGTGGCTCGAGCGCACCGAGGACTTCGTGAGCCGCGACCCGGTGCCCAACCGCATCGCGGTGATCGGCCGCTACGACGCCGGCATGGGGGTGCGGCTGCCGATCGACCGGTTCATGCGAAGCGAGGACCCGTACGGCACCCTCGAGTTCGTGGAGTTCGGGGTCCGCAACGGCGAGGTGCGCGACGACGTGGACCCTGAGATGCTCGCCTCGATGCTCGACTGGGTCGCCGAGCGCTTCCAGGACGCGTTGGTCTCTGCCGACCTCGACCCCGGCCTGATCCATCGCCGGCCCGAGCGCCGCCGGATGCGCATCAAGGAGTTCGTCGAGATCGTGCGCCACGGCATCGAATCGGGCGCCGACGGCGACTGAGGTCTCGCTCGCACGCCTGCGGTAGGTTGTGCCCATGAGCAGCGATGACGTTCGGCGCGTGGCGTTCCTCGGCGGCGGGAAGATGGCCGAAGCGCTCATCTCCGGCCTGATCCGCTCGGGCGGTCGCTCGGCCGAGGAGATCATGGTCACGAACCGGCGGGAGGAGCGCGCACAGGAGCTCGCCGGCAAGTACGGCATCACGGCGACGCTGGACAACCCCGGAGCGGTGCGGTGGGCCGACGTGCTGGTGCTGATGACCAAGCCCCAGGACATCGAGACCCTGCTCCACCAGATCAGGGAACACGTGGAACCGCGGGACACCGTCATCAGCTTCGCCGCCGGCGTGCGTACGTCGTTCGTCCAGAAGCAGCTGCCCGACGGCGTGCCGGTCGTCCGTGTGATGTCGAACGTGCCAGTGATGGTCGACGAGGCGATGTCGGTGATCGCCGCCGGGAGCTCGGCCGACGAGTCGCATCTCGCGATCGCCGAGGAGCTGCTGGGCACGGTCGGCAAGGTGCTGCGGCTCCCCGAGCAGCATCTCGACGCGGTGACCGCGACGAGCGGCAGCGGCCCCGCGTACTTCTTCCTGCTGGCCGAGGCGATGATCGAGGCCTGTATCCTGCTCGGGCTGTCGCGTGACGTCGCGACCGAGCTGATCATCCAGACGATGCTGGGCTCGGCGAAGATGCTCCGCGACACCGGCACGCATCCGGTCGAGCTCCGCGAGATGGTGACCTCGCCCGGCGGCACCACGATCGCGGCGGTCCGTCACCTCGAGGAGGCGGGCGTTCGCGCCGCGTTCCTGAACGCGATCGACGCCGCGCGCCAGCGCGCGCTCGAGCTGGCGCAGGGCGGCGACGACGAGGAGTGAGGAGTCCGATGGGCAGAGGAGATCTCGCGAAGGTGCGGTCCGCGAAGGACCGTCAGCGCAAGAAGAAGCTCCGCGATGCGCGCAAGGCGATCGAGGCGGGGAAGGCCCGCAAGGCGGCGAAGCGCAAGTAGGCCTCAGGCCGTCGGCGCGAGGCGGTCGATCGCCTCGCGCAGGCCGTCGATCTTCCGCTCGACCCGTTCGAGATCCATCCTGCTCGCGTCGCGTGCTTCCTCGGTGAGATCGATCGCGATCGCGCCCGACGGGTACATGCGCGCCGTGTGCACGTCGTGCACGTCCTCGGCGCCTTGACGCAGCAGCGCGGCGGTGAGGTCGGCCTCCCGGATGCCCAGGTGACGCACGGCGTCACGATCGATCTCGCCGTCCCGCACGAGCGTCACGGTCTTGCCCTCGATGAGCCGGTCGAGGCGCTGATGACGCCGAGCGCCTCGGACGACCAGGGCGTTCACGAGCAGCAGCGTCACGACCCCGATCACGCCGCCGAGCAGGGAGTCGTCGGGGCCGATGATCGCGTTCTGCACCACGTTGCTGATCAACAGCAGCACGACGAGATCGAACGCGTTGAGTTGTGCCACCGTCCGGCGACCCATCACCCGCAGCAGCACCACCACGATCAGGTAGACCAGCACGGTCCGCAGGACCTTCTCCCCGGCGGGGACCGGCATCGTGAACAGGTTGTCGAACGTCGAAGCGGCGAGCGGCATCGTTCCTCCTTCGCGATGGTGGGCTAGCGAGCCGCGATTCGGTTCCGCAGCGTTCCGATGCCCTCTGCGGCCAGTTCGACCAGGGCACCGGGCCACAACCGTCGCGAGGGGTCGGCGTCGTCGTCGACGGGACGGAACGGTCCCAGCGCGAACGCGTCCCCCCGCTCGATCACGGCATGGCGTGAAACCGCCGCGATCAGCTCGAACAACGAGCGCGCGGAGCCGTTCAGGTTCCCCTTGAGCATCTCCTCGCCGTCGACCTTGACGCGCACGAACACCCGTTGGGGATCGAGCTCGTCGGCGGTCACGATGCACGGCCCCACCGAGATCGGCACGCCCTCGGCGGTCTCCACCGGAGCGCCGTCGGTCGATCGTGCTCGCCAGTCGTTGACGAGCGTGTAGCCGAAGATGTCGGCGCGAACCTCGTCGGCCGTGACCCTCGACGCCTCGTTGCCGATCACCGCGGCCACCATGGGCTCGTAGTCGAGCCAGGCGGCGCCTGCCGGCCACGGCACCGGCTGCTCGGGGCCGACGATGCGCCGCTCGACGTCCAGCGCGCGGGGCGAGAGCAGGGACGACGGGAACAGCGGCGTGAGGATGCGCGGGCGCGGCACGCGCCAGTTCCTCGCGTCGTCGCGGAGCAGGGCGGCACGGGCGGCATCCATGACGCTGCCTCGGCTGCTCGAGACCAGCTCCTCGAGGGTCGCGGGGAAGACCGGATGCCCCACGGCATCGGGGAGGTCGACCACCTCGCCCTCGAGGATCGCCCCCAGTCGCCGGTGCCCCCCCCGGTCGTAGGTCACGAGCCTCATCAGGGAGCCGAAGCATACGCCCGCACGACGACGATTTCCGGGTTTCGGGTCCCCGGTTGGACGGGTTCCGGAGGGCCGATCGCCCGAGTCGCGGGCGGCTCCTCTATCCGTCAGGAAACGCCACGTACTCGGGCGGCAGCGGATCGCAGAGGGATCGGAGCTCTGGATAGAGGTCGTCGTACAGCTCCTGTCCGCTCGATCGGAATCGGACCCTGCCGGTCTTGTCCGAGAAGACGACCGAGTGCAGCTCATGGGGGTCGGCCCGGCCGTACGCGCCCGTCAGGTCGTAGCCCTCGAAGTCCGCACCGGCGTTCTTGTCGTAGCGGATCAGCTTCGCATCGGCGGAACGGACAGCGCAGTACTCCGGGAACGTGGCGTCGTCGTGCATCTCCACGAGGAACACGCGGTCGGAGAACCCCGCGGTCGGCTCCACGGCAGCCCGAAGCAGCGGGGCGAAGCTCTCCCCGTCGAACCCGCCCCCACGCTCCAGGCACCTGGCTCGGAACGGGTCCTCGGTCGGGCAGCCCGGCGTCGTCACGACGCCGGCCAGTTCGAGCAGCGTGGGAGCCAGGTCGATGTTCAGCACCAGGTTCTCCGCATCGATGGACGGCTGCTCACCGAGCAAGCCGTCGGCCCGGACGACGTACGGAACCCGGATCGTTCCCTCGAATGCGATGCGCTTGGCGATCCAGTTGTGCTCCCCGTACTGGATGCCCTGGTCCGAGGTGAAGACCACCACCGTGTCGTCGAGGCCCGGGTCTTTCTCCTCGAGCGCCGCGAGGATGGTCCCGATGCCGTCATCGACCGACAACAGCGATCGACATGCGTTCAGCGGCCTCGTCCTGGCTTCGGCCAGCCCCTTGGCCGCGGAGAACGGTCGGCGGTACTTCTGCCACCGAGCCTTGTCCTTCATGCCGGTGAGGCCATCGATGACGGCCGAGTCCGTGGCGGCCTCGTTGAACGAGGGGCTGGTGCGATAGTCGACATCACCGCACTCGGCCGACTCGTTCGCGTACTTCGGCTCGGGCTGCTGCGGGTTGTGCGGGGCATAGGGCGCGTACCAGAGGAAGACGGGCTCGGTGCCCGCTCGCTCGATCGCCTCCACCGCCGACCTCGTGAGGAAGTGCGTGCTGTACTCCTGTCCTGTGCGTCGGACGCTCCCGTCCGTGAAGGTCCACGACCCGGCCGGGTAATTGGGTTTGTGGAGCACGCGGCCGAAGTCCCAGGCTCCGGCGGGCCCGGGTAGGGGGGTGGCCGTGTACCCGTTCAGGTACTTCCCGACCAACGCGGTGAAGTACGTCGGGTCCAGCCAGGTGTTGAGCATCTCCTCTTCCATACGAGCGGTGAGGAGCTGACTACGTCCGCCCCACGGCCCATCGATGTCGTACACGCTCGTCGTGTGCGCGTACTGGCCGCGCAGGAACGACGCGCGGCTCGGACAGCACACGGGATCGACCGTGAACCCCCGCTCGAACGAGCGACCCTTATCGACGAGCTCCCGCATCACCGTCGGCATGTCGTCCATCAGGTCGTACCGCATGTCGTCGGTGATGATCACGACGATGTTCGGAGGCGACGCCTGGGCGACGACCCTGTTCGGCACCACGAACACGATCGCGGCCACCGCCATGACCGATATGAGGGCTCTGGTCACCCCTTCCCCCTCCGCCCGGCCGTTGCCATATCGCCGACAGCGGATGGGCTCCTTCTACCATCGATGGACGGGCAGCGGTAGCGACCTCGGGGCAGGATCCGGGCCCGTGACGGCGACCTCCCGCGCCACCGCATGACCCCGGGATGGGCGGGCCCATGGGCACTCGGATAGCATGGCTACCTGCGCCGATGCGCGCCTCACGCGCCGCCCGGAGAAGGGGAGGGGTTCCCGATGACCGAGAAGTTCCGCATCACCTACGCAACGCTGTCGGCGGACAACGAGGAACTCCAGCGGGCCTACGACGAGGCCGCCGAACGGGTCAGGGGCGAACTCGGCAAGGAGTACCCCATCATCGTGAACGGGGAGGAGCGCTGGCGCGAGGATCGCTACGTCGAGCCCTCGCCGATCGACAAGGACATCACGATCGGCAGCTTCTCGCAGGCCACGCCGGAGGACGTCGAGGACGCCGTCGCCGCCGCGAAGGCCTTCCAGCTCGAATGGGACCGCATGGGATGGCAGGAACGGGTTCGCATCCTGCGGAAGTCCGCCGACGTCATGGAGGAGCGCCTGTTCGACCTCGCCGCGATGATGGCCTACGAGGTGGGCAAGAGCCGGCTCGAGGCGCTCGGCGACGTGCAGGAGACGGCGGAGCTGATCCGCTGGAACTGCGACGAGATGGAGAAGCACGAGGGGTTCCGTGTGCCCATGAGCGGCCTCGGGGCCGAGGGCGACTACTACGACGTGCTCCGGCCCCACGGGGTGTGGGCCGTCATCAGCCCGTTCAACTTCCCCATGGCGCTGTCGGGTGGTCCGTCGAGCGGTGCGCTCGTCGCCGGCAACGCGGTCGTGCTGAAGCCCTCGAACCAGGGCGCGCTGCTGGGCTACAAGCTGTACGAGTGCTACCGCGACGGCGGCGTGCCGCCGGGCGCGTTCCACCTCGTCACGGGCCGCGGCGCGGTCGCCGGCGAGGCGCTGTGGCGCCACCCCGACGTGAAGGGGGTGACGTTCACGGGCAGCTACCCGGTCGGCATGGACATCTACAAGAACTTCTCGACGAACGTGCCGAAGCCCGTGATCTGCGAGATGGGCGGCAAGAACCCCACGATCGTCACCAAGAACGCCGACCTCGACAAGGCCACCGACGGCGTGATGCGCAGCGCGTTCGGCTTCGGCGGACAGAAGTGCTCGGCGTGCAGCCGCGTGTTCGTCGAGCGTGACGTCTACGACGACTTCCTCTCGCAGCTGAAGGCGAAGACCGAGAAGATCAAGGTCGGCAACCCGATCGAGCGCGACGTCTACCTGGGGCCGATCATCAACGAGGCCGCGCTCGACACGTTCGAGGAAGCCTCGGAGGAGGCCCAGAAGAACGGGAACATCGTCACGGGTGGCCAGCGCATCACCGAGGGAGACCTGGGCCGGGGTCTGTTCGTGGAGCCGACGATCGTCGAGGCGCCCCACGACAGCTGGGTCTGGAAGAAGGAGCTCTTCGTGCCGTTCGTGGCCGTGGCGCCGTTCGACGAGCTCGACGAGGCGATCGAGCGGTCGAACGAGACCGAGTACGGCCTGACGGCCGGGTTCTTCAGCGAGGACCAAGGCGAGATCGACGAGTGGCTCGATCGCATCCACGCTGGCGTCGTCTACGTGAACCGCCGAGCCGGCTCGACGACCGGTGCGTGGCCGGGCGTGCAGCCGTTCGGCGGCTGGAAGGGCTCGGGCACCACCGGCAAGGCCGGCGGCGGGCCGTACTACCTGCTGCAGTACCTGCGCGAGCAGTCCAGGACGGTGATCGCCGAGTGAGCCTGGAGGACATGGAGCTCGAGGGGCTCGCGGCACACGCCGGGCCCAAGCTCATCACGGAGGTCCCCGGGCCCGAGGCGATGGCGCGCATCGAGCGCGACCGCAAGGTCACGTCTCCCTCGCTGCCCCGCGCGTACCCGTTCGTGCCGCGGCGCGGGGCCGGTTCGATCGTCGAGGACGTCGACGGCAACATCTTCCTCGATCTCAACGCAGGCATCGCCGTGACGAGCACCGGGCACTGCCATCCCGCAGTGGTCGAGGCCGTGCAGCGGCAGGCGACCCAGCTGCTGCACTACTCGGCGTCGGACTTCTACCTGCCGATCTACTCCGACGTGTGCGAGCGGCTCGACGCGATGGCTCCGTTCGACCGGGCGCGCGCTCGATCGTTCCTGACGAACTCGGGCACCGAGGCCGTGGAAGCCGCGATCAAGCTCGCGCGGTACGCGACGGGCCGGCAGTACCTGATCGGCTTCTACCAGTCGTTCCACGGCCGTTCGATGGGCTCGGTCACCCTCACGGCCTCGAAGGCGAGATACCGCACCGGCTTCGGTCCGATGATGCCGAGCGTGTACCACTCGTTCTACGGGGACTTCGACTACATCGAGCAGGTGCTGTTCAAGCGCGTCGTCTCGCCCACCGAGGTCGCGGCGATCGTCGTGGAGTCGTGGCTCGGCGAGGGCGGCTACGTGCTGCCTCCCGAGGGCTGGTTCGCCTCCCTGCGCGATCTCTGCGATCGTCACGGCATCCTGCTCGTCTGCGACGAGGTGCAGTCGGGGATGGGTCGCAGCGGCACGATGTGGGCCATCGAGCAGGAGGGTGTCGCCCCCGACATCGTCACGGCCGGCAAGGGCATCGCGAGCGGCCTGCCGTTGGGAGCGATGATCGCGCGTGACGACCTCATGACCTGGGACCTCGGGGCGCACGGCTCGACCTACGGCGGCTCGCCGATCTCGTGCGCCGCGGCGCTCGCCACGTTCGACGTCATCGAGCGGGAAGGCCTGCTCGAGCACGCTCGCTCCGTCGGCGAGGTGCTCCTCGGCGGCCTGCGCACGATCGCCGAACGGCATCCGATCGTCACCGACGTGCGCGGCCGGGCGCTGTGGATCGGGCTCTCGTTCGCCGACCACGACCAGGCAGAGGCCGTCGAGCACGCGGCCTTCCGCAGGGGCTTGCTCGTGCTGGGCTGCGGCGACGACTCGATCCGCATCTCGCCCCCTCTGGTGTTCCGCGAGGACCAGGCGCTGGCCGCCCTCGAGGTCTTCGAGGAGGCCGTCGCCGAGGTGGAGGCCGCCTCGTAGGGGCGGCGAGGCTCGCGTGACCTCGTTCGTCGATCACGACCGCGCTGACGGTGGGACCCCGCGATGAGCAAGGTCACCACGATGCGCGACGCCGTGGGGGAGCTCGTTCGCGACGGCGACACGGTGGCGATCGAGGGATTCACCCACCTGATCTGCTTCGCCGCCGGGCACGAGATCATCCGGCAGCGCCGGCGTGATCTCACCCTCGCCCGCATGACGCCCGACGTGGTCTACGACCAGATGATCGGGGCTGGCGTGGCGTCGAAGATGATCTTCAGCTGGATGGGGAACCCGGGCGTGGGCAACCTGCACGCCGCCCGGCGCCGCATCGAGCGAGCCGACCCCGAACCACTCGAGCTCGAGGAGTACTCGCACTTCGGCATGGTCTGCCGGTACATGGCGGGCGCCGCGAACCTGCCCTTCTTCCCGATCCGCAGCTACTACGAGAGCGACATCCCGAGGGTGAACCCGAAGATCGTGCCGATGACCTCGCCCTACGGCGACGGCGAGCAGGTCTACGTGGTGCCACCGCTCGAGCCCGACGTGGCGATCGTGCACGCGCAGCGGGCCGACGCCGACGGTGACACGCAGATCTGGGGGCTCATGGGTTGTCAGAAGGAGGTTGCGTTCGCCGCCCACAAGGTGATCGTCGTCGTGGAGGAGGTCGTCGAGGAGTCGGTGATCCGCCGCGATCCGAACCGCACGGTGATCCCCGGCGCCGTGGTCGACGCCGTGGTCGAGGAGCCGTTCGGGTGCCATCCGTCGTTCGCTCAGGGCTATTACGACCGCGACAACCGCTTCTACCTCGAGTGGGATCGCATCGCCAAGGAGCAGGAGACGCTCGATGCCTGGCTCGACGAGTGGGTCTACGGACTGGCGAACCACGGGGAGTACGTCGAGAAGTTCGGCGACGCGTACTGGGACGCCCTGCGCCCAGGTCCCGCGCCGTCCGGTGAGGTCGACTACGGGAGGTATTCGTGAGCGCGGAGGGCTCCGACCTCGGCTACTCGAAGTCCGAGCTCATGATCGCGGCGAGCGCTCGCCTGCTCGGGGGCGTCTCGAACTGCTTCGTGGGTGTGGGGCTGCCCAACATCGTCTGCAACCTCGCCCAGCGGACGGTCGCTCCCGAGCTGCAGCTCGTGTACGAGTCGGGCGTGTTCGGGGCGCGGCCGGAGCGGCTTCCCCTCTCCATCGGCGATCCCACCCTGGCGACCGGGTCCACGGCCGTGACGAGCATGTTCGAGCTGTTCGCCTTCTACCTGCAGGCAGGCTTGATCGACGTGGCCTTCCTGGGCGGCGCGCAGATCGACCGCTTCGGGAACCTCAACACCACCGTGATCGGCGACTACGAGCATCCGAAGGTTCGGTTGCCGGGCTCGGGCGGCGCCTGCGAGATCGCGATCCATGCGCGCCAGATCCTCGTCATCATGCGGCAGGCTCGGCGCTCGTTCGTCGACCGGCTGGATTTCCGCACCTCGCCCGGTCACAGCGGCGATCCGGCTCACGACGTCGCGCGCGGATGGCACGGCAGCGGCCCCACGAGCGTCGTCACCGACCTCGCCACGTACGGCTTCGAGGGGTCGACGGGCGAGATGACGCTCCGCACCCTGCATCCGGGGGTCTCGATCGACGACGTCCGTGCCAGCATGGGATGGGAGCCGTCGATCGCCGGCGACCTCGGCGAGACACCAGCTCCTAGCGGGACGGAGCTTCGGTTGATCCGGGAAGAGCTCGACCCCGGCGGGGTCTACACGACGTGACCTCGGTCCCGGCCGAGCCGATCGAGTCGCCGGTCTGGTTCGCGCCGCTCCGATCGCCCTCGTGGCTCGTTCCTCCGATCCGGGACGGCGCCGTCCGCGTCGCCTTCTGCGCCGAGGCCTGGGACGAGCAGGCGGTCGGGAAGGCCGGTCGCGACCTGCGGCTCGGCCTGCCCCTCTTCCTCGCGGAGGCCGCTCGCTTCGGCACCGACGCACGTCCGGTCACGCTGCGGCGACCCCTCGGGCAGACCGATCGGTTGCCCGACGCGACGGTGGTCGTGAGGACCGCCGTGGCCCCCGGTGGCAGGAACGCGATCAGGGTCCGCGTCTCCGATCTGGGCGGAGCCCGGGTCACCCATATCACTCGTGACGCGAACGACGAGATATCGCTCGGGCGGGCGCTCGACGATCTCCCGCGGGCCGTCGCGGATGCGGTGACCCGAGGAGGGGTGCGGCCGGTCTGGAACTCCCTGTACGTCTTGCCGGCCGGCGCCGCGCTCGCGGCGTACGTGCGGGGATCGCATGCGTGCCTTCGGCTGTCCGACGAGGCGGAGCCAGCCGATGCCGACGCGGTCGCGGCCCGGCGGGCCGATGAGCGATCGGTGCTCGGCACGCTCGGGTCGCTCGCGACGAGCACGCCCGAGCCGTTCCCGGCCCTGTTGTTCTTCGGGGCCCTGATGGCCGCCCGTGACGCCGGTTCGCCGGTGGTCGGCGAGTTCCGGATGCCGGCGAACGTCCGATGCACCGCCGCCACCGACGTCCTCGATCCCGTGTACGCGATGACGGCGTTGGTGATGCGGGTGTTCGGCGACCGCGATGCCAGCGATCGCCGTATCGAGCGGCTGCGGGCGACCGGCGACGCGCCGCTGCAGCGATGGCTCGCCAGGGTGCAGGCGGTAACGTGAGCCACATGCCACCGGACGAGGACCGAGCCGACGCAGAGGGCACCCCGTGGTCCGCCGACCCCGGACCCGAGCCCGAGTGGGCCGACGCGATCCGGAAGGGGCGGAAGGAACGGGGGGACCGGCTCCGCGCGATCTTCGACGCGTTCGCCGACGGAGAGGGTCCGGCCGAGGCGACGCCCGCGGGTGCTGACGAGGACGCACCGTGAGCCACGTCTTCCCGCGGGTGCTCGACCGTGAGCTTCCCGAGGCCGTCTCTGCCGAGAACGTGTGGATCACCGCGGCCGACGGGCGCCGGTACCTCGACGGCGCGGGGGGCGCCGTCGTCGTGAACCTCGGTCACGGCGATCGCGCGGTGACCGCGGCCATCGAGGCGCAGCTCGCTCGCACGCAGTACCTGCACGGCACGATGTTCACGACCGCGGTGCTGGAGTCCTACGCGGACGAGCTCGCCCCGCTGCTGCCGATGGACGATGCGCGGGTCTATCCGGTCTCGGGAGGCAGCGAGGCCGTCGAGACCGCCCTCAAGATGGCTCGCTCGTACCATCTGGCGCGCGGCGAGCCCTCGCGCTTCGTGGTGATCTCGCGGCGGAGCTCCTACCACGGCAACACCCTCGGGGCGCTCGACGCGAGCGGGAAGGAACCGTTGCGTAAGCCGTACACACCATGGCTGGGCCGGTTCCTCCACGCGCCGGCCGCCTACGAGTACCGGTGTGAGAACCCGCAGCATCCCGAGGCCTGCGGTGCGTGGCACGCCGCCGAGCTGGAGCGGATGATCTCGCAGGCGCCACCGGGCTCCGTGGCCGCGTTCATCGCGGAACCGGTCGCCGGCGCCACGCTCGGCGCCGCCGTGCCGTGCGATGACTACTGGCCGTCGGTCGTGCAGGTCTGTCGCGAGCACGGGGCCCTCGTGATCGCCGACGAGGTGATGACCGGCATGGGTCGCACGGGCCGATGGTTCGGCGTGGAGCATTGGAACGTGCGACCGGACATCGTGACCGCCGGGAAGGGCACGACGAGCGGCTACGTGCCGTTCGGCTTCGCCGCTGCGAGCGGGGAGGTCTTCGAGGCGATCTCGACGACCGGGTTCGTGCACGGCTTCACGTGGTCGCACAACGGTCTCGGGGCGGCCGCCGCCGGCGCCGTGCTCGGCGAGCTGCGCGACCGAGACCTGGTTCCACGGGCCGCGTCGCTGGGGGAGCGACTCAAGGACGAGCTCGCCTCGGCGCTGCGGGAGCATCCCGTCGTGGGCGACGTCCGCGGTCTGGGCATGATGATCGGCATCGAGCTCGTGCGCGATCGGGAGACCGGGGAACCCTTCGCACGCAGCGAGCGCGTGACCGAGCGTGTCCTCGCGGCCGCACGCGAGGCCGGGCTCCTGCTCTACTCGTCGACCGGACACGTCGACGGGCGCGACGGCGACCTGTTGATGCTGGGACCGCCGTTCGTGCTCACCGACGAGGACGCTGCCACGCTGGTCGAGCGCACGGTGGGCGCGATCCGGATGCTCACGTGAGCGGGGCGGCCGGACTCGTGGTCGCCCCCGAGGCGAGGATCTACGACCACGGCTTCCGCCACCCGCTGCGCCCACAGCGGGTGCTGCTCACCTGGGAGCTGATCGCGGCGTACGGCATCGATCTCGACCCGGGCGTCGTGCGGCTGGGTGCCGAGCCTGCCGACGACGAGACGCTGATGCTCGTGCACACGCCGGAGTTCATCGAGGCGACGCGTGACGCCGGCCACGGGATCGACGGTCCGTGGGGGCGGTTCGGATACGGAGTGGTCGACAACCCGATCTTCGACGACATGCACGAGGCCGGCGCGCTCGTCGCCGGCGCGAGCCTCGCGGCCGCTCGCGCCGTGTTGAGCGGGGAGGTCGCGCACGCGTTCAACGCCGCCGGCGGCCTGCACCACGCGATGCCCGACCGGGCCTCGGGGTTCTGCGTCTACGACGACCCCGCGGTCGCGATCGCCTGGCTGCTGACGCAGGGCGTGGAGCGCATCGCCTACGTCGACGTCGACGTGCACCACGGCGACGGCGTCGAGCGGATCTTCTGGGACGACCCGCGCGTGCTGACCGTCTCACTGCACGAGTCGGGCCGGGCCCTCTTCCCCGGCACGGGTTGGCCCGGCGACACCGGCGGGCCCAATGCCCAGGGGTCGGCCGTCAACGTCGCGCTCCCGCCGGGCACGGGAGACTCGGCCTGGCTGCGGGCGCTGCACGCCACGGCCCTGCCGATCGTGCGGGCGTTCAAGCCCGAGGTCATGGTCACCCAGCACGGTTGCGACACCCATGCCCAGGACCCGCTGGCGCACCTGGCAATGTCGGTCGACGCCCAGCGCGCGGCCGCGGAGGCGCTGCACCGGCTGGCCCACGACGTGTGCGAGGGCCGCTGGGTCGCCCTCGGTGGCGGCGGCTACGAGCTCGTCGACGTCGTGCCACGGGCCTGGACCCACCTGACCGGGATCGCGTCGCACCGGCCGATCCCGCTCACCGCGCCGGTGCCCGAGGGCTGGCTGGAGCACGT
>DASZOO010000194.1:0-3023 GCA_035550775.1 Actinomycetota bacterium | reverse complement strand
CCACTTCGGCAGGTACCAGTTCCAGTCGCCGAGGAGCTTCATCGAGGCCGGGAGGAGGATGGCCCGGACGATGGTGGCGTCGATCAGGATCGCCGACGCGAGCCCGACGCCGAACTGCTTGTAGATCATCGCCTGGAGCGTGGCGAACACGCCAAAGACGCAGACCATCACGATCGCGGCGCTCGTCACGACGCCCGCCGTCGACTTGATGCCGTGTCCGATGGACTCCTCGGTGCTCATCCCGGTGTCGTAGCCCTCTCGGATGCGGCTCAGGATGAAGACGTGGTAGTCCATCGAGAGCCCGAAGAGGATCACGAACAGCAGGATCGGGAGGAACGGATCGATCCCGCCCGTGAACTCGAAGCCGAGGATCTGCTTCCCCCAGCCGTGCTGGAAGACGAGGACGAGGATCCCGTACGCGGCCCCGACGGACAGGAGGTTGAGGAGCACTGCCTTCGCGGCGATCACGATCGAGCGGAACGAGACCAGCATCAGCACGAAGGCGAGGAACAGGACGAAGGCGAACACGATGGGCGCGTTCGTCTGCAACTGGTCGTTGAAGTCCTTGGCCTGAGCCGTGGGACCCGTGACTCCGACCTCGGCGCCTCCCAGCGCACCCAGGGTCGGCGGGATGACCTCGTCCCGAAGCGCCGCGAGCGCCTGGTTCGAGGTCGAGTCGGTGCCCTCACCCTCGACCGCGATCGAGACGACCGCGACCGTCTTCGCGGGGTTCACGTCGACGTCGATCGGCTCATTCATGAGGCCACTCTGGAGCGCGCGCGATTCGAGCTGGCCGATCGCCTCCTGCACCTCGGGCGCCTCGACGTTCGGCGCCTTGACGACCACGTTCGCCGAGTTCTCGGTGCCGGGGAACGCCTCCTTGAGGCGGTTGTAGGTCGTGAGGAGGTTCTGCGGATAGGTGTCGATGCTGGGGTTGGCCGCGTGCAGCTGGTAGGCGGGGATCGCAAGCGCAACGAGGAACCCGCCCGCGAGCACGACCGACAGCACCGGTCGCCTGAGAACGCGGCTGATGATGGCTCCCCAGATTCGGCCCCCGCCGTCGTCGCGGCGGAGCTGGCCGACGAACGGGACGCGGCCACGGTCGACGTTGTCGCCGAGCTTCGAGAGCAGCGCAGGCAACACGGTGAGCGACCCGATCATCGCCACCGCGACGACCGTCATCGTGGCGATCGCGAAGGAGGCGAAGTCCGGGTCGCCGGTCAGGAACATCCCGCTCATCGCGACGAGCACAGTGAGCCCCGAGACGAGCACCGACCGGCCCGACGTCGCGGCCGCCGCCTCGAGCGCGGCGTCCTCGCTGCGGCCGGCGGCACGCTCTTCACGCGCGCGCTTCAAGTAGAACATCGAGTAGTCGACGCCCACCGCGAGCCCGATCAGGAGGATCATCGCGCCGACGGCGTCGGACATCGGAACGACCTGGCTCCACACCGCCACGAGCCCGAGCGTGGCGACCACCGAGGTCAGCCCCAGCAGAAGCGGAATGCCCGCCGCCACGAGCGCACCGAAGGCGACGATCAGGATGATCAGCGTCAGCGGGATCGAGAGAAGGCCGGCCTTTTCCAGATCGCTCATGAACGCGTCCGTGACGTCCTTGTTCGTGCTCTCGCCGAACGAGCCGACGTAGAAGTCCGGGTGCGCGCTCTGCACGTCGGCGACGCGGTCGACGACAGGGTCGATCTTGTCGCTCGCGTCGTCCGAGTCCCCCGCGATCTCCATCGAGACGATGACCGAGTGCCGGTCGGGCGAGATCTGGCCTGTGTTCTCCTCGTCGAACGGCGACTCGACCTTCGAAATCGCGTCGAGGCTTCCGACGCGGTCGATGACATCCTGCACCACCGCCTGGAACTTCGGGTCGGTCGCCTCGAGCTCCGCGTTCTGGATCAGGACGGCCTCGCCGGCCGGCTGCTTGAAGTCCCCGTACAGGATCGTCTCCGCTCGCCCGGACTCGCCCGGACCCGACGTCTCGAAGACGATCGACTTCTGCTTGAACACGACGTTGCCGAAGGCGAAGGCAACGATCACGAACGCGAGCCAGCCGAAGATCGCCTTCTTGCGGTGACGCGCGCTCCAGAGGCCGACGCGGCGAGCGAAGTTCATCGATCGTCGCGGCTCCGGAGCGGCGCCGCTTGTTACTCGACGTGGCACCGACTCCCCGGGGTCGTCCTGGTCACTCTGGATGATGCGGGTCTTCATGGCGACTCCTCGCAGGTCGTGATGGGGTCGCCGTGACGGTCGCAGGCGGGGTCGCCGGAGGGTAGACGGCGCTCTTCCCGATTGGGGGCCGGGTTTCTTCCCGATTCGACGGGCAGCAGAGCGAGATCGCCGACGCGCCGCGGAGCGCTCCGCTCAAGCAGCCGATGGAGGCGGCGGGAATCGAACCCGCGTCCGAAGCTGCCCATCGCTCGCACAGCCTCCGCGGCTCCCCGCCGGGATTGGTCACCTGCTGTGGGATGACCGCAAAGGTAGGTACTTACGTGCCCGTGTGCTGAGATTTCGCCAGCAGGACACGCTTCGCGATTTCGTCGTGGCGCTAACGTCTATCGAGTGCCTGGGACGTGCTGATGCGCCGAGCGCTCACTGCTGGTCGGCGTTCGCGTGTGCGATCAGGGCTCGTGAGCTTCACCGGCGCGTATCAGCCCGGACTCGTACGCGAGCACAACCGCCTGAACGCGATCCCGGAGGCCAAGCTTCGCGAGGATGTGCGTGACGTGGGTGCGGACAGTCGCCTCGCTGACGAAGAGTCGCGCCGCGATCTCGGCGTTGGCGAGGCCGCGCGCGATCAGCGCCAGCACCTCGAGCTCGCGCTCGGTTAAGTCGTCTAGTTCGGCGGGTGAACGCGCCCCCGGCGGCGGTCGACGGACGAAGTCCTCGATGAGACGCCGCACGAGGGCAGGTGCAAGGAGCGCATCGCCCGCCGCTACCGTCCGCACAGCGCCGACGAGCTGCTCGCGTGGCGCATCTTTGAGCAGGAACCCGCTGGCGCCGGCCTTGAGGGCCTCGTA
>DASZOO010000193.1:0-20796 GCA_035550775.1 Actinomycetota bacterium | reverse complement strand
TGTACAC
This sequence comes from Actinomycetota bacterium, assembly GCA_035550775.1. Taxonomy (GTDB): domain Bacteria; phylum Actinomycetota; class UBA4738; order UBA4738; family HRBIN12; genus JAOUEA01. Next base: position 20,789 of record DASZOO010000193.1, on the reverse strand, counting down.
GAGCGACCAGAGCGCGGGACCGGGATCGGTGCCGGGTCCGACCGAGGACGCCGCGGCAGGGGGAGCGTGACCCGATGCCGCTGACGCCTCGCGACCGGCGGACCCTGACGATCGGCGGGGTCGTGCTCGGGGTGCTGCTCCTCGGGTTCCTCGTGATGAACGTGCTTTCGGGCGGTGGGGGCGAGGAGATCCCGTCGTTACCGCCGATCACGACGGGACCGGGGGGCGGTGGGGGCACGGTCTCGCCCTCCCCGACCGACGGTGTCAGCCCGATCCCCGTGTTCACCGGTCGTGATCCGTTCTCGATCCCGCCGGGTCTCTCACCGACCACGGCCACGACGACCCCGCCCACGAACGGTGGGACCACGACCCCGCCCACGAACGGTGGGACCACGACACCGCCCACGAACGGCACGACGACCCCGCCTACGAGCGCGCCCCCTACGCAACCCGGCGGCGGGTCGAGCGAGGTCGTGGGCGGGAAGACCGTGGTCCTGCTCTCGGTGTTCTCGCGGGGTGGCGAGCCCATGGTGCAGGTGGAGGTCGACGGTCAGGTCTTCAACAACATCGGCATCGGTGACACGTTCGACAACGGGCGGTACGAGCTGCGTTCGGTCTCGGGCGACTGCGCGACCTTCCTATTCGGAGACGAGTCCTTCACCCTCTGCACCATCTCCCCGAAGTAGACGCGCGTCCGGCCGGGCTCCGGCGATCCGCCCACGGGGGGAGCGGTCGCCGGCTCGCGGGGGCGGCTTCGGCCGCCCCCGCACCATGCTCGAGCGCGCCGTCGTGCCGGCGGGCGCGCGAGGGCCGTTCCCTATGATGTGCGGATGCTCCGCATGCTCACGGCAGGCGAATCGCACGGGAAGGCGCTCGTCGCCGTGCTCGAAGGCCTGCCCGCGGGTGTTCCCGTCGACCCCGGGTCGCTCGAGCACCAGCTCGCACGACGGCGGCACGGCCACGGGCGTGGAGGTCGGCAGCGGTTCGAGTCCGACCGATTCGAGATTTTGAGCGGCGTGCGGCACGGCCGCACGCTGGGTTCGCCCATCGCCGTGACGATCCCGAATCTCGAGTTCGATGCGAAGTACGCCGAGCTGATGGGCGTGACCGGCGAGATGGATCCCGCGAAGCGCCTCACGCGTCCGCGACCGGGGCACGCGGACCTCGTGGGATCGCAGAAGTACGGGTTCGACGACGTGCGCAACGTCCTGGAACGGGCCAGCGCCCGGGAGACCGCCGCCCGCGTGACGGTCGGCACGTTCTGCCGAGGGTTCCTGACCGCGCTCGGCATCGAGGTCGTCTCCCACGTGGTTCGGATCGGCTCGGTGAAGGTCCGGGCGCGTGGTCCCGTGCCGAGACCCGAAGATGCCGCCAGGGTCGATCGTTCCCCGGTGCGCTGCTTCGATGTCGAGACATCGTCGGCCATGGTCGCCGAGATCGATCGCCGGCGGAAGGAGCGCGACACCGTGGGCGGGGTCTTCGAGGTGCTCGCCTACGGCGCCCCGCCGGGCCTCGGATCGCACGTGCACTACGACCGGAAGCTCGACGCCCGCCTGGCCCTCGCGCTCATGAGCATCCAATCCGTCAAGGGCGTCGAGTTCGGCGATGGATTCGCCGCCGCCGCCAAGCCCGGCTCGAAGGCCCACGACGAGATCGTGGTCCGCGCGGGCCGCATGAGGCGGGCGTCGGCGCGCGCCGGTGGCATCGAGGGGGGCATGAGCACCGGCGAGCCCATCACGGTGCGGGCGGCGATGAAGCCGTTCTCGACGGTCCCGAAGCCCCTGGCCACCGTCGACATCGTCACCGGAGAGCCGGCCGTCGCGATCAAGCAGCGCACCGACGTCTGCGCGGTGCCGGCCGGAGGCGTCGTCGGGGAATCCGCCGTGGCGTTCGAGCTCGCCGCCGCCGTGCTCGAGAAGTTCGGTGGCGACTCGTTGCCGGAGACCCGTGACAACCTCGACCGTTACCTGGAGGGGCTGGCGTGATCGTGTACCTGGTCGGCATGCCCGGCGCGGGCAAGACCGTCGTCGGGCGCGAGCTGGCGGGGCGCCTGGGGGTGCCGTTCGTCGATCTCGACACCGAGATTGAGCGCGAGCAGGGGAGGCCGATCACGGAGATTTTCGAGGCCGAGGGCGAGGCGGCGTTCCGAGCGTTGGAGGCGGCGGCGCTCGTGAAGGCCGGTACCCACGATCCGTCGGTGGTCTCCTGCGGCGGCGGGGTCGTGCTCGAGCCCGCGAACCGCATCACCCTGCGGAACACCGGCACCGTGGTCTACCTCGATGTGTCGATCGACCAGCTGCGGGCCCGCATCCAACCGGCGCAGGACCGGCCGCTGATCAGGGAGGAAGGGGACCTCGAGCGGCTGCTCACCGAGCGAGGTCCGTTGTACCGGGAGTTCGCCGCACACGTGGTGGACGCCGGCGGCGCGCCCGGCGACGTGGCCGATGCGATCGTCGAGGAGCTGCGTTGGTCCGTGTGACCGTACCGCTCCCCGACCGGGCCTACGACGTGGTGATCGGGCGGGGGTTGCTCGACGAGGCCGCTCGGTATCTGCCCGAACTGCCCCATGCGCGTCGAGCCTTCGTGGTGGCCGATCGCGCGCTCACCGACGGTCGCTTCGGCGCGCTGGCGACGGGACTGAGCGGGGCTGGCCTCGATGTCGTGCTCCTCACCGTTCCTTCGGGCGAGGAAGCGAAGTCCCTCCAGGTCTACGGCACGCTCCTGCATCAGCTGGCCACCCAGGAAGCGCATCGGGACGACGTCATCGTGTCCTTCGGCGGCGGTTCGACCGGCGACCTCGCGGGGTTCGTGGCATCCACGTACATGCGGGGGGTGCCGTTCGTCCAGGTGCCGACGACGTTGCTCGCCCAGGTCGACGCCGCCGTGGGCGGCAAGACCGCGGTGAACCTGCCGGAGGGCAAGAACCTGGTCGGCACGTTCGCCCAGCCGCTCGCGGTGCTCGCCGACGTCGACACGCTGGCCTCCCTCGACGAGCGGGATTTCCGCTCGGGGCTCGCCGAGGTGGCCAAGTACGCCCTCACCCTCGACACGGACCTGCTCGACGCGCTCGAGGAGGATCCAGGCCCGGTGCTCGCCCGCGACCCCGATGCGCTCGAGTCGCTCGTCGCGCGATGCGTCGCGGCGAAGGCGCGAACGGTCGCCGTGGACGAGCGCGATGCTGGGGCTCGCTTGATCTTGAACTACGGGCACACGCTCGGTCACGCGCTCGAGCGCCTCGAGTCGTTCGAGGGGCGCACGCACGGGGAGGCGATCGCGCTCGGCATGGTCTTCGCGGCGAGGCTGGCCGAACGGCGCGGCACCGCGCCGGCGGGCCTCGTGGGCCGGACGGTGCGGCTCCTCTCCTCCCTCGGGCTGGAGGCCGACGGACCGCTGCCACCTGCCGACGAGGTGCTGGCGGCGTTCCGCATGGACAAGAAGTTCCACGGCGGGGTCCGCTTCGTGTTGTTGCGGGGCGTGGGCGATCCGGTCCTCGTCGAGGACGTGTCCGATGACGAGCTGCGGGAGACGATGCAGGAGATGGGAGCGACCGCATGAACGTGCTGTTCCTGTTCGGACCGAACCTCGGTGCCCTGGGCACCCGCGACCCCGGCACGTACGGCTCCGAGACCCTCGAGGGGCTCATGTCCGGCGTCGAGGAGCGCGCATCGTCGCTCGGACACGAGGTGGTGTGGCGACAGTCCGACCACGAGGGAGACCTCGTGGGCTGGCTGCTCGCGGCCGGCCGGGAGGGTCACGACGCCGTGGTCGTGAATCCGGGAGCGCTGTCCCACTACTCGTACGCGGTCCGAGACGCGATCGAGGCGAGCGGGCTGCCGGTGATCGAGGTGCACATGACGAACATCGCCGCCCGGGAGGGGTTCCGCCGGACCTCCGTGGTCTCCGAGGTCTGCCGGGCGACGATCACCGGTCTCGGAGCCGGTGGCTATCATCTGGCGCTGGAGGCGTTGCCGTGGATCATCACCTGAGACGAGCGAACCTGTCCGAGCAGCTGGCCGACCTCGAGGTCGACGCGCTGCTCGTGACCGGGCTCGCGAACGTCCGGTACCTCACCGGGTTCACCGGCTCGAACGGGCAGGCGCTCGTCGCTCCCGGGCAGACGGTGTTCTTCACCGATGGGCGGTACACGGAGCGATCGCGCCACGAGGTGCCCGATCTCGAACGCGTCACGTACGCGGCCTCGTTCTGGGAGACGCTCGCGGCCGAGGTCGCTCGGCTCGGCATCCACCGGCTCGGCTTCGAAGCGCACCAGCTCACGGTCCGGTCCCACGAACGGCTCACAGCGGCCGTCGACGGCGTCGAACCGGTCGCGTGCGATGAAGCCGTGGAACGGATCCGGTGGGTGAAGGACGACGAGGAGCTCGGGTCGCTTCGAAGCGCGCAGACGGTGACCGACCAGGCGTTCGAGGACATCCTCGACCTGCTCGCCGTCGGCATGACCGAGCAGCAGGTCGCCAGGCATCTCGAGACCCTGCTGCGGCGCGACGGCGCCGACGGCTTGTCGTTCGACTCGATCGTGGCCTTCGGGGAGAGCGCCGCCGAGCCGCATCACGAGCCCGGCCATCGCATGCTCGAGGAAGGCGACGTGATCACGATGGACTTCGGTGCGCTGTTCGGCGGCTACCACGCCGACATGACGCGCACGATCGCGTTCGGCGCGCCGGCGTCCGAGCTCAGGAAGATCCACGACACCGTGCGCCAGGCACAGCAGGCGGGGATCGACGCGGTGCGGGAGGGCGTGACCGGCGCCGAGGTCGATGCGGCGGCCCGAGGCGTGATCGAGGGAGCCGGCTACGGCGACGGGTTCACGCACGGTCTGGGACACGGGGTGGGGCTCGAGATCCACGAGGGACCTCGGCTCGGCGCCCAGCACGACGACGCGCTGCCGGCGCGGGCGGTCGTCACCGTGGAGCCGGGCATCTACGTCCCGGGCCTGGGCGGCGTGCGCATCGAGGACATGGTGGAGGTCACCGTCGACGGGTGCCGGGTGCTCGGCAACGCGTCGCGAGAACTGATCGAGCTGTAGGTCGATCCGAACGGACGACATCGGGAGCTGACGGCGAGTGAGCGTTTCCACGAACGACTTCAAGAACGGCATGACCCTCGAGCTCGACGGGGTGCTGTTCCAGATCATCGAGTTCCAGCACGTGAAGCCCGGCAAGGGCGGGGCGTTCGTGCGAACGAAGCTGCGGAACGTCAGGACCGGGGCCGTGCTCGAGCGCACGTTCAACGCGGGCATCAAGGTCGGTCTCGCGATCGTCGAGCGGAAGGACTTCCAGTACCTCTACCCGGACGGCGACGACTACGTGTTCATGGATCTCGAGAGCTATGAGCAGATCCACGTGCCTTCGACGACGATGGGGAGCGCGTCGGACTACCTGACCGAGGGCGGGACGGCACAGGTCGCGATGCACGAAGGGGTGCCCATCTCGGTCGACCTGCCCGCCTCGATGGCGCTCACGATCACCAAGTGCGACCCGGGCGTGAAGGGCGACACCCGCACCGGCGCCATGAAGCCGGCGACGCTCGAAACCGGGGTCGTGGTGAACGTGCCCCTGTTCGTCGAGGAAGGCGAGCGCATCAAGGTCGACACCCGCACCGGCGAGTACATGGAACGCGTGAAGGCGTGAGACCGGTGGCGCGGTCGTGATCACCCGTCGCGATGCCCGGCGCATCGCGATCGACATCCTGTATCAATCCGATGTGACGGGCGAGGACCCGACGACGACGCTCGCGTCGTGGGTCGAGGCCGGCCGCCCGGTGCCGGGGTTCGCTCGCGAGCTCGTCGAAGGGGTCGACCGGCACGGCCCGGCGATCGATCTGCTGCTCGAGGAGCACGCCGAGAGCTGGACGGTCTCGCGCATGGCGGTGCTCGATCGCACGATCCTGCGAGTGGCGATCGAGGAGCTCCGCTACCGGGACGACGTGCCCGACTCCGTGGCGATCAGCGAGGCCGTCGAGGCCGCGTCGGAGCTGTCGGCCGACGAATCGAGGGCGTTCGTGAACGGCATCCTCGGCCGGATCGCCAGCGAACCGTGAGCCCGGCCGCGATCAGCTCTGGGTCGACGGAGGATCGGTGGGCTGCTGCGGCTGGGGCGGCGACGCGGGTGAGTCCTCGTCGCCGCCTTCTTTCAGGCCCTTCTTGAACTCGCCGGACGAACGGCCGAGGTTCCGGGCGATCTCGGGGAGCTTCGTCGCGCCGAAGATCACGGCGATCGCCACGATGCCCACGATGATCCATTCGTTCATGCGGTTCCCACTTCCTTCCGGGTGTGGTGGGCGACCGTCGAGCGCCGGCCGCACGACCCAGTCTACGCCCGGGGTCTTGCGATGGCCACGGAAGCACCCGACCGTGCTTGCTCGGGCCATCGATCACCGGGTATGCTCCCCGCGAACGGCACTTCCCCTTTAAGTCCGGTCCCGAGAGGCCGGGAAGGGAGCATCGGAACATGCTGTACCACATCCGTCGCGCCTCCTCGTTCGCTCGAGGGGGCGTTTTCGTGTCCACGGTGAGCCCGTGAGCGCCCGGGGCGTGCTCCTCGACGAGGACGACATCCGTCGCGCGCTCACCCGCATCGCCCACGAGATCATCGAGCGTGACAAGGGTGCGGCCGGTCTCGTGCTCGTCGGCATCGCGAACCGGGGCGATCATCTGGCTCGCCGGCTCGCCGACGAGATCGAGCGCATCGAGGGCTCGGCCGTGCCGGTCGGCGTGCTCGACATCACCTTCTACCGCGACGACATCGGGCTGCGCGCCGAGGCGCCCCAGGTGCACGAGACGCGGATCGACGTCGACATCACCGGTCGCACCGTTGTGCTCGTCGACGACGTGCTGTACACGGGGCGCACGATCCGGGCCGCGATGGACGCGCTCACCGATTTCGGCCGGCCCGCGCGGATCCGGCTCGCCGTGCTGGTCGACCGCGGCCATCGCGAGCTGCCGATCAGAGCGGACTTCGTCGGCAAGAACGTCCCCACCAGACGCACGGACGACGTGAGCGTGCGCGTGCGCGAGCTCGACGGCGACGACGCGGTCGTCGTGCACGAGGCCGCTCTCAGCGGGGCCGCGCTCGACCAGCGAAGCGGCAGCTCGACGGGGAGTGATGACCGATGAAGCGACACCTGCTCTCGATGCACGACCTGACCGCCGACGACGTGACGCGGGTGCTCGACACGGCCGAGTCGTTCCGCGAGGTGGGTTCGAGGGTGATCAAGAAGGTGCCCGCCCTGCGCGGACGCACGGTGGTGAACTTCTTCCTGGAGAACTCCACGCGCACGCGGATCTCGTTCGAGCTCGCGGCCAAGCGATTGTCGGCCGACGTGATCAACTTCTCGGCCGGCGGATCGAGCGTGGCCAAGGGGGAGAGCCTCAAGGACACGGCCCTCACCCTGCAGGCGATGGGTGCCGACGCGATCGTGATCCGACACTCGTCGAGCGGGTCGCCCCTGCAGCTGACGGGCTGGGTCGAAGGCCACGTGCTCAACGCCGGTGACGGCACGCACGAGCATCCAACGCAGGCGCTGCTCGATCTGTACACCATGAGGGAGCGGCTCGGTCGGCTCGAGGGCCTTCGCGTCGCGATCGTCGGCGACGTGCTGCACTCGCGCGTCGCCCGCTCCCTCAGCTTCGGGCTGGTGAAGATGGGCGCCGAGGTGACGCTGATCGGGCCGCCCACGCTGATCCCTCCCGACGCCCCGACCTGGGGGGTGCAGGTGAGCTACGACATCGACGGCGTCATCCCGAAGCTCGACGTCTGCTACATGCTGCGGGTGCAGAAGGAGCGCCAGCGGCTCGAGTACTTCCCGAGCGTTCGGGAGTACAACCGCCTGTTCGGCCTCACCGCCGCCCGCGCCGGCGTGCTGCCGGAGGGTTCGTTGATCATGCACCCGGGGCCGATGAACCGGGGCGTGGAGATCGACTCCGACGTCGCCGACCTTCCCCAGGCCGTGATCGAGGAACAGGTGACGAACGGGATCGCGGTCCGCATGTCCCTGCTGTACCTGCTGCTGGGAGGCGGAGGAAGCGGCGACTCAACCGGCGAGCGTGAGGAGGTGGCCGATGCCTGAGACGGTGCTGTTCCGCGGTCCGAGGGTGTTCGACCCCCTCTCGGGACACGACGGCGATGCCGACGTGCTCGTCGCGGACGGTCGCATCGAGGCGGTGGGTCCGGGGCTCGAGCCGCGGGGAGCCGAGGTAGTGGAGTGCGCTGGCCTGGTTCTCACGCCGGGCCTCGTCGACCTGCACACGCACCTGCGCGAGCCCGGCTTCGAGTACAAGGAGACGATCGCGAGCGGCACGCGCGCGGCCGCCGCGGGCGGGTTCACGGCTGTCTCTTCGATGGCGAACACGGACCCGGTCACCGATCACGCGGGCATCGTGGCGGAGATCCGGGACAAGGCGGCCGAGGCCGGTCTCGCCGACGTGTTCCCGGTGGGAGCCATCACGAAGGGACTCGCCGGAGAGTCGATGGCCGAGCTCGGCGAGATGGTCGAGGCGGGCGTGCGGGTGTTCAGCGATGACGGGATGTGCGTGCCGACCCCTCGCATGTTGCGCAACGCCCTCGTCTACGCGAAAGCGTTCCCCGTCGAGGTCGTGATCGCCGATCACTGCGAGGACGCGTCGCTCGTCGAGGGCGGGCACATGCACGAGGGCTCGCATTCATACGCCCTCGGCCTCGCCGGGCGCCCGGCCGAGGCCGAGGAGATCGTCGTCGCCCGCGACCTCGCCGTGGCTCGCGCGACGGGCGGGCGCATCCACGTCTGTCACGTCTCGAGCGCTCGTTCGGTCGAGTTGATCCGTCGCGCCAAGAGGGAGGGCGTGCGGGTGACCGCCGAGGTGACTCCCCATCACCTCGTCTTCACCGACGACGACCTCGTGGGGTACGACACGAACTTCAAGGTCAATCCGCCCCTGCGAACCGCCGAGGACCGCGATGCGTTGCGCGCCGGGGTGGCCGACGGCACGATCGACGTGATCGCGACCGACCACGCGCCGCACGCGGTGGAGGAGAAGGAGTCGGAGTTCGATCTGTCCCCCTCGGGCATGATCGGTCTCGAGACCGCGCTGGGGGCCGTGCTCACCCACGTCGTGGGGCCCGGCACCGTGAGCCTCGAGCGAGCGATCGATGCGATGTCGGCCACCCCCGCTCGCATCCTCGGCGCCGCCGGGCACGGCGGGCCCATCGAGCCGGGCCGACCCGCGAACCTCGTCGTGTTCGACCCGGCGGAGGCCTGGGTGGTCGAGCCCCCGTTCGCGTCGAAGGCCCGCAACAGCGCCTTCACGGGGTCGGAGCTCACGGGACGCGTGCGGCACACGATGCTCCGCGGCTCGTTCACCGTGACCGACGGCAAGGCGAGCCGATAGCGGCGCCGGCTGCCGGCCCACCGCTGCTCAGCCGGCGCGTCCGAGGTCCGGCTGCGGCGCTCGTGCTGGAGGACGGGAGCACCTTCCAGGGCATCGGCTTCGGCGCCGAGGGAGAGTCCGTCGGCGAGATCGTGTTCAACACGAGCATGGCCGGATACCAAGAGGTGTTGACCGACCCGTCGTACGCGGGCCAGATCGTCGTGATGACCTCGCCGCATCAGGGCAACGTCGGGGTGAACCGCGAGGATCCGGAGTCATCGGCGGTCCACGTCGCAGGGTTCGCGGTCCGCGAGGCCTCGCGACGGGTGTCCTCGTGGCGGGCGGAGGGGGCGCTCGCCGATGCCTTGGCGGCCTCGAACGTCGTGGGCATCGAGGGCATCGACACGCGCCGGCTGACCCGCCTCGTGCGCGAGCGCGGATCGATGCGCGCGGTCGTCTCGACGGTCGATCTGCGCACCGAGGCGCTCGCGGAACGCGCGCGCGCCGCACCGGACATGGCGGGGGCGGACCTCGCTGCGACGGTCAGTACCACGACGGTCGTCGACGCTTCGAGGCTCGTGGGGCCCGCCGCGACCGGCCGTGGGCGCGTCCTCCGTGTCGCGGTCCTCGACTTCGGCATCAAGCGGAACATCCTCCGACGACTGGCGGCTGCCGGCATCGAGGCCACCGTGTTCCCGGCCACGACGCCGCCGTCGGAGATCGCGGGGGCCGGCTTCGACGGGGTGCTCCTCTCGAACGGCCCGGGCGATCCCGCCGCGACGGCCTACGGGGTCGACGCCGCCCGCGCGTTGCTCGGATCGATGCCGCTGTTCGGCATCTGCCTCGGGCATCAGCTGCTCGGCATCGCCCTCGGCGGCCGCACGTACAAGATGCCGTTCGGCCATCGGGGCGTGAATCAGCCCGTGCGCGACCTGCGCACCGGGCACGTCGAGATCACGAGCCACAACCATGGCTTCGCGGTCGATGCGTCGGCCTGGGAGCTCGACGAGCACGGCGTCGCCGGCACCGAGCACGGACGGGTGGCGCTCACGCACCGGAACTTGAACGACGGCACCCTCGAGGGTCTGCGGTGCCTCGAGGTTCCCGCGTTCGGCGTTCAGTACCATCCGGAGGCGGCGCCGGGTCCTCACGACTCGCGTTCCCTCTTCGACGAGTTCCGCGCGCTGATGGAGGCGGCCTGATGCCGCGGCGCACCGACATCCGTTCGATCCTCGTGATCGGCTCGGGGCCGATCGTGATCGGTCAGGGCTGCGAGTTCGACTATTCGGGCACCCAGGCGTGCAAGGTGCTGCGGCGCGAAGGCTTCGAGGTCATCCTCGTCAACCCGAACCCGGCGACGATCATGACCGACCCCGAGCTCGCCGACCGCACCTACGTCGAGCCGCTCACGCCGACGTCCGTGCTCGCGATCTGCGAGCGGGAACGGCCCGATGCGCTGCTGCCGACCCTCGGGGGGCAGACCGCCCTGAACGTGGCGGTGGCGCTGGCCGAGTCGGGGGATCTCGATCGGCTGGGCATCGCGATGATCGGCGCCTCACTCGCGTCGATCCGTCGAGCGGAGGACCGCAGCGGGTTCGCACGAGCGATGCGGGAGGCAGGCCTCGACGTGCCGACCGCCGGGGTCGCGACCACCCTCGAGGAGGCGCTCGCACTGGGGGAGGAGATCGGGTATCCGCTGATCGTGCGGGCGTCGTTCACGATGGGAGGCGGTGGCAGCGGGTTCGCCGCCGATCGCGAACAGCTCGCCACCCTGGCCTCCCGGGGGCTCGACGCCTCCCCGGTCTCGGAGATCCTCGTCGAGGAGTCGATCGCCGGGTGGAAGGAGTTCGAGCTCGAGGTGATGCGCGACGCCGACGACAACGGCGTCGTGGTGTGCTCGATCGAGAACGTCGACCCCATGGGGGTGCACACCGGCGACTCGGTCACGGTGGCGCCGCAACAGACCCTGACCGACCGCGAGTACCAGTACATGCGTGATGCCGCGCTGCGGGTCATGCGTGTGATCGGCGTCGAGACCGGCGGCTCCAACGTGCAGTTCGCGGTCGACCCCGCCACGGGACGGCAGGTGGTGATCGAGATGAACCCTCGCGTCTCGAGGTCGAGCGCCCTGGCCTCCAAGGCGACCGGGTTCCCGATCGCGAAGATCGCGGCGCTGTTGGCGGTCGGCTACCGGCTCGACGAGATCGCGAACGACATCACGGGACAGACCCCGTCGTCGTTCGAACCCGCCCTCGACTACGTCGTCGTGAAGGTGCCCCGCTTCGCGTTCGAGAAGTTCTCCCGGGCGGATCCTCGCCTCACCTCGACGATGAAGTCGGTCGGAGAGGTGATGGCGATCGGCCGAACGTTCAAGGAAGCGCTCGGGAAGGCCTGGCGGAGCATGGAGGTACCCGGATCCGACCTGGGCGGCGAGGGCGGCGCACCCCCCGCCACGAGCCGCTCGACGGCATCGGTCGCCGCGCCCGGCGAGGGGCGCTTGCACGAGGTGGAACGCGCGATCCGCTCCGGGGTCGAGGTCGACGAGATCGCCGCGGTGAGCGGCATCGACCCGTGGTTCGTGGATCAGATCGCCGAGGTGGCGGAGGAGGCGCTGGCGCTGCAGGGGCGCCCACTGTCGGGCCTGACCGCCGCCGACCTGTGGAACGCGAAACGGGTCGGCCTGTCCGACGTGCGCCTCGCCTCGCTCGCCGGAGCGCCCGAGGAGGCGGTGCGCCGACGGCGGGAGGCGCTCGGGGTGCGACCGGTGTTCAAGACGGTGGACACGTGCGCCGGGGAGTTCCCGGCGCGCACGCCGTATCACTACTCCTGCTTCGAGCAGGAATCGGAGGTGGAACCGGCCGAGCGCCCCAGGGTGCTCATCCTGGGCGCCGGTCCCAACCGGATCGGCCAGGGCATCGAGTTCGACTACGCGTGCGTGCACGCGGCGTTCGCGCTCGGGGAGATCGGCGTCGATTCGGTGATGGTGAACTCGAACCCGGAGACCGTCTCGACCGACTATGACACGTCGAGCCGGCTGTACTTCGAACCGCTCGCACCCGAGGACGTGCTGGCCGTGTGTCGGGCAGAGCGACCACGGGGCGTGATCGCGCAGTTCGGCGGCCAGACGCCGTTGCGGCTCGCCCGGGTGCTCGTCGAGGAGGGTTTCACGGTGCTCGGCACATCGCCCGAGGCCATCGACCTCGCCGAGGACCGGGGACGGTTCGCGGCGATGCTGGCCGAGCTCGAGATCCCAGCGCCACGGCACGGCGAGGCCCGGTCGGTCGAGGAAGCGCGAACGGTGGCCGGCCGCATCGGCTACCCGGTCGTCGTGCGGCCCTCCTACGTGCTCGGGGGCCGGGCGATGGAGATCGTCTACGGCGACGGCGAGCTCGACTCGTTCGTCCGCAGCGCCTCACGGGCGTCGCCCGATCACCCGGTCCTGATCGACCGCTTCCTGGAAGGCGCTGTCGAGGTCGACGTGGATGCCGTCGTCGATGCGGACGGCGACGTGTTCGTCGGGGGAGTGATGGAGCACATCGAGGAGGCAGGGGTGCACTCGGGCGACTCCAGCTGCCAGATCCCCCCTGCCACCCTCGCGGAGGAGGAGCTCGACGAGATCGAGGACATCACGCGCAGGATCGCGCGTCGGCTCGGCGTGGTGGGCCTGCTGAACCTGCAGCTCGCCGTGAAGGACGAACGCGTCTGGGTGATCGAAGCGAACCCTCGAGCCTCCCGCACGGTGCCGTTCGTCTCGAAGGCCGTGGGCGTCTCGCTCGCCCGCATCGCCACCCTCGTGCTCATTGGGTCCTCCCTCGCCGACCTGAGGGCCGAGGCGGTCCTGCCCGCCGACCCGTTCCACTATCGCCACCTGCCGTACACGAGCGTGAAGGCCGCGGTGCTGCCGTTCGGCCGTTTCCCCGGTTCCGACACCGTGCTGGGTCCGGAGATGAAGTCGACCGGCGAGGTCATGGGCATCGACGCCGACCCCGGTACGGCGCTGGCCAAAGCGATGGTCGCGGCCGGACACGCGCTGCCGGTGAGCGGCACGGTGTTCATCAGCGTCGCGAATCGTGACAAGCGCTCGATCGTCTTCCCGGCTCGCCGGCTCGCCGACCTCGGCTTCCGGCTCATCGCGACCCGCGGCACGGCCGGCGTTCTGCAACGGGCCGGGATCCCGGTCGAGCGGGTCGCCAAGGTCAGTGAGGCCGACGACAACGTGGGCGAGCTGATCCGCGACGGGCGGGTCGATCTGATCGTCAACACGCCGTTCGGACGGGGAGCGCGGACCGACGGATACCTGATCCGGACGGCGGCCGCGGTCGCCGGTGTGCCCTGCGTGACCACGTTGCCGGGAGCCTTCGCGGCGCTGCGCGGGATCGAGGCTCTGCGTGGAACCCGGACCGAGCCCCGCACGATCCAGGAGTACCATGCCGAGGCCATGGCCGAGCCGATGCAGGGGCGCCACACGTTCGAGCAGGCCGCCGCCTCGAGCGCCGGGACATGAGCGTCACGCGTGTCCGCGCCGAGGTCCTGTCGACGCGACGGCTGGGCGCGTACCACTCCCTCACGCTGGTCGCGCCCGAGATCGCCGAGAAGGCGAGACCGGGTCAGTTCCTGGCGGTGAAGATGCCCGAGGGGCGTGAGTTCCTGCTCCGTCGCCACTTCGCGGTGCACCAGGCGTCGCGGCGGGGCGGGTGGGCAGGAACGCTGGAGTTCGTCGTGGAACCGCGAGGCCCGGGGACCGAGTGGCTCACCACGGTCAAGGCGCACGAGTTCCTCGAGGTCATCGGGCCGCTCGGCACCCCGTTCGCCTATCCCAAGCGCCACACGAACTGCCTGCTCGTCGCCGAGCGCCACGGCGCGGCTTCCCTCTACTTCTTGGCGCAAGAGCTGCTGGCGAGGCACAAGCGGGTCGACATGATCGTCGGCGCCGACACCCGCGAGCGCGTCTTCAAGCCGATCGAGGGCAAGCGCCTCTCGCAGACCATCACGATCGTCACCGACGACGGTTCCCTGGGGGATCGCGGCACGGTGGTGGACGTGCTGGCCGAGATGGCGGAGGCGACCGGCACCGAGGTGCTCTACGCCGCCGCGCCGCCGTCCACGCTCGCGAGGATCGCGGGCTTCTGCAAGGAGCGCGGCATCCCGGCACAGGTGTCGGTGGAGGAACGGATGGCCTGTGGACTCGGACTGTGTCAGACGTGCGTCGTGCCTGTGGCGCGCAAGGACGGCAGCGGCTACGACCACCTGCGTTCGTGCGTGGAGGGCCCCGTGTTCAATCCGGCCCGCGTGGTGTGGGACCAGTGGCTATCCGAGGCGCCGACGATGCTGCCCACGCCACCCGAAGGTCTGCCGGTGGTGCGATCGTGGCCGGGGTGAGACGCTCCCTCGCGGTCGATCTGGGGGGCATCGAGCTGCCCACGCCCGTGATGATCGCGGCGGGGTGCGCGGGCACGGGGAGGGAGCTCTCGGGCCTGGTCGAGCTCAGGAAGGTCGGCGGCATCGTCAGCCGGACGATCACCCTCGAGGCCGAGAAGGGCGCCCCGACCCCCAGGATCGCGGAGTCGCCGGCCGGCATCGTGTGGTCCACCGGTCTTCAGAACCCCGGCATCGATGCGTTCGTCGCCGACGAGCTGCCTCGCCTGGCGAGGTCGAGGACGCATGTCGTCGTCTCGATCGCCGGAACGACCCTCGAGGAATACGTGCGCCTCACGGGTGCGCTGCAAGGACGGCCGGAGGTGTCGGCGATCGAGGTGTACCTGTCGGGGCCCGATCTCGAGCTGGATCGCCGCGTGCTGGGGGAACACGCCGACCGCGCGGCCGAGGTCGCCGGGGCCGTGGCCCGCATGTCGCTCGTCCCCGTCTTCGCGAAGCTTCCCATGCACGTGTCGGGGCTGCGGGAGATCGCGCAGGCGGTCGTGCGCGCCGGGGTGACCGGCCTCACGATCGGCGGCCCGCCGGCCGCGCTCGACGTGCGGCCCGAACGGCTGCGTCCAGGGCTCGGCGGGGTCACCGGATGGTTGAGCGGTCCCGCGCTCCTGCCGATGACCCTGCGCGCCGTCTTCGACGTCTCCAGGGCCGTGCCCGATACGCCGGTGGTCGCGGTCGGGGGTATCCGAAGCGGCGACGACGCCGTCGAGGCGTTCCTCGCCGGTGCCTGGGCGGTCCAGGTCGGCACGGCGACGTTGATCGATCCCTCGGCCCCGGTCTCGATCGCGCAGGAGATCGTCGAGTACCTGAAGGCGAAGGGCCTCGCCTCGCCTCGCGACGTTCGAGCCCGGCTGCGGGTCCCGGCATCGTTCGGCGTGCTCGACGAGACGGAAGCCACGACGTGATCCCCCGTCCGACGAATCCGTTGATCGTGGCGCTCGATGTCGGCGACATCGCATCGGCCGAGCGGCTCGCGGGAGCCCTCGCGCCACACGCCGGCATGCTCAAGGTCGGGCTGGAGCTCGCCTGGGCTGAGGGGCCCGACGCCGTGCGACGGGTGGCCGACCGGGCGCCGGTGTTCGTCGACGCCAAGCTGCACGACATCCCCACCACGGTTGAACGCGCATCGGCCGCCATCGCCAGCCTCGGCGTCGCGATGCTGAACGTGCACGCGTTGGGCGGCGACGTGATGATGCGCGCGGCCCTCGAGGGCGCGGCTCGGGGCGCCGAACGCGGAGGGCATCCGACACCGCTCGTCGTCGCCGTGACCGTGTTGTCGTCCATGTCGGGCGAGGAGCTGGCATCGCCGGCCTCGCTCGCCTTCGAGGCGCTCACCGCCGGGCTCGACGGCGTCGTGGTGTCGGGCGACGACGTCCGCACCGTTCGTGAGACCTGTGGTGAGGGGTTCTGTCTCGTCGTGCCCGGCATCCGGCCGCACGGTGCCAACGGCGACGATCAGGTCCGGGTGCTCACCCCCTCGGCCGCGCTCGACGCCGGCGCCGACTACCTGGTGGTGGGCCGGCCGATCACCGGCGCCGACGATCCCGTGGGGGTGGCCAAAGGCATCGTGCTCGGCGCGCGGTGACCCTTCCTCGGCGGCCGCCGAAGCACGAGAAACCGCAGGTCGTCGGGCACATCGTGCGTTTGTGGGCGTGATGGAGCCCCGCGTATACTCCCCGGGTTCTCGACCCCTCCGCTCTCCCGACACGAAGGAGCACGTGATGCCTCTACCGCAGCTGACCCCGGAACAGCGTGCCCAGGCCCTCCAGAAGGCCGCGGCCGCGCGCAAGGCTCGCGCCGAGCTCAAGGGCGAGCTGAAGTCCGGGAAGCTCTCGCTGCAGCAGGTGCTGAACCGCGACGACGACACCGTCGGCAAGATGAAGGTGTCGGTGGTGCTCGAGTCGCTGCCCGGTGTCGGGAAGGTGCGCGCCGCCAAGATCATGGAAGAGCTCGACATCAGCGCCACGCGCCGCGTGCGTGGCCTCGGCGCGAAGCAACGCGAGCAACTGCTCGCGAAGTTCGCGAAGTAGCCCCCTGCCTTGGCGAGACGCCGAGGCATCCTGTTCGTGGTCGCCGGTCCGTCCGGGGTCGGCAAGGGCACGGTCGTCCACGAGGTCCGCCGCCGCATCACCGACGATCTCGTGCTGTCGGTGAGCGCCACGACGAGACCCGCGCGGCCGGGGGAGATCGATGGCGACGACTACTACTTCGTCGCGGACGAAGGGTTCGATCGCATGGTCCGCGACGGCGAGATGCTGGAGTGGGCGGAGGTGTTCCACGGGCATCGTTACGGCACCCCGGCGGGACCGGTCGAGATGCACCGTGTCGCCGGGCGCGACGTGGTGCTCGAGATCGACGTCGAGGGAGCGCGGCAGGTGCGAGAGCGTGTCCCCGACGCCGTGACGATCCTGCTCGAGCCACCATCCCTCGACGAGCTCGAGCGTCGGCTTCGCTCCCGCGGCACCGAGTCGGAGACCGACATCGGCGAGCGCCTTGCCAAGGCCGAGTGGGAGCTGGCCCAACGCGATCGGTTCGACCACGTCGTCGTCAACGACGACGTGGAACGAGCATCGTCGCAGGTCGCTGCTATCATCGAGGCATCCAGAGCCCGGTTCTCGGGCGGCTCGCACGACCCCACGGAGGATCCTTCCGGATGATCGAACCCAAGATCGACGATCTGCTCGCCGCCGTCGACTCGAAGTACTCGCTGGTGATCCTGTCGGCCAAGCGTGCTCGCGAGATCAACAGCTACTACAACCAGCTCGGTGAGGGCCGCGGCGAATTCGTGCCGCCGCTCGTCGAGAGCGGGTTCAGCAACAAGCCGCTCTCGATCGCGCTCGAGGAGATCGCCGAAGACAAGATCGAGTACGTGCGTCCCGAGGAACCCGTCGAGGCCGAGTAGTGCTGGCGGGCCGCCGGGTCCTGCTGGGGGTCACGGGCGGCATCGCCGCCTACAAGTCCGCTCTTCTCGCACGGCTCCTCGTCGGGGCCGAGGCCGTCGTCACGGTCGTGATGACCGAGGCCGCCACCAGGTTCGTCGGCCCGGACACGTTCGCCGCGCTCACGGGCGCCCCCGTGCACACCTCGATCTGGGAGCGACCGGGGGAGATCGTGCACGTTCGACTCGCTCACGAGACCGATGTCGTCGTCGTCGCGCCCGCCACCGCGAACCTCCTCGCGAAGCTCGCCGCCGGCATGGCCGACGACCTGCTGACGTCCACGTTGCTCGAGTACCAGGGGCCGATGGTCGTGGCGCCCGCGATGCACACGGGGATGTGGGAGCATCCGGCGACCCGGGGCAACGTGGCGACGCTGCGGGAACGAGGGGTACGGTTCGTCGGACCCGCGACGGGCGCGCTGGCGCACGGTGACGAGGGCCTCGGGCGCATGTCCGAACCCGAGGCGATCGTGCGGGAGGCCTCGCTCGCCCTCGGCGCGACACCCGCCGGAGACCTGGCCGGCCGCGTGGTCGTCGTCACGGCTGGCCCGACCTACGAGGCGATCGACCCCGTGCGCTTCATCGGGAACCACTCGAGCGGGAGGATGGGGGTGGCCGTGGCCGCCGAGGCCGCGCGCCGAGGCGCCGACGTGCGGCTCGTGCTCGGCCCGGGCACCGTGGCGCCGCCCCCCGGCGTCACCGTCGTCCGGGTGACGTCGGCCGAGGAGATGCGCGCCGCCGTCATCGGCACCCTCGACGCCGCCGACGTCGTGGTGATGGCGGCCGCCGTGGCCGACTTCCGCCCGAAACAGGCGGCCCCTCGCAAGATCAAGAAGGGAGAGGGCACCCCCGAGCTCGTCCTCGAACCCACCCCCGACATCCTGGCGGAGATCGGGCAAGGCAAAGGGCCCGAGCTCGTGCTCGTCGGGTTCGCCGCCGAGACGAGCGACGTCGTGGAGGCCGGGATGGCGAAGCTCGCGCGCAAGGGCGCCGACCTGCTCGTCGCGAACGAGGTCGGCCGTCCCGGCACCGGGTTCGGCTCCGAGACCGATCACGCGGCGATCCTCGACGCCGCCGGCGACGACACCGACCTCCGGGACTGGACCAAGGCGGAGCTCGCCGAGGCGCTCGTCGACCGCATCGTCACCCGGCTCGGCTAGACTCCGCCCAGCATGAACCAGGTCAACCTCTTCTCGTCGGAGTCGGTCACCGAGGGGCATCCCGACAAGCTCGCCGACCAGATCTCCGATGCGATCCTCGATGCGTTCCTCTCTGAGGATCCGAACAGCCGGGTCGCCTGCGAGACGCTGGTGACGACGGGGCTCGTCTTCGTCAGCGGCGAGATCACGCTCGCGGAGGGCTGGGTCGACGTGCCGGCGATCGTGCGCTCCACGATCACCGACGTCGGCTACACCGACGCCCGGGTCGGCCTCGACGGTGAGACCTGCGGTGTGATGACCGCGATCCAGGAGCAGTCCCCGGACATCGCGCGAGGGGTCGACGACGCCTTGGAGCACCGAGCCGAGCACTCGGGCGATCCGCTGGACCACCTCGGGGCAGGCGACCAGGGCATGATGTTCGGCTACGCGTGCAGGGAGACCGACGAGCTGATGCCCCTGCCCATCGCCATGGCCCACCGGCTCTCGCGCCGGCTCTCCGACGTGCGCAAGGCCGGGGTGGTGCCGTACCTGCGGCCCGACGGCAAGTCGCAGGTCTCGATCCAATACGACGGCGGGCGCCCCGTCCGCGTCGACACCGTCTTGATCTCCGCCCAGCACCGTGAGGAGGTCGACGTCGAGACCCTGCTGGCCCCCGACGTGGAGGCCGAGGTGATCGACCCCGTGCTTCGGGAGTTCCCCGACCTCGACACCTCGGGGGTCCGCGTGCTCGTCAACCCCACGGGGCGGTTCGAGATCGGCGGCCCGAAGGCCGACACGGGGCTCACCGGACGCAAGATCATCGTCGACACGTACGGCGGGTACGCGCCGCACGGGGGCGGCGCCTTCTCCGGGAAGGACCCGACCAAGGTCGATCGTTCGGCCGCCTACATGGCCCGCTACGCGGCGAAGAACCTCGTCGCCGCGGGGCTGGCCGATCGCGCGCAGCTGCAGCTCGCGTACGCGATCGGCACCGCGCATCCCGTGAGCCTGACGCTCGAGACCTTCGGCACCGAGCAGGTCGATCCCGACGAGCTGCGCTCGGCCCTGTGGGACGTGTTCGACTTCCGGCCCGCGGCGATCATCCGCGACCTCGACCTCGCCCGGCCGATCTACCGTGAGACCGCCGCGTACGGGCATTTCGGCCGCAAGGAATTCCCCTGGGAGGGGACCGACCGCGTCGAGGACCTCCGCGCCGCCGTCGCCTGAGCAACTCGCCCCGCTGGCGGGTCCGGTCTCGGTCTGCGTCGACCGGCCGCTGCTCGGTCTCGATCGGGCCTTCACGTACGACCTGCCCGCCGAGATCGGGGCCGGGCCGGGCTCGCTGGTGCAGGTGCCGTTCCACGGGCGGTCGGTGCGTGGATGGGTGCTCCAGGCGACCGGCGACGTGCCGGGGCGCATCTTGCCGGTCAGCAAGCTCGTCTCTCCGACCCGATGGTTCGACGAGCACGGCCTGGCGTTGTGCAGGTGGGTGAGTGAGCGCTACGTCGCCCCGCTCGCCACGGTGATCGGGCGGGCGACGCCTCCGAGGGTCGCCGCCGAGGAGGCCCCGGAACGCCGGGCCGAGCCACGGTCGATCGATCCCCGCTCCCCGGCGAGCCCCGTGCTGGGGGAGTACCGGGAGGGAGCCGATCTTCTGGGCGCGATCGCCGCCCGGCGGCCCGGCGCCTGGGCGTTGCGCCCGGCGCCCGAGCACGAGGGGTCATCGGTGGTCGAGTTGGTCGGGGCGAGCCTCGCCTCGGGGCGTCGCGCGCTGGTGGTCGTGCCCGAGGCGGTGCCGATGCCGGGCACGGCCAGAGCGATCGTCCAGGCGTTCGGTGATCGTGTCGCGCTGCTGCTGGCCGGCTCGAAGCGGGCCCGATTCCGCACGTGGCTCGACGTGCAGGCCGGGCGGTACGACGTG
>DASZOO010000192.1:0-23321 GCA_035550775.1 Actinomycetota bacterium | reverse complement strand
GGAACGCAGTAGAGGACGAACGTGAGCACCCCGGCCCGGCCGATCGCGGCCGGCACGTCGCGCTGCGGGTCCCGCATCTCTTCGCTCGCCGCTGAGGGAAGCTCGAAGCCGAGGAAGTTGTACACGAGCACCGGCGCGACGAGCACGAAGACCGCCCAGCTCGGTGCGACGTCCCCGGCGGCGACCCCGTGGACACCCTCGCGAGCGGCGTAGGCGACGACGGTCGCGGTGAAGAACGTGAGCAGCCCCACCTGCGCGGCGGCGCCGATGGCTGGGATCCGCCTGCCCGTTCTGAGCGGGACGACGGCCATCAGGGTCGCAGCGGCGACGAACGCGAGGGCGAAGGCGATCCGCCGAGACCCCTCGAGGGGCACGACGAGCTCGTCGACGACCGCCACCGCCGTGATCGCGAGCGAGCCGCCCACCCAGACCGCGGCCTCGACCCAGTAGCAGATGGCGACGAGCGACCCGGCGAAGCGACCGAACGCCTGACGCGCCCAGGCGTAGGGGCCGCCCTCGTGAGGGAACGCGGCGCCCAGCTCGGCGATCGCGAGGCCGGCCGGCACGAAGAAGAGCAGGCTCACGATCGCGAGCCACGTGATCGTCTCGGCGCCACCGCGAGCGACCGCCCCGAGGGTGTCGAGCACGACGATGGCCGCCATCAGCAGACAGACGGCGTCGAACCGTCCCAGCTCTCGTCGGAGCTTCCTGCGCTCGACCGCTGCCGGGGCCACGAGGTCCATGTGCTCGAACCTAGGGAGGCATGGTCCGGCCCGGATACCGGGGTTCCCATCGACGGGGCGACGGACCCCCTATCGCTCGGGGCTAGGACCCGGCCGGGAACGAGAGCTCGTCGTCGACGACGAGCCGGGTGAGGTCGCTGCGGGAACGGATGCCGAGCTTGCGATAGATGCGGGTCAGGTGTGCCTCGACGGTGGCCACGCTCAGGAAGAGCCGCTCGGCGATCTCGCGGTTCTTGAGGCCTTCGGCGACGAGCGCTGCGATGCGACCTTCGGTGGGCGTGAGGTCGCCCGACCCTCGACCCGGCGAGACGCGTTCGAGTTCCTCGACCGCTCGTGTCTCCCAGAGCGACGCGCCGATCGCCGCGAACTCGTCTCGCGCGGTCGCCAGCACTTCGGCGGCCTGTGAACGGCGGCCGTCGCGCAGGATCGCCCGGCCCTCCAGCAGTCGGGCGCGCGCGGCATCGGGGCGGAACCCCAGCCGATCGAAGGTCGCGGCGGTGTCATGGAGCATGGTGGCGGCCTCGGCCGCCTCGCCCTTGGCCAGGAGCAGTGCGCCGCGGGCTCGCGTTGCGGCCGCGAGCGGCCACGGGCTGCCGACCTCGTCGGCCTGGCGCTGGAGGCGCTCCATCAGGTCGGTTGCGGCGTCGAGCTCTCCGGCAAGGGCGAGCGCCTCGACGGAGTCGGCCAGCTCAGGTTCTGCGCCCGGATGACGGATGCCCATCTCCTCACGGCGCCGGGCCGCCTCGGCGAGATCGCGGGCGGCTCCCTCTGCGTCTCCCTCGGAGAGGGCGAGGAGCCCGAGCACCGAGAGACCTCGTGGCACGGCCTTGTTCATACCGAGCGACCCGGTCTCGTCGACGAGCCGCTTCGCGGCCCTGCGCGCCTCGTCGGCTCGGCCGAGCCAGGCATCGATCAGCGAACGCGCGTAGAGGAGCAGCCGCTCCGACCACATGTCGTCGGCATCGAGCGCGGCCTCCACCGCGCGGGTGACGTCGCGGTCGGCCTCGTCGAGGTTGCCGGCCGCGCATTCCACGAGCGCGAGGTCGTAGAGGTACTGCATCTCCTTCGACGCGAGGCCCGATCTCGCGGCGGCGGCCCGGGTCTGCTCGAGCAGCGTGCGCGCTCCGGGCAGGTCGCCGGCCCAGAGCCGATGCTTCACCAGGAGCTCTCGCGGCCCCTGGGTGAAGATCGGCATCCCCATCTCGTCTTCGAGACTGACCGCGCGGTCCATGAGGTCTGGGCGGGGTTGCCCGACCTGCGCTTCGAGATGCCCGAGCAAGGTGGCCGCCACGAGCTCGAGCTGTGGGTCGCCCACCTCCTCGGCGAGTGCGAGACCCCGCCGGCCGAACTCGACCCCGGCCGGCAGATCGCCTGCGTCGGCCCGCGAATCGGCGAGCAAGGTGAGCACCCGGCACTGGAGACGAGGGTCCTCCGCCGACTCCTCGAGCGCCTCCAGCAGCAGGGGCCCCTCCCGCTCCGCGATGTCGGCAACGTCGGCTCCGACGATGATCGCCTCGGCTCGTGCGGGACCGGGCGGAAGCGAGTCGACCAGCTCCTCGACGAGCGTCCCCGCCCGGCCCGCCTCTCCGGCGGCCCATCTCGATTCGATCTCTGCGAGCGCCCGCCGCAGCGAGTCCTCCTGATCTCCGGGTGGCGTCAGCCGAAGGCTGTGCCGGACGAGCTCCGCGGCGAGCTCGGGAGCTCCCCTCGCGCTGGCACGGCTCGACGCTTCCTCGAGCAGCGCCGCGATCTCGGCATCCGGCTCGTCCGTCGAGAGAGCGATATGACGGACGCGAGCCTCCGCGTCGGACGCGGCACGGGCGAGCTCTGCGTGCAGGGATCGCCTCTCGAGCGTGCCCATGCGCCCGTAGACGGCCGATGCGAGCAGCGGATGAGCGAACCGCACCACGAGGTTCTCCTCCACGACGAGCAGCTGCCACTGCTGCGCGAGCGCGACCAACGCCGGCACTTCTGCGCCGGGCATGGCGGTCTCGATCGTGCCGAGCGGAGCGGAGCCGAGCCCCGACATGGTCTCGAGGAGCGGCAGCAGCTCGGCGGGAGCGGCGTCGAGGCGTTGGTCGATCGCGCTCTGGAGCGAGTCGGGCAGACGGACGCCCATGGATGGCGACTCGCGATCGGCCGCCAGAGCGCGCGCCAGCTCGATCGCATACAGGGGGTTGCCACCGGAGACCTCCTGGATGCGCCGCAACGTCGGTCTGGTGATCGCGTCCACGATGCCGGCGACGACGCGCCGAAGCGCACCCAGCGAGAGCGGGCCGAGCTCGAGCCGGTCGGAGCGGCCGGGCGGCAACGTCGATCGCAGGCCGAGCGGGCTCTCCGTGTCGGAGCCGGTCCGCGCGGTGGCGAGCACGCCGACCGGCTCCTCGTCGAGCCGCCTCAGCGCGTACCGGAGCGTGCGGGCCGACGTGATGTCGAGCCATTGCAAGTCGTCGATGGCGAGCAGCACTGGCGTGTTCGCCGCGAGGCTCCGGAGCGCGTCGAGCACGGCGCGCCCTCGAGCGAGCTGGCCCGTATCGGGAGCGAGCGCGTCGACCGCGAGATCGTGCTCCTCGAAAAGGTCCACGAGCCCCGCCAGCGCGAGCGGCATCTCCTCCTCGGCGGGTCGCGTGGAGAGCACGAGCCAGCCCTCGTCGCGAGCAGCGGCGACCCCGAACCGCCACAGCGCGGTCTTGCCGATGCCGGCATCGCCGTGGATCACCAGCGCTCTCGCGCCGGAGCGCGCCCGAGCGAGGAACCCATCGACCTCTGCCCGCTCCGCATCGCGTCCGACGAGCTCGGGCTGCGGACGGACGATCGGGACGCCTGCGGACTCGTCGACCACGGCCCGATTATCGCAGTGGACGGTCTCGGTCCGCCCAGCGCCGCGAGTCGTCGGGGTGGCTAGCGTGGCGCGGGCCTGTGAACCGCGAGCCGCTCGATCGCATCCTCGAATCGCCGGTATCCCGCCGCGGGATCGAAGCCCCCCTCGGTGATGCCCGGGACGAGCCTCGTCTCGAGGCCCGCTTCCTCTGGCACCCTGACGAACGCCACAACCCGGAACCACTCCAGGCTGCCCGGCTGGATCAGCACCTCACCGAACGTGCCGAACCGGCGGTACGACGCATCGTCCGTGACGACCGGGGTCTTCCGGAACGCGTGTTGCAGCGCGGCCCGCAGGTCGCCGTCATCGCACTCGATGACCGGTCCGTCGTCGGTCCACGTGGCGGTGCCCACGGGCGAAGGGGGCGGAGCCTGGGGATCGGTTCGATCGTCGGCCCGCGGCGACACCGGGCGATAGAACTCGACCTTCATGTGCGTTCGATCAGCGCGCCAACGATCGGTCGACCCGGCGGATCGTGCGGGCGAGGCTCTCGAGCAGCGAGACCGCGACCGTCGGATCGTCTTCCAGCTCCTTCAGGAAGTTCTTCCGCTGGATCATGAGCAGCGTCATGGGGGTCTCGGCGGACACGGTGGCCGTGCGCTCACCGCCGTCGAGCAGGGAGATCTCGCCGAAGTGATCGCCGGGAAGCACCCGGTGCACCGTGCGGCCCTTCACGGCGACCTTGGCCTCGCCCGTCAGCGCCACGTAGAAGCTGTCCCCAGCCTCGCCCTCCTTGACGATCTTGGCGCCCTTCATGAAGTTCGCCATCTCGGCGATCGAGGCGAGCTTCTTCAGATGGCGCTTCGATAGCCCTTCGAACAGCGGAACGGCAGCCAGCACGGGCTCGAGCTTCGGCTTGGGCTTGGCCACGAGGTTCCTCCTTGGAGCCGGTTCGTCCGGCGGGCTCCGGACAAGCCTAGCGGGTCGTGAGGGTGCGGCGCACCGGGGGTCAGGAGGGCGGCGGCCGGTGATGTCGGTGCGGTCGGGTAGGGTCCTCGTCCCCGAGAGGCGGGGTGCTCCTCCCCGGAAGGAGCTGGTGCCCATGGTCGCGCGCCCGCTGCGCAGCCTGCAACCGCTCCCCCTCGAGATCCCGGTGCGAGCCGGCAGCATCGTCGTGCGACAGGGCGATCCCTGTCCGCCGATGCGCGTCGTGACGCACGGAGCGTTCGTCGTGGAGGTCCTCCGTCACGACGGCCGGCGGCTCGTTCTCGACGTGCTCGGGCCCGGCGACGGCATCGGGGGGCCGGGTGACGGGGTCCGGGAGGACGGCGACGCCCGGGTTGCGCAGGCGACGGTGCGAGCCCTGCGCCCGGGCCGGCTGCGCGAGCTCGAGGCGGGCGAGGCCGTGCCGCTGCTGGTCCGACGGGCCGAGCGTGCGGCGCGGCTCGCCGCCGATCTCGCCTGGTTCGACGTGCCGACGAGGTTGTTCGCCCGCCTGCACGTGCTGGCCGGCAGGTTCGGACGGTCCGCGCCGTCCGGCATCTCGATCGGGCTGCGGCTCACGCACGAGGATCTCGCCGGGCTCTGCGGCACGAGCCGCGAATCGGTGACCCGCGCGATGCGCGACCTGACGCGTCAGGGGCGGGTCGAGGTGCCGCGCCGCGGGCACATCATCGTGTGTCACCGGCTCTCGGCACTGCCCTCCTGGAGCACGACGAGGCTGCACGAGCTGCAGTAGTGGGCACGGCCCTTCACGGGCCTGCCGCATCGCCGGCACGACCGGGGCGCGATGCCTTCCCACGGAGCGTCGTCTCCGCGGCCCCGTTGCGCGGCACGGCCCTCCGCCGACAGCTTCAAGAGCTGGGCAAGCACGGAGCGCGCCGCCAGCTCGAGCACGTCAGGCGGATACGTGGCGTAGATCTCGGTCACGATATCGGAGACCGTTCGAGGGCCGCCCGAGATCGCGTCGACGACCTGCTGTTCGCGCTCGGCACGATGCTCGACATATTCCCGCAGCTTCTCTGCTGCCCGAAGCACGACCGGACCGTGACCCGGGTAGATCGTGCGGGCACCCAGCTCCTGCATGCGGGCAAGCGATCGCATGTACTGGGCGAGGTCTCCGTCGGGCGGATCGATGAAGCTCGTGCCTCGGCCGAGGACGGCATCGCCGGTGAACAAGGCCCCCGCCGCCGCCACGAAGAACGCCAAGTGGTCGCTGGTGTGTCCCGGGGTGTGCACCGCGGTCACCGACACCGCGCCGGCCGCCACCGACTGGCCGTCGCGCAGGTGCTCGGCACCTGGCAGGCGGAAGGCGTAGAGCGGCGCATCGACGCGTGCCGCGAACGCGGCCGCCCCGGGCGCGTGGTCCGGATGGTCGTGGGTCACGAGCACGGCCGCCACCCGATCGCCGGCAGCGACAGCGACCTCGTCGAGATGCCCTGGGTCGTCCGGCCCCGGATCGATCACCACCGCCGGCTCGTCGCCGACCACCCACGTGTTGGTGCCGTCGAGCGTGTAGGGACTCGGGTTGGGTGCCAGGACGCGGAGGATGTGCAACATCAGTCCTCCCAGAAGACCGATCGAGGAAGCCGAACGACCTCGTCGTCGTCGGGTTCCCGGGTCTCGAAGGTGAGCTCGGCGATCGCCTCGGCCGACCCGCACCCCGCGAGCTCCACCATCGTCGCGTACGTGGGCCAGTAGAGCTTCCGGGCGCCCACCTGCCATTCCGCGAGCAGCTCCCTCGGCGACGCCCACCAGGCGTGCGCGGCTTCCCCTCCGTCGGGGGCCGGCTCGAGGCCCCGCGGAGCGACCACCGTGAAGAAGCGGGCGTCGAATCGCACCGGAACCTCGTCGGGGGCGATCCACCGCGCGAGCTGGTGAAGCTGCTCGGCGGCCGGGGGAGCCGCATGCACGGGATCGAGGGAATCGGGGTCGCCGGCGTCGACCAGACCTTCGCGGGTGAGTGCCAGGCCGGCCTCCTCGACGAGCTCGCGCACCGCCGCGGCACGCGAGGCCTCGCCGTCGTCGCCAAACCACCGAGACGCGAGCACCGCGTCGTGCTCGTCGACCGCGCCGCCCGGGAACACCACGTAGCCGGGCAGGAATCGGCTTCCCGCCCCGCGCTCGAGCACGAGCACCTCCGGGTCGCCCTGTGTATCGCCCTCACGGACCGCGATCACCGAGGCAGCGCGTCGCATCTCGTCGCTCATCGCGCCGATATCCTCGCAGGTACCCTGCCGTTCGATGAACGCCCGAACGCCGAGCGTCGCCGACACGATCGCCGACGAGATCCGCCGCCTCGGCCCGATGCGCTTCGATCGGTACATGGAGCTCGCGCTGTACGCCCCGGGAGGCTTCTACGACGATCCTCCGGTCGGCGCCGGACCGGCGGGAGCGTTCGTGACCAGTCCACACGTGCACACCGTGTTCGCGCAGCTCCTGGCCGAGGCGATCCGGGACCTTCACGAGGCGATGGGCAGTCCGGATCGGTTCGACCTGATCGAGGCGGGCGCCGGAGACGGCACGCTGCTGCTCCGGTTGCTGCCCGAGCTCGCAGATCTCGAGCCCACCGTGACGGCGGTCGAGCGGAGCGGCGGCGCGCGTGCGGCGCTGGCCGAGGTCGAGGGCGTGACGGTGCGCGACTCGATGCCCGAAGCGGTGCAGCCCGCGATCGTGCTCGCCCACGAGCTCCTGGACAACCTGCCGTTCCGGCGTGTCCGGGCTACCGACGATGGCCCGCGAGAGATCCACGTCGGGTTCGAGGGCGATCGGCTCGCGGAGGTCCTCGTGCCTGCGGACGACGATCGAGCGGAGCTCGGCGAGCCGACACCGGACGCATCCGGCGAGACCGTCGTACCGACCGGCGCGGTGACCTTCGTGCTCGAAGCGCTCGTCGGCCCGCCGCCTCGGGCGCTGCTCGCGATCGACTACGGATCCGACCGGGGGGCCGGCGGCGCTGCCCATGGATACGCCGCCCATCGACTCGTGGAGGACCTGCTCGCCGCGCCCGGAACCACCGACATCACCGCGGGGGTGGACTTCGGGTCGATCTCGGCCGCGATCCGCGACGGCGGGCTCCTCGCGTTCCCGACCGTTTCGCAACACGAGGCACTGAGGGCGCTCGGCCTCGAAGCGTGGCTGCACACCCAGCTCGAGCGGCAGCAGGATCAGCTCGCCACCGGTCGCGGCGCCGACGCGGTGCGCACGTGGGGCGGCCGCAGCCGAGCCTCGATGCTGGCCGACCCCGCCGGGCTCGGACGCTTCCGTTGGTTCGTCGCCGCGACGCCGGACGTCGCGGAGCCGACGTGGCTGCGCGCCGCTCGTGAACGGCATAGGAGCGCCGAGGACTGAGCCCGCCAGGGACGACGTCGGGTTCAGCCCTCGGCGATCGTCCGGAGGCGGCGAGCGCCCGGCGACAGGTCGTCACCAGGCTCCTCGGCCACGGGTGCCCCGCCGGCGCTCGGAGCGCTCCCCGACGTCACCGACCGGCGAAGCCGCATCGTCAGCCGGTTGAGCTGGTCCACGGCCGAGACCTCGCCCTGCGCCCAGAACGGATCCATCTCGTCGGGGTCGAGGGTGCCGGGCGAGGGGATGCGACGGCCGTCGGTCGTGACCAGCACGCACCGGCCCTCGTGCTCGTTCCGCTCGCCCACGAACCCCTCGAAGCGATCCCACATCACCCGGTGGGTGCGGATCACATCGATCACCTGCACACCGGCGACGTCGATGCGGAATCCGATCCGCGTCATCCTCAGCACGATCCACGCACCGGCCAACAGGGCCGCGGCGCCCAGCGCCCGAACGGGCACCGGGAACGGTGAGAACAGGAAGGCCATCGCGATCAGGGCAGGCACCATGGCGGGCACCTGCGACTCGAGTCGCCACCCCTTCGTCCAGACCTCCACCGCACCGTCGCGCGTCGCGCGGGTGCGGAACAACCCGATCGTCTCCACGCCGAACTCCCTCGGACGTCGCTCCCGGGTGCTATCGGCACGGAGCGGGGTGTGACTGGAGTGTCAGGCGCGGGCGGCGACTCGGCGCAACGTCGAGAGCCGCAGGTCGCCCGTCTGCGCCTGGATCAGGAAGAAGGTCGCCTCGCGGCTCAGCCGTTGCGCAGGATGGTCGAGTGACATCGCGCGCCCGCCGCTCGCGGCGACGAGCGCGTCGGTCGCCCGGCGGGCGAGGTCCAACCCGCGGTCGCGCTCGCGGGCACCCTCGACGATCGCCTCGTCGAATGCCCTGTCGTCCGCCGACGCCGAGGCGGCCACCGACCGTGCGACGAGGTCGGCGGACCGGCGCCGCTCCTCCAGCCGGGCCGTCAGCGCGGCCGCGGTCTCGGCCACGGCGGATGTCGAGGCGAGGTCGGCGAGCAGCCTGATCGCGCGGTCCGCGATGCCCAACGGCGCCGGCGCGGGCATCGACGAGCCGAGCCGGTCGCGGCGGTCCCACTCGCGATCGTCGAGCACGCCCACCACGTCGTCGTCACCGACCTCCACGGAGTCGAACGCGAGGGTGACCGTCCGGGTCGCCCCCATCACGGCGAGCGCCTGCGGCGGCCCGGCGCGCAGCTCGCTGCGATCCCCCGGGCGATCGACCGCCACGGTCACCACCGAGCCATCGGCCGCGCGCGCCATCACGATGACCACGTCGATCACGCCCCAGCCCGTGATCCACGGGGCTTCCCCCTCGATGCGCCAGCCGTTCGCGCTGCGCTCGGCGCGGACCGCCGGCCGGCCGGGCCGGCGGAGGTAGGCGAATCCGATGCCGGCGAACGTCGATCCGTCGCACAGCCCGGGCAGCCACGAAGCACGCGCCGGTCCGTCGCCCGCGCGCACGCGCCTGACCGCCCCGTGGTGCTGCGCCCACACGAACGAGGTGGCCCCGCATCCACCGGCCACCGCCTCGAGGACCGGGCGGGCGGCCGCGTGATCCGCTCCGAGTCCGCCCGTCACCTCCCGTGGTCCGTGCAGGCCCAGCAGACCGGCGTCGCGCAGCGCCCGGAGGTTCCCGGGGGGAACGAACGGCGCCCGGTCGGTCTCCTGGGCCCGAGGGAACAGCACGCCGTCGGCGACGGCACGGGCCCGCTCCACGGCCTCGGCGAGCGACGGGGTCCCGACGGCGCCCACGGGTCCGCGATGGACTAGCGGTCGACGTCTCCGACCACGAAGAAGATCGAGCCCAGGATCGAGATCAGGTCGGGAAGCTGGGTCCCGGGCAACATCGCGGGGATCACGCTCACGTTCGAGAACGACGGGGTGCGCATCTTCAGCCGGTACGGCTGCTTCTTCCCGTCGCCGACGAGGTAGTAGCCCATCATCCCGAGCGGGTTCTCGGTGCGCACGTACACCTCGCCGTCGAGCTTCAAGGTCTTCGGCAGCTTCGGCGCCCGGAACTCGCCCGGCGGCAGCTTGTCGATGCACTGCTCGATGATGTTACAGCTCTGCTTCATGCGCTCCACGAGCACGTACAGACGATCGTAGCTGTCGCCGGTCTGGCCCACGGGCACCTCGAACTCGACCTCTCCGTACTTCTCGTACGGCTCGTCCTTGCGCGGGTCCATGGGCACGCCGCTCGCGTGCAGCACCGGCCCGCTCGTGCCGTAGGCGAGCGCGGTCTCCGCCGGCAGCACGCCGATGTTCCGGCATCGGGCGAAGATGATCTCGTTGCCCATGATCAACGTCTCGAACTCGCGGATCGCCGCGCGGACCGCGGCGAGCACGCCGACCGAGCGCTTCAGGAACCCGGCGGGAAGGTCGTCCTTGAGCCCGCCCACGCGGCAGTAGGAATGGTGCATGCGAGCGCCGGTGGCGCTCTCCACGAGGTCCTGGATCATCTCGCGCTCTCGGAAGGCGTAGAACACGGGCGTCATCGCCCCGAGCTCCAGCGGGTAGGACCCCGAGAACATCAGGTGGTTCAGGATGCGGTTCCACTCGGCGAACATCGTTCGGATCCACTGAGCCCGCTCGGGCA
This sequence comes from Actinomycetota bacterium, assembly GCA_035550775.1. Taxonomy (GTDB): domain Bacteria; phylum Actinomycetota; class UBA4738; order UBA4738; family HRBIN12; genus JAOUEA01. Next base: position 12,788 of record DASZOO010000192.1, on the reverse strand, counting down.
CCTCGATGCCGGCGAGCCGCTCGACCGCGATCACGAACCCGAGCTCGTTGTTGAAGGCACTGAGCCAGTCGTGGCGGTTCATCAGGACCATCGTCTGGCGCGCATCGCGGAACTCGGAGAGCTTCTCCGCCGCCCGGTGCATGTACCCGATCACCGGCTCGGCTCGCACGATGACCTCACCGTCGAGCTCGAGGACCACGCGCAGCACGCCGTGGGTCGATGGGTGCTGGGGCCCGATGTTGAGGATCATGTCCTCGGTCGCCATCGAGCCGTCGGCGATCTCGACGTCGAGGCCACCGCCGCGGATCATGCTCGTGACCTCGGAGGACTGGAAGGCTGGTCGCTCTCGGATGTCGGCCATCGCGCCTATGGTACGCGGAAGGCGTCCGACCGGGCGGTCGCCAGATGACACGCGGCCAGGTGGCCCGCGACGATCGGCTCGAGCCGTGGGTCGTCGGCTCGGCACGCCCCGTCGACGCGTGCTTCCGCGGCGCGACCGTCGGCCAGCGCCGGGCATCGCGGATGGAACCGGCACGCCTCGGGGATGCGCGTCGGATCGGGCGGCTCGCCGGTCAACAGGGGCCGGTCGAGCGACTCCGCGTCGTTCGCGTCGGGCACCACGTCGAGCAGCGCCCGGGTGTACGGATGCCGGGGTTCGAGCAGCACGTCGCGCGTCGGCCCCACCTCCACGATGCGCCCCAGGTACATCACCGCGACTCGGTCGGCGACCGACCATGCCAGCGCCAGGTCGTGCGTGACGATCAGGATGCTGATCCGATCCTCTCGCCGAAGACGCAGCAGCAGGCGCAGGATCTCGCCGCGCACCGAGGCGTCGAGGTTCGAGACCGGCTCGTCCGCCACGATCACTCGCGGCTCCAGCGCGAGCGCCCCCGCGATCACGACGCGTTGACGCTGCCCGCCCGACAGCTCGTGGGGGAAGCGCAGGAGGAATCGCTCGGGAGGTCGCAGGCCGGCGCGCGCCAGCGCCCGGCGCACCAGCTCCTCCTCGTCACCCGGCACCTTGTGGATGCGCAGGCCTTCCGCGACCGAGTCGTAAACGGTCTGCCGGGGGTTCAGGGCGCCGGTCGGGTCCTGGTAGACCATCTGGACCTGCCGCCGGTAGGCGCGGAGGTCCTTGCCGAGCGGCTTTCCCCGGAACTCGATCGTCCCCCGGTCGGGCCGCACGAACCCCATGATCGCGCGCGCGAGCGTCGTCTTGCCGCACCCCGACTCCCCCGCCAGGGCGAGGACCTCCCCCTCACCGAGCTCGAGGTCGACACCGTCGACCGCGCGGGCGGACCCCTGGTGGGCGCGTCGCTCCAACACGCGATGTCTGCCGGCGAACGTCACGTGCAGGTCGTCGATCCGCAGCAGCGGGCCCGGATGCTCGGCGACGTCGGCGGGGAGCGGCACGCTCACGTCGGCACCGACTCCGTGGCCCCGGCATCCTCGAGCAGCAGGCACTCGGCGCGCCGATCCGCACCCGCCGCGAAGGACGGCGGATCGACCGTGCGGCAGCGCTCCATCACCCGGGAGCACCGCGGGTGGAAGCTGCATCCCGTCGGCAGGTCACGCGGGTCCGGCGGATCGCCCTCGAGCCCGCCCGGCGCCTGCACGAACGACTCGTCGCCGATCCTCGGAAAGGCACCCGCCAGGGCCATCGTGTACGGGTGCACAGGCGAGGCGAACACGTCGGCCGCCGGCCCCTCCTCGACGATGCGGCCCGCATACATCACCGCCAGCCGGTCGGCCACCTGGGCGAGCACCGAGAGGTCGTGGGTGATGAACAGCATCGAGAGGCCGAGCTCGGTCTGCAGGTTCTTCAGCAGACGGAGGACCTGCGCCTGCACCATGACGTCGAGCGCGGTGGTCGGCTCGTCGGCGATCACGAGATCGGGATCGCACGCGAGCGCCATCGCGATCATCACGCGCTGCTTCTGTCCGCCAGAGAACTCGTTCGGGAAGTCGCGCGTGCGACGTGCGGGCAAGCCGACGAGCTCGAGGAGCTCGGCGGCGCGACCCGCCGCGTCGCGCCGAGAAACCGGCCGGTGGGCCAGGATCGCTTCCTCGATCTGGTCGCCGACGCGGATGACGGGGTCGAGCGCGTGCTGGGCCCCCTGGAACACGATCGAGGCTTGCGTCCACCGGACGGCGCCGAGCTCGCTCGGCGCCATCGCCAGCACGTCCGCGCCGTCGAGCATCACCCGTCCTCGCATCTCGGTGCCCCGAGGCAACAGCCGCAGCAGCCCGAGCCCGATCGTCGACTTGCCGCATCCGGATTCCCCGGCGAGCCCCAACACCTGCCCTCGATCGATGTCGAACGACACCCCGCGCACCGCGGGGACCGGCCCTTCCCGCGTCGCGTACGACACCGACAGGTCCGAGACCTCGAGCACGCTCATCGCTGCCGCAACCTCGGATTCAGGATCTCCTCCAAGGCGTTCCCGCACATCGTGAACGCGAGCACCACGAGCACGATGCAGGCGCCGGGGAAGCCGATCCACCACCAGGCGCCGATCGTGGGGGCCCCGGCGTCGAAGGCGAGCTCGAGCGTCGCGCCCCACGAGACCCGCAGCGGATCGCCGAGGCCGATGAACGAGAGCGCCGACTCGGCGAGGATCGCGAGCGCGATCGACAGGATCGTGTTGGCGAAGATCACGGGGAACACGTTCGGCAGCACGTGCTTCGCGATCAGCTGCAGGTCGTGGGCGCCGAGCCCACGGGCCCGCTCCACGTACGGGCGCTCGCGAACCGACAGCGCCTGGCTCCGGACGATGCGCGCCGTCCAGGGCCACGACGTGAGACCGATGACCATGACGATGATGAACATGGACTGGCCGAGGATCGCGGCCAGCGTGATCGCCAGGGGCAGTCCGGGCAGCACGAGGAACCAGTCGGTGAAGCGCATCAACGCCGAGTCCCATCGGCCGCCCCGGTAGCCCGCGACGATGCCGATCGCGGCCCCGACCACCATCGACACCACCGCCGCGAGCAGGCCGATGGCGAGCGAGACCCGCGAGCCCCACACGACGAGCGCCAGCACGGACCGTCCGGCCTCGTCGGTACCCATCGGGTACTCCCACGACGGCGGCGCGAGGATCGGTCCGGTGGCCTTGGTGACGTCGAGCGAATCCGCGCTGACGAGCACCGGAGCGAGCAACGCCATCAGGGCGAAGAGCACGAGGATCACCAGCCCGGCGATCCCCATCACGCTTCGCCGGTACGTGGCCCAGAATCGCCTCGCGGACAAGCGCCGTCGCGCCCAGACCACCGAGCGGGCGGACCGCGTGGCCACCTCGGGCGTCGGTGCACCGGCGCCTGCGTCGGGCTCGGTCACGCTCAGGCCTCCCGCACCCGGGGGTCCACCCAGCTGTAGACGAGGTCGGCCACGAGGTTCGAGACGAGCACGGCCACGCTCGCGAACAGGAACAGGGCCTGCAGCAGCAGGAAGTCCTGCGAGTCGATCGCCTGGATCGCCAGCAGCCCGAGGCCCGGGTACGAGAAGACCAGCTCGACCGTGATCGCGCCGGCCAGCACGAACCCGAACGACAGCGCGATCAGCGAGATCGTGGGGAGCATCGCGTTGCGGACCGCGTGACGCCACAGCACACGATCCTCCCTGATGCCCTTGGCCCGCACCGTCGTGATGTAGTCCTCGCCGAGCACGTCGAGCAGCGACGATCGCATGACGAGGTAGTACTCACCGATGTAGCCCAGCGTCAGGGTCAGCACCGGCAGGAACATGTGGTTCGCGATGTCGAGCGCGCGGGCGAACCCGGTCAGGTCGGAGCTCGGTGACTCGAACCCCCCCGACGGGAACCACCCCAACGCGGTGGAGAAGACGATCAGCAGGATCATCGCGAGCCAGAAGTCGGGCATCGAATAGAACAGGAGCGAGAAGCCCATCGAGCCCACGTCGAGCGGCCGCCCCCGTTTCCAGCCGCCGCGGATGCCCAGGTACAGGCCGATCACGATCATCAAGACGGTGGCCGTCCCCACCAGCAGCACGGTCGGCCACAGGAACCGGGAGAAGACCGAGACCACCGACTGCCCGGGGAAGATGAACGAGTCCCCGAAGTCCAGCCGGAACGTGTCGGCGAGGTACTGCACGAACTGGGCCGGGAGTGGCCGATCGAGGCCGAGATCGTGGGTGAGCGCGGCCTGCGCCTCGGGCGAAAGCTGCACCCCGCGCTGACGGGTCAGCAGCCGCACCGGGTCGCTCGGCATGACGCGGAACAGGAAGAAGTTCACGGTGATGATGAACAGCAGAGTCGCTCCCGCTTGCAGCAGCTTGCGGCCGACGTATCGCCACTCGCCCATCGCCGACCGGTATCAGGCCGCGTAGTGCTCGTCGCGCCGGCGCCTGACCAGCACCACACCGGCGATCGCCGCAACTAGCACCGCGGCGGCACCGACCCAGACCATCGCCGGCAGGCCGCTGTCGGACTGCGCCGACGTCGGAGCGTCGGCCACCGGGCGCACGTTCAGCACCGAGTACGGGTTCCCCCAGAACATGACACCGTCGGGCTCGGGCCACGGCAGGAACCCGGTCCAGCGGTCGGCCCGCCAGGCCTCGAAGCTGTTCGGATACCAGAGCACGATCTCCGGCAGGTCGCGATAAAGCATCTGCTGCATCTCCATCACGATCGCCTGCCGCTCCGCGGCATCGAGCGTGACCTGCTGCTCCTTGTAGAGGCGGTCGTACTCGGGGTTCGCGTAACAGGTATCGCTCCAGTAGCCGCACTGCCCACTCGTGAAGCTCGACAGGATGAAGTCGGGGTCGGGACCCACGCCCCACGAGTAGATGATCAGGTCCCAGTCGAATCCGTACCACTGGTCGTAGAGCTTGCTGTCGGTCATCGACCGGATCGACGTCTCGATGCCGATATCGCGGAGCCATCCCTGCACGAACGGCGCCGCCTTGATGCCGTCGGAGTCGGTGGTCGCGACGAACAGCCGCCACTGGAGCGGATCCCCGCCGCCCGGCATCTCGCGGACCCCGTCGTCGTCGGTATCGAGGTAGCCGGCGTCGTCGAGCAAGCGGTTGGCCTCGGCGGGGTCGAACCCGATGGCCTCTTCGGCCGGAGGTTCCCAATGCCAGAAGTCGTACAGCGGCACGATCGGCGTCGTTCCGGGCTCCGCGTAGCCGCGCATGACCCGGTCGACCATCGTCTGCTTGTCCAGGGCCCAGGCGACCGCCTCGCGCACGATCGGGTCGAGCACCGCCGGGTGCGCCGTGCTCGACGGATCGTCCACGACGTTGAACGACATCTGGTGGAACGCCTCTGCGCTCGTGACCGCCGTGCCGATCTCGTTCGGATCCTCGGTCTCCAACCGCTCGAACAGGCCGGCGCCGGGCACCACCGTGTGGTCGATCTCGCCCTTGATCAGCGCCTGCACGACCGATTCGGGCGAGTTGTAGACGCGGAAGACGATCTCGTCGATGTTCGGAGCGCCCTGGTAGTAGTCCTCGCGGGCCTCCAACCGCCAGAACTCCCCGGGTTCCCACTCGACGAGACGGAACGGTCCGCTGGCCACCGTGTCCGGGAAGTTCCTGAAGTCCTTGATCTCCTTCGGCGACATCTCGCCCCAGACGTGCTCGGGCAGGATCAGGCTGTAGCCGGGGAGCCCCGGAACCAGGGTCGGACGAGTGGTCGTCCAGACGATCGTGCGCTCGTCAGCGGCCTCGATGCTCTCCGTGAACCGGTAGCCGTCGCTCCACGAGCTGATGTCGTTCTCCATGATGAACTCGGCCGTCCACACGAAGTCCTGCGCGGTGATCGGCTCCCCGTCGCTCCACGTGATGTCGTCACGCAGCACGAACGTCCACGTCATGCCGTCCTCGCTCGTCTCCCAGCTGTCCACCAGCTCGGGCTCGGTCGCGTAGTCCTTCTGACCCAGGCGCAAGATGCCGTCGTACATCAGGCCGGTGAGGAAGCTCTCGGTCGTGTCGATCTGGCGGAACGGGTTCGCGGAGTTGAGGTCGCCGGTCACCCCCACCGTGAACGTGACCTGCTCGTCGGCTTCGGGCGAGGAGGACTGCGCCGCAGCGACGCCGACGCCCGACGACACGACCGCGCAGATCACGGCGGCCAGCGACAGCGACGTTCGTCTCCTTCGGATCACGTGCCCTCCTGAGGTCTGCCGGCTGAGGTCTCCTGGCCGGGCGATGGTACGGCACCCCGGCCATGCAGAGGAAGGCAGTCACGGGACCCGCTGCCGGGATCAGCCGTTCCCGCACACGTCCTAGACTGCCATGCCATGGCCGCCGACACGCGTCGATCGCTCCCCTCCGTCGACGCTCTGCTCCGGTCCGAGCCCGCGAGGCGCGCGGAGGCCTCGGTGGGCCGGCCGCTCCTCAAGCTCACCGTGACCGGCGTGCTCTCCGAGCTCCGCGCCACTCTGGACCGAGCCGCCGAGCGGCCCACCGACGATGAGATCCTGGCCAGGGCGATCGGGCGCGCCTCCCGCATCTCCACGGGACTCGGCCCGGTGATCAACGCGACGGGCGTGGTGCTGCACACGAACCTCGGCAGGGCTCCGCTGCCCGACCGCGCGGCCCGGGCCGCGGTCCATGCCGCCGGCTACGGCGACCTCGAGGTCGACCGCGAGACCGGGGAACGCGGGAAGCGGTCGGCGCGGGCTGAGGCGATGCTGCTCGCCCTCACGGGGGCCGAGGACGCCTTCGTCGTGAACAACTGCGCGGCCGCGCTGCTGCTGAGCCTGGCCGCGCTGGCGAAGGGCAAGCAGGTCCTCGTCTCGAGAGGCGAGCTGATCGAGATCGGCGGGGAGTTCCGGATCCCCGACATCATGGCCGCGTCGGGGGCGAGGCTCGTCGAGGTCGGCACCACCAACCGAACCCGGATCGGCGACTACCGAACGGCGTTCTCCGATCGCGTCGGAGCCGTGCTCAAGGTGCACCCCAGCAACTACCGCGTGGTCGGGTTCACGGCATCGGCCTCGGCCGCGGAGTTGGCGAAGCTCGCTCACCGCCACGATGTGCCGTTCCTCTACGACGTCGGCTCGGGGCTGCTGCGACCGGCCCAGGGGATGCCCCCCGGTGAGCCGTCCCTCGTCGACGCGCTCGGCGACGGCGCCGACGTGGTGACGTGCTCGGGTGACAAGCTGCTCGGCGGACCGCAAGCAGGCTTGATCGTCGGCCGCGCCGAGTCCGTCGCCAGGCTCCGCCGGCACCCGATCGCTCGAGCGGTCCGAGTCGACAAGCTCCAGGTGGCCGCCCTCGAACAGGTGCTGGCCATGCACGCCCGAGGGCAGAGCGACGACGTGCCAGTCGTGCGCATGCTGCGCGAGCCGGCTGAGGTCGTGCGTCGCCGGGCGCAACGGCTCAACGAGGAGCTCGGGGGCGACCTCGGCCACGCGCACGTGCACCGGTGCGCATCGGTCGTCGGGGGCGGTTCGATGCCGGGTGCCGGACTGCCGTCGTGGGGGGTCCGCGTGACCGTGCCGGATCCGCCGGCCTTCTCGGCGCGCCTGCGCATCGGGCGCCCGAGCGTGTTCTGCAGGGTCGAGCGCGATCACGTGCTCCTCGACCTGCGGACCGTCTCCGACGAGCAGGTGCCCGATCTCGCGCGCGCGGTCTGGTACGCCCTGGAGGGCGACGACGTCGACGACGAGGACTGAGGTGCCGGCCGAGGACCCAGCCCACCGCGTCGTGGCGACGGCAGGCCACGTCGACCACGGCAAGTCGTCGTTGGTCGCGCGTCTGACCGGCATCGACCCCGATCGGCTGGCGGAAGAGCAGCGCAGGGGGCTCACGATCGACCTCGGGTACGCGTGGTGCGAGCTGCCGAGCGGCCTCGAGATCGGCATCGTCGACGTGCCGGGTCACGAGCGGTTCATCCGCAACATGCTGGCCGGCGTCGGCCCGGCCCCGTTGGTCCTGTTCGTGGTCGCGGCCGACGAGGGGTGGAAGCCGCAGTCCGAAGAGCATCTCGAGATCCTGGACGTGCTCGGGGTCACCAGCGGCGTGATCGCGTTGACGAAGGTCGATCTCGTCGACGACGAGATCTGCGGCGTCGCGGAGCAGGAGATCCACGATCGGTTCCAGGGAACCACGCTGCAAGGTTCCCCCGTGGTGCGCTTCTCGTCGGTCACCGGGGAAGGGATCGACCTGTTGCGCACCGCGCTCGACACGATGATCGATCGGGCGGCGGCGCCCCTTCCGTCACGGGTCCGGTTGTTCCTCGATCGCGTCTTCACGATCAAGGGGGCGGGCACCGTGACGACCGGGACGCTGACCGGCGGGTGCATCTCCGTCGGCGACGAGATCGCGATCGAACCAGGCGATCGCCGGGCTCGCGTCCGGTCGCTGCAGACCCATCGTCAACGGGAAGAGCGCGCTTGCCCCGTGGCTCGCGTGGCCGCCAACCTGGTCGGGGTCGAACGCGACGACCTGCGCCGCGGCGACGTGCTCGTCCGTCCGGGAAGCTGGGCTCCGACGACGACGTTCGACGTGGAGCTCCGCGCCGTGCGAGGACTGGACGCGGCCCTCACGTCGCGCGGCGCGTTCAAGGTGTACGCGGGCGCCGCAGAGGTCGATGCGCGTCTCCGGTTCCTCGACGGGAACCGTCTCGAACCGTCGGGGCGGGCGTTCGCCCGACTGCGCACCACGCATCCGCTGGTGCTCGCCGTGGGCGACCACATCGTCGTGCGGGAAGCGGGCAGGCGCCGCACCGTCGCCGGCGGCATGGTGCTCGACATCGCCCCCGGCAAGGCGGCCCGGGCCACCGAACGGCTGTCGGCCCGGCGCTCGGTGCCTCTCGGGGACCTGCCGGGGCTGCTCGTGCACGAGCGGGGCGCGATCGCGACCGACGACGTGTCGCGACTCGTCGGTGCGGCCGCGGATCCGTCCCTCACGGTGGGGAACTGGGCGGTCGACCCCCCGCTCCGTTCGGCGTTGGAACGATCGGTCACCGAAGCGCTCACGAGCTTCCATGAGCGCGAGCCCCTCGCCTCCGGAGCGCCCGCCGGCGAGATCCGAGCGATCGTCGCCGGCGAGCTCCGGGCCGCGGGCGCTCCCGGCGACCGAGAGCTCGTGGAGGCCGTGCTCGACGCGATGGTTGCCCACGGCACCGTCGAGCGGTCGTCGAACTCGATCCGCATCGCCGGCCATCACGTCTCGCTTGACGCCGACGACGCCGACGTGCAGCAACTGCTCTCGTCGATCGGAGGGGAACACGAGGCGACGCCCCCGACGATCGCCGAGCTCGAGCGTGCGGGGGTGAGCCGAGGGGTGATCGATGCGGCGGCCGCGGCGGGTCTCGTGATCCGCGTCGCGAACGCTCTCGTCTTCACACCGGAGCTCGTGGCGCGCGCCGAGACCCTCGTACGGGGCTCTCCCGGCGGTATCACGGTGAGCGCGTTCCGCGAGGCGCTCGGCACGAGCCGCAAGTACGCCCTGCCGTTGCTCGAGCACTTCGATCGAACGGGCGTCAGCCGCCGCGACGGCGACCTGCGGTTCCCTCGATGAACGATCAGCCGAGCTCGGCGGTCAGCGCGACCTCGACCGACGATCCGAGCGGCAGCGACGACGTGCCGACGGCCGCCCGTGCGTGGCGGCCGGCCTCGCCCAGCACGTCGACGAGCAGATCGCTCGCTCCGTTGGCCACCGTAGGATGATCGGCGAACTCCGGCGCGCTCGCCACGTAGACGGTCACGGCGACGATGCCGGCCAAGCGGCCGAACGATCCGAGCGCCTCGCGCAGAGCCGCGAGCCCCTGGAGCGCCGCGCGCCGCGCGCCGTCGACCGCCTCGTCGACGGCCACGCCACCGGCCGCATCCCCGAGGCGTCCGGCGTGGAGCACCTCGCCGTCGATCATCGGGATCTGTCCGGCCACGAAGGCGAGGGTGCCGCTCACGCGGACGGGGACGTACGAGGCTACGGGCGTCGGAGCGGGCGGGAGCTCGAGGCCGAGCTCCGAAAGGCGAGCGAGGATCCGTTCGTCGTCCATGCGCGGCATCCTCGCACGACCGGCACGGGTCAGCTCGCCGCTCGGGCCCGTGCGCGCAGCAGCCTGCGCCGTTCCATCTCGTTCAAGCCGCCCCAGACCCCGTGCGCCTCACGCGTCACGAGCGCGTACTCGAGGCATTCCTCGCGGACCGGGCACCGAGCGCAGAACGATTTCGCGACCGCCTCTCGCGCGTTCTTCTCCTCGCGGCGCTCGAAGTAGTTGGGTGCGAAGAAGTACGCGGCATCCTGGCCACGGCACGCGGCCTCGTGCTGCCACTCCTGCGCGGCGTTCCACATCTCATCTGGTTGTTCGGGCCGGGCGAGGGCCGAGGATTGCCAAGGGCAAGATGTGCGAACGACCGCCACGGGAACGTCATCGAACCCGCAGCGAACCCGCAGCTCAGGCGGGGTCGGCGATGCCCTCGGCCGCAGGTGCCGGTCCGGTGACGGGCTCTTCCTCGACCCTCAGCACCAGGCCGTCGACACCGCGGACCCGGACCTTGGCGCCCGGGGGGATCGGGTCCCCGGCCGTGCGTCCGCGCCACATCGCGCCTTTGACGAAGACCGGACCTTCCGGGGCGAGCTTGCCGCGGGCCTCGCCGATCAGGCCGATCAAGCCCTTCTGCGTGCTCACGATCCGATCCCTCGACTGGATCGCCACGGTGAGCGCGAACCCGTAGTACAGCATCGACGCCACGACCGCGCCCCCGATCAACCACGGCGAGAGACGGATCGCATCGGCCACGTCGGACCACGCCATCACCGACCCCACGCCGAAGGCCACGAGACCGAGCCCAGTGGCGAGCCCGAGGTTCCGCAGGCGAACGTCGAGCGTCAGCAGGCAGATGCCGCCCACCAGCAGGACCATGCCGACGACCGACGGCGGCACCGCCCAGAGCCCGTACACCGCCAGCGCCATCATCCCGACGCCCGCGAATCCGGCGAAGCCGAACCCCGGCTGGGTGATCTCGAAGGCGAGCGCCCCGAGACCGAGCACGAGCAGGAGGTAGGCCATCGACGGCGTCGAGATCGCATGGGCCACCCGCTGGATGGGCCCGGGGTTGTCGAACCGGAGCGCGACGGTGCCCTCCTGCGCCTCCGACTCGTTCGTCGCGATCCGCGTCTCGAGCGTGACGGGGCCGACCGGGGTCTCCACCGTGCGCCCGTCGGCCTCGCTCAGGAAGCCGGTCACCGACGTCGCGGCTACCGAGGCGATGCCCAGCTCGACCGCGTCGGCCGCGGGCAGCGGCTCGTCGGTGCGCTCGAGGCGTGTGTCCTTCCCACGGTCGTCGAGCCAGCCCTCGATCGTCGCCTCCAGGTCGGGAGGCGCCACGTCCGGATGGAGCAGCTCGATCGGTTGCAGCGGCCCGGTCTGCGAGCCCGGCGCGACACCGGCCAGGGACGAGGCGTACATCAGCAGCATGCCCGCGCCGGCGGCCTTCGCGGGGGTCGGCCCGACCCAGGCGAGCACCGGCACCTCGAGGTCCACCACACGCTGCGCGAGCGCGACCCCGTCCTGATCGAGCGTGCCCGACGTGTCGATCTGGAGCACCACGATGGCCCCCTCGCGCTCCGCCTGCCGCATCCGATCGTCGAGGTAGCCCACCACCGTCCGGTCGATCGCGCCTTCGACCTGCAGCACCACGACCGGCGTGGGCTCGGCCGCCGATGCGGGACCCGTGGCCGTGACGCCGGTCACCACGAGCGCCACGAACACGGCTCCGCGCACGGCGGAACAGAGGAGGGCGGCACGCATGCGCCCATCGTACCCGCAGGCAGCGGGGGGTATCCTGGGCGCCACGCGCATGCCTCGTCCACCCGTTCCCCGTCGGCCGGACCCACGGCCCATCTCCGATCGCCCGGCCTTCAAGCCCTTGGCGCTCCTGCTGCTGGTGCCCGTGATCGCGCTCGCCGCCGGACTGCTCTCGCTCGTGATCGCGCCTCCCTTCCTGGGGGCCGCCCTCGGTGTGATCCGCGTCGACGCGAAGCTGTCGACGCTGGGCGCGGACTTCACGCGCATCCCGCGGTTCCCGGAACGCTCCACGATCTACGCGAACGACGGCCGGACCGAGCTGGCCACCGTGTACCTCGACAACCGCGAGCTGATCCGTCTGAAGGACGTCAGCCCCGTGGCGCAGGCGGCCGTGCTCGCGATCGAGGACGCCGAGTTCTACGAGCACGGTGCGTTGAACTGGAGCTCGCTCGTTCGAGCGCTGATCGAGAATGCGCAGGCGGGGGAGGTCGTGCAGGGCGGGTCGACGATCACCCAGCAGCTCGTCGGCGCCACGCTGGGGGTCGACCAGTTCGACCAGAGCTTCGAAGGCAAGTTCCAGGAGCTGGCGCTCGCGATCCGGGTGGAGGAGAAGTACACGAAGAGCGAGATCCTGGAGCTCTACCTGAACCAGGTGTACTTCGGGAACGGCGTCTACGGCATCGGCACCGCGAGCCAGTTCTACTTCCACAAGCCGGCTCGCAGACTCACGCTCCGGGAAGGCGCCCTGCTCGCCGGCATGATCCGCGCGCCGGAGTACTACGACCCGATCGACGATCCCGAGACCGCGCTCGTCCGTCGCAACGAGGTGCTGGTTCGCATGGGCGCGCTCGGCCCCGATTCCCCGGTCGGCATCGGCGAGGGGCGCGAGGAGAAGACGAAGGCCAAGCCGCTCGGGCTCCCCAAGGACGTCGGGAAGCACCGCCAGCGCAAGCAGCCCTTCTTCGTCCGGTACATGATCCGGCAGGTGCTCGAAAACGCGAACGGGCAGTTCGACTCGCTCGGGCGCAGCGTCAAGGCGCGCAAACGCACGCTGTTCGAGGGCGG
>DASZOO010000191.1:0-1554 GCA_035550775.1 Actinomycetota bacterium | reverse complement strand
CTCGGTCAAGTCCGGCGCTCGTCCGTCGAAATGAGAGCCATGTCACGTGAGATCGATGCAGATGCGGGGAGCATCCTCGCCATCGCGGGCACCGGCCAGAACGGTGCGACGCTGCTCTGCAGGATGCTCGGCGAGCTGCCCGGGGTCGTCGCCGTGGGCGAGATCGGCCGGCTGTGGGAGAAGGGCCTCGTCGAGGACGTGGCGTGCAGCTGTGGGGAGCGCTTCTCGGACTGCCCGTTCTGGACGGAGGTGGGGCTCGAGGCGTTCGGAGGCTGGGACCGCCTCGATCTGCAAGAGGTGCGCCGACTGGCCCTGGCCCTGCCCTTGGGTCACAGCCGATGGCCGCACCCGTTCGCACTCCCCCTGATCGCGCAGCCGAAGCTCTCGCGCCGATACACACGCGACCTCAAGGCCTATGCCGATCTGATGCGCCGACTCTATGGGGGCGTGCTGACGGTCTCGGGCGCCGACGTGATCGTCGATTCCATGAAGATCCCGGCGCACATCTACCTGTTGGCGCGAGCAGACGTGCGCCCCACCCAGTTCGTGCAGCTCGTTCGCGACCCACGCGGCGTGGCCTACTCGAACATGAAGGAGGTCCCTCGCCAAGGCTCCCGCGAGGACAAGCCGATGCGCACCACGAGGACGCCGCGCAAGACCGCGTCGAAGTGGCTCTGGTTCAACGCATCGTTCGAGGCGCTCCGGCGAGCGGGACACCCGTTCATCCGCCTCAGGTACGAGGATCTCGTGCGCGATCCATGCGAGGCCGTCAGACGCTGCGCCGCGCACGCGGGCCTCGACCCGACGGAGACCGACCTCTCGTTCATCGACCGCGACCAGGTCCGTCTGTCGGCCGGCCACCTGGTCGCGGGCAACCGCATGCGGAACGCGGCGGGTCCGATCACCATCCGCCTGGACGAGGCCTGGCGCGACCGGATGGCGCCGAGGGACCAGCGCACCGTGGAGTTCGTGACGTCCCCGCTCTTCCGTCGTTACGGCTACCGGCGCGGCCCACGGTCGTGACCGGGGCGCGGCTGGCCGCCCCCAGTCACCCGACCGTGTGTCATGCTGCACGCACTCGGTCCCGGAGGTGACGACCCCATGTCGCGACGACGGGTGATCGTTCTCGCGGCGGTGATCCTCGCGCTGCTGGCCCTCGGGCTGGTCGCTGCACGGCCGAGCTCGCGGTCGTCGACGACGCCCCCGGCCGCCGACCCACCTTCGCAGAGCCCGCCCCCGGACGGGGCGACGGTGGTGGCGGCCGTGGGTGACCTCTGCGATGAGACCCCCGAAACCTGTGCCGCGACGGCCAGGCTCGTGCGGGAGATCGACCCCGACGTCGTCTTGACGCTCGGTGACAACCAGTACGACGACGGCACGCTCGCCGAATACGAGCGCGCCTACGACGCAGCGTGGGGAGCCTTCCGGGGCATCACCTACCCGGTCGCGGGCAACCACGAGTGGCACACACCGGCAGCGCAAGGATTCCTCGACTACTTCGGGCGTGACGCCTACTGGTACACGTTCGAGATCGGTCGATGGCGGGCCTACGCG
>DASZOO010000190.1:0-3552 GCA_035550775.1 Actinomycetota bacterium | reverse complement strand
GGGCAGCTCGCCGAGCATCCTGCAGAGCAGCGTCGCACCGTTCTGGCCGGTGCCCGCGATGGCGAGGATGCTCCCCGCATCTGCATCGATCTCACGTGACATGGCTCTCATTTCGACGGACGAGCGCCGGACTTGACCGAGCTCCGCGTCGTTCACACGGCTCGGGGCAACACAGCACGGTAGCTCGCGACCGCTCGTTCGCGCCACGCCGTCAGCGAACGGGCCCGATACCGCGAGCGAGCCGCCGCCTTCATCGACTCGCGAGCCTCGCTCGGGCGTTGCACCAGGGTCTCCGGCACGGTCGACCCCGCGCGCTGCAGGCGCGCTCGCTGGGTCAGGCTCATGTACTCGTCGAAGCTCAGGTTGCCGCAGAGGAACTCACCCAGCGACCGTTGCCACGGCGGCCGACTCGCACGCTCTTCGATCAGGTCGAACACGAGCGCCGCTCGCTCGGCCGTGTGATCGAACTCCTCGAACGATGTGCCGAAGCGTTGGTTCACGCGGCCGATCACCGCCCCGAAGTCCTCGGTGATCGACTCGAAGCGCGCGAGCACGACGTCGTCGGTGACATCGCCCAGCCGCCGGTAGAAGTCCACGTAGCTCCGGAGGAACTGGCGCATCGGCACCCCCGGTTCGCGCACGACGCTGGAGAGCACGGTGGCTTCGGGTTCTCGGATCGTCACGAGCGTGGGCACGCCTCGCTTCGCGGCGGCGAGGATCGGTGCGATCGCATGCGCGTGATGGGCGACGCTCACGTGGCCATTCTGGGCGACCTGGAACGCGATCACCGCGAAGGTGACCGCGGACCGTCCGAAGCCGTCGATCACCAGATCGGTGTGGGCGTTCAGGGCGCTCTGCGGGTGACGGCGGGACGCCACCGCGAGGAACAACGCGGGATGCCGCCCCAGCACGCGCCGGGAGGCGTGTCGGATGCCGGCCGCGACCTCCGTCGGACGAGCAAGGCGCGAGGCGATACCCGCCTCGCGCTCCATGTCCCCGCCGTGTTGTCTGATGACCACCGAGGCGCGCCCCCGCGGAGCATGCTAGCCCTCATGTCCCGGTGAGGGGAACCTCCCTACGGCGAAGTATGGAGGAGCGGCCAGGGGTTCTCGGCCCTTCGCCAGAGGTGCGTGGGTGGTCGCGGCGACTAGTCTCGGAGTTCCAATGGCCGATCATGCCGCTGAAGAAGCCGTCATCACGCTGGGCTCCGTCCGCCGACGGCTGCTGACCGGCTCGGTCTGGGTCCTGGCGGCGCGCATCGCGGGTCTCGGGCTCGGGGTGGTCATGAACGGCCTCGTCGCCCGGATGCTCGATCCGAGCGGGTTCGGCGCCTTCCTGCTGACCTCCACGATGGTGGTGATCGGCAGCACGGTCGCCAAGCTCGGGATGGATCGAGCCGTCGTGCGGTTCACCGCGTCCTCGCTCGCCCTGGGGGAGCCCGCCGGCGCTCGGGACGCGATCCGCATCGCGGTGGGATGGTCGGCGTTGGGCTCCGCCGCGGTCGGGCTGGTGCTCTCGCTCGGGCTCGGCCAGTGGTTCTTCGGGTCGGTGCTCGGCGAACCCCTGGTCGCGTCCGTCGTGCCCCTGGCCGCCGGTTGGCTCTTCGCGACGGCGATGCAATCGGTGCTGGCCGAGTGCTTCCGCGGTCTCTCCCGCTTCGGCTATGCCGCGATCTTCCACATGCTCGCGACCGACCTGGTGACGGTCGGGGTGCTCGGGGCCGCCTACGTCACCGCCCGATCGGCGTCCCTGTCGAGCGTCGTGGCGATCTTCACCGTCGTGGCGACGCTCGTGCTCGGGGTCACCGGCCTCCTCCTGCTCCGGATCACCCGCCCGCTCCGGGGCCCCGGTCACGTGGGGCGGTCAGAGGTCTTCGCGGTCGCCCGCCCGCTGATGGTCACGAACCTCGGCATCTACCTGCTGGGAGCCGGGGTGGACCTGTGGATCCTCGGGGCATTCCAACCGACCGACGAGGTCGCGCTCTACGGGGCGGCGGCGAAGCTGACCGTGCTCGTGGCCACGCCGATGATCATCTTCTCGGGCGTGATGCCTCCCTTGGTCGCCGAGCTCTTCGCTCAGGGGAAGATCCGCAAGCTCGAGCGAACGCTGCGTTCGGGAGCCACCCTGATCGGCCTGCCCGCGTTGGCGGTCCTGATGCTGTTCGTGGTGGCCGGCCCCTGGGTGCTCGGCACCGTGTACGAGCCCTACTACCGCCAGGCGGCGCCCATCCTGGTGATCATGTCGGTCTCCCGCCTGATCGCGGTCTGGACGGGCTCGTGCGGCATCGCCCTGATGATGACCGGCCATCAGAAGGACATGATGCGCATCACGCTGGCTTCGGCCGGTCTCAGCGTCGGAGGTGGGTTGCTCCTCGCACCGCACTACGGGGCGATCGGTGTGGCCGTGGCGACCGCTTCGGCGCAGGTCTTCCAGAACATGGTGCAGCTGCTCGTCGCGCATCGGCGGCTCGGCATCTGGACCTATGTGTCGTTCTCCCCCGATGTCCTTCGGGAGATCGTCGGGCGCAGGAGGCGGGACGGCGCCGCCGATCCGGCGATCGACGAGTGAGGACGAGCGTCGGAACGAGCGGCCGGTCTTTACTACGGGACATGCTCTAGGATACGGTGCCTCCGAAGCGCATCCCCCCACGGGTCACCGACCCCTGCGACGAGGAAGGTCCCCTCGATGAAGAGCCGGCACCGCCCGCTGAACGCGACGATCCTCGCCCTCGTGATGACCGCGATCGCGTTGCCGTCCTCACCCGCGGGCGCCGTCGAGGTCTTCTCGGACGGGTTCGAGTCGGGAACGCTCGCCGCGTGGACCAGCACGACGGGATTCTCCGTTCAGCAGGGCATCACCTGGTCCGGGGCGTTCGCCGGTCGCGCCACCGCATCGAGCGGCGCCGCGCACGCCACCAAGTCCCTCGATGCCGCTCATGCCGACCTGTACGTTCGGGCGTTCGTCCACGTCGTGAGCCACTCGGGATCGACGCCGCTGCTTCGCGTTCGTTCGGCGACCGGCAAGGTCATCGCATCCCTCAACGTGAAGGCGACCGACCAACTCGTCTTGAAGAACATGGTGTCGGGAGCGACGCTGACGAGCACCGTCACGATGGGCCCGGGCGCGTTCCGGGAGCTCCAGCTGCACACCTTCGTCTCCGGGAACGCGGGCAGGACGGACGTCTGGGTCGACGGCGCGCCGGTGGCCGCGTTGAGTGGCACCCAGAACCTCGGGACGTCGCCGGTCGATCGAGTGGTGCTCGGCAGGCACAACGGCGGGACCAAGCCCATGGACGTGGTCTTCGACGATGTCGTGGTGTCGACCACCTTCATCGGTGGGGGCGGCGGTGGCACGCCGCCGCTCGCTCCGACGGGCCTGACGGGGTCGGCCCCGAGCTCGGATCAGGTGAATCTCTCGTGGAACGCGTCCGCCGGGGCGACCGGGTACAACGTGGTGCGCGACGGCGCGTTCCTCGCCACCACGGGCTCGACGTCGTTCTCCGACACGACCGTGCAGCCCGAGACCACCTATCGGTACACGGTCCAGGCGTTC
>DASZOO010000189.1:0-15855 GCA_035550775.1 Actinomycetota bacterium | reverse complement strand
TCGAGCACGTCGTCGACGCGCTCGGTGACCCGGCCGAGCTTCGCGTCGCGCAGCACGACCGTCGACGCGTTGCGGCCCGGCACGGCCATCACGCCGCCGCCCGGGTGGGTGCCGCCGCCGCACAGGTAGAGGCCCTCGATCGGCGTGCGGTAGTCGCCGAAGAAGGGGATCGGTCGGAACGAGAACATCTGGTCCGGCGTGAGCTCGCCCTGCATGATGTTCCCCCCGAGCAGACCGAACCGTTCCTGGAGATCCTTCGGCGTGAGCACCTCGACATGCTCGACCGAGTCGGCGAGCCCGGGCGCGTAGGCGCCCACCGCGTCGACGACCTTCTTCGCCCAGGCGTCGTGCGCCCGGCGGGTGTTGGGCGTGTCGAACGGCATGTACTGCGTGAACGCCATCATGAGGTGCTTCCCGTCGGGAGCCAGTCCGGCCTCGTGTGCCGTCGGGAACATCACCTCGGCGTACGGGTGCGTGCTCGGCTTCCCGTACTTCGCGTCGTCGAACGCTCGCTCCAGGTAGGTCATCGACGGCGACACCGCCATCAGGCCGCGGTGCACGTCGCCGTCCTGATCCCACGACTGGAACGCCGGCAGCTCCGAGAGCGCGACGTTGACCTTCACGCTGCCGCTGCGCGTGCGGAACCGCTCGATGTCACGGACGACGTCGACGGGCAGATGGTCGCGCCCGATCAGGTCGAGGTAGGTCGTGACCGGATGGGCGTTCGAGACGACGCGCTTCGCCCGGATCACCGAGCCGTCGTCGAGCTCGACGCCCACGGCCCGGCCGTTGGGGCTGATCGCGACGCGAGCCACGGCCTGCCCGGTGCGGATCTCGGCGCCGGCCGCCCGGGCCGTCGACGCGATCGCCGCCGACACCCCGCCCATGCCGCCTTTGACCCATCCCCAGGCGCCGAAGTGCCCGTCGATCTCGCCGATCCAGTGGTGCATCAGCACGTAGGCCGAGCCGGGCGTCATCGGCCCGCACCAGGCGCCGATGATCGCCTGGGTGGCGAGCGCCCCCTTCACGCGATCGTCGGTGAACCACTCGTCGAGGAAGTCGGCGGCGCTCATCGTGAACAGCCGCACGAGCTCGTGCACGTCGCGACCGGTCCATCCGCGGAGCCGTGCCCCCGTGCGCGCCCAGTCGAGGATCTCGGTGAGCTTCATGTTCGGGGGCACGACGTACAGCAGATCCTTCGCGAGACCTGCGATCCGCTCGAAGTAGGCGTCGAAGCCGGCGTATGCCTCGGCGTCGGCCGGGCTGAGCTTCGCGATGTTCTCGACGTCGCGGGCCATGTCGCCCCACAGCGTCAGCGACGAGCCGTCGGGGAACGGCACGAAGTAGTCGGGGGAGATGATCGACACCTCGTAGCCGTGCCGTTTCAACTCGAGCTCGTGCACGATGCGATCGGGCATCAGCGAGACCACGTAGGAAGCGCTCGAGACGCGATACCCGTCCCACATCGTCTCGGTCGCGGCGGCGCCGCCGAGGAGGTCCCGACGCTCGAGCACCAGCACGTCGAGCCCGGCTCTCGCGAGGTAGGCGGCGCACGCCAGACCGTTGTGCCCCCCGCCGACGACGACCACGTCCCGCTCGAACGACGACATCGGTCGAGCCTAGCCAGTGGGAGGAGGCGCGGGCAATGCCGCGCGGCGACGCGCCTCCCGAGGTTTGCGCTCAGGGCTTCGGCGAGCCTACGATGCAGTGCAAGGCTCGTCGACGCGCGAGCCGCGATGGAAAGGAGCGTCGACCGCCATGGACGACATCGGGTTCTGGGACATCATCGTCTACGCGATCGCCGGCATCGTCATCGGTGCCCTCGCCAGGCTGATCCTGCCGGGCAAGCAGTCGATGGGCTGGATCACGACGATGGTGATCGGCGTCGTCGCCGCGATCGTCGGGGGGCTCATCTGGAACGCCATCTTCTCCGGGAACGAGGGCATCGCCTGGATCGGGTCGATCATCGTGGCGATCCTGCTCATCGTGATCTACGAGCGGGTCGTGGCCGGACGATCGACCGCCACCTAGCCGACGCGACGGATGCCGGTATCCACCGGCGATCGGAGAGCACCGAGTAACGACGGATAGGGTCCTGCCGCGAGGGCCTCGAGCGAGCCGGCGGGAGGGTCATGTCCGAGCAGCGAGGTGCCGTGGGCGTGCTGGCCGCCCTCGCCTCGGGCCTGGTGATCGGCGCCGTCGAGGTCGTGCTGGCGATCTCGTTCGCCGCCCTCGTCTTCGGCGGCTACCTCGCCTACTTCCTGCCCGACGGCATCGGCCTGTACCTGGTCGCGGCCGCGGTGACCCTCGCCGTCCTGGCGCTGCGAGGCGGGCGCCGGGGGGTGGTCGGCAGCGTGCAGGACGCGGCGGCGGCGGTGCTCGCGGTCGTCGCCGCGACGACGGCCCTCGACGCGTTCGGCAGCCTCGACCGCGCGTTCCTCACGGTGGTCGCGGCGACGGTCGTCGTCACGCTCGCGACCGGCGTCACGTTCGCGCTGCTCGGGGTGTTCCGGCTCGGCAACCTCGTCCGCTACGTGCCGTATCCGGTCGTGGGCGGGTTCCTCGCGGGTACCGGATGGCTGCTCCTGAAAGGCGGCATCGGGGTCGCGGCGAGCGTCCAGCCGTACCTGCGCACGATCGACGACCTCCTGCGTCGTGAGGACCTGACCCGGTGGGTGCCGGCGTTCGTGTTCGGCATCGTGCTGCTGGTCGCGACGCGGGTGGTGAGGCGCCCACTCGTGGTGCCGGCGACGATCGGCATCGGACTCCTGCTCTTCGCGGTCGGGGTGCTCGTGACGGGGGCATCGATCGAGGAGATGAACGACGGGCTCTGGTTGCTCGGATCCGTGCCGTTCCCCTCCGGCCGGCTCTGGGAGCCCTCGACGGTGTCCGACGCCCTCACGCAGGCTGATTGGTCGGCGGTCCTCGGGCAGGTGGCCGGCATCGCCACCGCGATCTTCGTGGCCGTGATCGCGGCGCTGTTCAACGTGAGCGGCATCGAGCTGATCCGTCACACCGATCTCGACACCAACCGAGAGCTCCGCGACGCCGGCGTCGTCAACGTTGTCTCGAGCGCCTTCGGCGGCATCCCCGGGTATCACGCGCTCAGCCTCACGGCCCTCGCCTACCAGATGGGCGTCGACGCTCGGGTGGCGGGACTCGTGGCCGCCGCCGTGCCGCTCACGGCGGTGGTGTTCGGGGCTGCCGCGATCGAGCTGATCCCGCGCATGATCGTCGGCGGTGCGCTCGTGTTCGTCGGCCTCGGGTTCATCGTGGAATGGGTCTGGGACAAGCGGCGGTCGTTGCCCCTGAGCGAGTACCTGGTCGTCCTCGCGATCCTCGCCACGATCGTCGTCCGGGGGCTGTTGCCAGGGGTGGCGGCGGGCCTCGTGCTCGCGGTCGTGCTGTTCGCGGTGAATTACAGCCGGTTGGAGCAGGTCCACGACGAGCCGTTCGGCGAGACGTACCGCAGCAACGTCGACCGGCCGGCGAGCGAGCGGGCGACCCTGCGAGCCCAAAGCGAGCGCGTGCAGATCCTGCGGGTCGACGGGTTCGTGTTCTTCGGTACCGCGAGCGGATTGCTCGAGCGCATCCGCAAGCGGGTCGAGGGTGGAAGCCTGCGGTACCTGGTGATCGATCTTCGGCGGGTGACGGGCATGGACTCGTCGGCGGTGATGTCCTTCCGCAAGGTGGGGCAGCTCGCACGGTCCCACGGCTTCGAGCTGGTGCTGACCGACGTGGCCGAGGACATCCGGCAGCGGCTGGAGCGCGGCGGCGTCGAGGCGGCCGACGGCATCGTCGCGTTCGAACCCGATCTCGATCGCGGGCTGGAACGATGTGAGGACGGCCTCCTCGGGCGCGTCGAGACCGGGGTCGGCAGGTCCGAAGCGCTTGCCGGCCTGCCGCCGAGCCTGTGGTCGTACTTCGAACAGGTGACCCTCGATGCGGGGGAGACGCTCATCAGCCAGGGAGGACCACCCGACGACGTGTTCGTCCTCGAGTCCGGACGTCTGCGGATCGCGATGGTGACGCCGCAAGGCTTGGAGGTTCGCTTGAGCACGGTGCTCCCCGGCGTGACGGTCGGCGAGATCGCGCTGTACACGGGCGCGTCCCGCACGGCGGACGTGATCGCCGAGACGCCGAGCGTGGTGCTCCGGCTCGCGCGATCCGCGATCGAGGGGCTCGAAGCCGACGAGCCGGAGCTCGCGGTGGCGCTGCACCGCTGGCTCGCGACGACGCTCGCGCAGCGGCTGACCGACGGGATGCGGGCGCTGGACACCCTGCTCGACTGAGGCCGGCTA
This sequence comes from Actinomycetota bacterium, assembly GCA_035550775.1. GTDB lineage: Bacteria > Actinomycetota > UBA4738 > UBA4738 > HRBIN12 > JAOUEA01. The sequence continues at coordinate 11,554 of DASZOO010000189.1, read as the reverse complement.
GGATCGCTGCTCGTAGTACTCCTTGGCCGACATCGCCTTGCCGGTTGTGGAGCGCCACTCGCGCTCGCCGGCCGGGAGCTTGCCCAGCTGCTTCGCCATGTCGCGCACGTGCTCTGCCACCGAGCCGCAACACGATCCGATGTAGCGGACGCCGGCGTCCCGGGCGTCGGCCGCGAACCGGCCGAGCTCGCCGCGGGGCAGCGTCATCGCGGTCAGCGCGTCCGGGAACTCGTCCCACGACGTGAAGTCGGCCCGGTCATCGGTCGTGGCGTAGGCGACGGGCTGTGCCGCGACCGGCACCGCGTTCGCCACCGCCCGGACCATCTCCCTGGCGATCGGCAGCTGTTGGGCGGGAGCGTTCAGGCAGTTCACGCCCACGATGTCGGCGCCGGCCTCGGCCAGCCGCGCCGCACACTCGCCCGGCGTCGCGCCCTCGTACGCCTTCGCCGGCAGCGCCTCGAACGACATCGTCACCATGGCCGGCAGGCCCGTGGCCTTCGCGCGTTCCACGAACAGGAGCGCTTCACCGAGATAGGAGAACGTCTCGCCGATGAAGAAGTCGGGAGGCCCCGCGTCGATCTGGTCCTGGAGCTGGCGGTCGAACATCGCGCGCACCCGGTCGGCGCTCGCCTCGTCGTGAGGCTCGTAGGCCCAGGTGAGCGAGAGGTTCCCGGCCACGAGGGCGCCGCCCTCGGCGGCGACCGATCGCGCGATGCGCACGGCGTTCCGGTTGATCTCGTCGACGCTTCCTGCCAGTCCGACGGTCGCGAGCTTGTCGTCGCTCGCGTAGAACGTCATGGTCTGCAGCACCTCGGCGCCGGCGAGCAGGAACTCGCGGTGGAGCTGCTCGAGCGCTTCCGGATGCTCGACCACGACCTCGGGCGTGAAGGGCCCCGCCTGCACGTAGCCGCGCTTCTCGAGCTCCAACAGGTAGCCGCCGTCGCCCAGCACCGGACCGGCTGCGAGGCGTTCCATGATGCCTTGGGTCATATCGATCGTCTCCTCGTCCGTTGGCACGAGTGTACGGAGCCGCGCGCGGACCTCCGCGGGAGGACCGCTCACGTCGCTTCGAGCAACGCCCGCTCGTCGGCCAACGCGATCACCAGGTGTCCACGTGCGTTGGGGTGCAGCGGCGCCGGATCGTCGGGCCCTTGCACGTAGGACTGATCGGTGCAGAGCTCGTGTCCCTCGAAGTCCGGTTGCACCGACCGGTAGCCGAACGTCGCCGCGCCGTTGGCCAGCACCTGGTTGACCGCGGCGAGCCGGTCCAGCAGCACCTCGATCTTCTCGCGCGTGAGCCCCAGCCCCGCCAGGCAGTCGAGCCGCGGGTCGAACGGCACGTAGTACCGGTTGATCACGACGAGCGGGTCGCCCGGCAGGCCAGCGAGCTGGCGCAGCAGCTCGTAGTAGTCCTGGGTGAAATCGTCGAGCGACCGCTGGAAGTACGCCGTGAGCGCTCGGTTGTCGCAGGAGTCGGCGGCGCCGCACAGGAACACCAGCGTGCTCCAGTGCATGTCGTTCGCCCCGATGTTCACGATCACGGTCTCCGCCGCGGTGGCGCGCTTGGCGACGGCGAGCTGCGGGGGGATCCGTCGACCGCCCGCGGTCTGGGGGCCGAGCACGCCGTGTTCGATCGTCGCCCCGCTGCAGCCGAGGTTGTCGACGTTCCAGTCGTTGACGCGGGCGAGCGTTCGGGCGAACGCGATCGCGCTTCGCTCGCAGGCGACATCCTCGGGGGTGGCATCCGTCAGGGGCGGGCCGCCGAGCCCGGCCGCCGTCGAATCGCCCATCACGACCGCTTGCACGAGCGGCTGTTCGGGACCCTCGGCGGCCGGCACCGGCCGGAGCTGCTCGCGCCCCACGAGCTCGTTGAGGCTGCCGACCTGTCGAAGGATGCCGGGTGCGGTGAACGCCGTGGCCATGATCGCTGCCACGTTCACCACCTGGACGAACGCCAGGCCGCCGAACACCGTGATCAGGGTCCGCCTGCCGTCGTAACGGCGCCATCCGGCGATCGCGCCGAGCAGCACGACGGCCGCGATCGTGACGAACGCGATCTCCCACAGGAAGTAGCGGCGCCATCCGGCCGCGAGCGCGTCGCCGACGGCCTTGGCCGCCGAGGCCCGTCCGGGCGGGGCGAAGGCGTCCTCGACCTGGGCGGTGATGCTGATGTCGGTGAGGACCACCCGCGGCCGCACCGGGCCCACGAAGTGCACCTGCGTCGGCAAGGGCTGCCCGAACAGCACGACCTCGCCGGGGCCCGACGTGGAGAGGCTGGGTGGGGTCGCGCCGACCGCGACGGTCTGCCCGAGCACCGAGACCGGTCGCGCGGGCGTCACGCCGAGGGCGAACGCGATCGAGGCGGCCGAGACCACGAGCAGCGTCGCGACGACGACCAGGCCACGCAGCGCCTGCCGGTGCTTCGGGCGCTCGGCGCCGCGTTGCGCCGTCGAGCCCTCGATCGTCGCGGACATCCTTCGACCCTACCCACGTTCGCGCTCTCGGCGCGGGGGTCCGGACGACGCGCGATATCAGCCGTCGATCGTCGCGCTGTGTGGTTCCCGCCGCCCCAGCCTCGTCGCGACCACGAGCGCCAGGCCGGCCACGGCCACGATCGAACCGGCCAGGAACGTCCCGCCTCGGCCGAACCCCGCCGCGACGAAGCCGAGCGTCGCCGGGCCGAGGCCGAAGCCGACGTCGAGGAAGGCGCTCGTCGTGCCCATCACCGACCCGCGCTCGTCGGCGGGAACGTCCTCGACCGCCAGGGCGAACAGGGCCGGCGTGAACAGCGCGACCCCCACGCCGAGCACGGCCGCGCCGACGACGAGGCCCGTCGGCGATCGCCACAGGCCGATCACGGCCAGGCCGACGGCGACGAGGGCGAGCGCCATCCGAGTGCACATCGCGGCGCCGAGGCGATCGGGGATCGTCGCGCCCACGCTGCGGATGGCCACCACGAGGCCGGCGAACAGCCCCAACACGAGGCCGGCTCCGCTCATGCCCAGGTCGAGCGCGTAGAGCGGCACGAACGTCAGGAACCCCGCCATGCCCCAGATCGTGGCCGCGAGCACGATGCCCGGGAGCAGCCCGGCCGGATGGATGAGCGGGTGCCGCTCGGTCTCGCTCTCCGCGGGCTTCATCGCGGGCAGTCGCAGCGACAACCCCACCGCCACCACAGCCAGGCCGATCGCACCGACCCACACGGCGGGGAACCCGAGGTGCTCGATGGCCGCCTCGCTGATGAACGGTCCCGCCCCCAGGCCGATGTACAGCGCGAGGGAGGCGAAGCTGAACGCCTCGCCCCGGCGCTCGGGCGGCGAGAGATCGATGTTCGCCGCGAGCGCCCCGACGAAGAACAGGGCCTCGCCGGCGCCGGTCAGCAGGCGCATCGCGATGAGCAGCGCGACCGACGTCGCGAGGAAGTAGCCCCCGACCGAGATGGCGAACAGCGCGGCGCCGGCGATCATGAGGAGCCGGCGCCCCCGGCGATCCGCGGCCCTGCCGGCCAGCGGGCGCAGGAAGAACGCCGACACGCTGAACGCTCCGACCACGAGCCCGACGGCGATGTTGCCGCGGCCGAGCGGCCCCTCGACGTACCGTGGCAGCGCGGGCAACAGCATGCCGTCGGCCGTGAAGTAGGCGAGCTCGGCGAGCGCCACGGTGACGAACGCCGGGGTGAGCAGCGTCGGCCGCGGCCTGCGGACCTCCCCCTTCCGGAAGGTCATGCTCTGCACCATATGCGGCCTCCTTCTCGCATCGCGTCCGATGATGCGGGGGGCCGACGGCACGGCGCATCGGTAGGTCTGCCCATCTTTGGCCGGAGGGCGCCCGGCCTGCCATCCTTGGGTCCAGTGCCGGACACGTTGCGTCTCGCCGACCTGCTCACCGCCCTGTCCCTCACGACCGACCTCGCGATGGGCCAGCCGCCCGAGAAGGCGATCCGTGCCTGCGTGCTCGCGACCGAGATCGCCCGGCACATGGGCGTGTCCGAGGTCGAGGTCGGGTGCGTGTACTACACGACCCTGCTCAAGCACCTCGGATGCACGGCGACCTCGCACGAGGAGGTCCGGCTCTTCGGGCCCGACGACCTCGGCATGCGGGCCGTGGCCGAGCGGACCGACGAGGCCGACCTGCGCGAGCAGCTCGGGTTCGTGGCGGCCGTCGGCAGGGGGTCAGGACTCGACCGGCTGGGGTACGTGGCGAGGATCGTCGCAGGCGGCAAGCGGGAGTCCGGGAAGATCTACAGCGCGATCTGCGAGGTGGCGACGCAGATGGCCGAACGGCTCCGCCTCGGCGGCGACGTCCGCGACGGGCTGTACCAGTCGCTCGAGCGTTGGGACGGCAAGGGCGGCCCTCGGGGGCTCGCGGGCGACGACATCGCCCTCGCCTCGCGCATCGCCGAGCCGGCGACCCAGGCGGTGATCTTCCACCGTGCCGGCGGCGCCGATGCGGCGCTCGCCATGATGGACCGGCGCTCGGGCTCGTGGTTCGAGCCCGCGGTGGTGGACGCCTTCCGGGCCGTGGGTCCGAGGGCGCTGCAACGTCTCGACGACGAGGACCCCTGGGTCGCCGTGCTCGAGGCGGAACCGCAGCCGGTCCGCACGGTCGAGAGCGGCCGCCTCGTCGAGGTCGCGGAGGCCTTCGGCGACATGACCGACCTGAAGTCGACGTTCACGTTGGGCCACTCCTCGGGCGTCGCCGACCTGGCGGCGGCCGCGGCCGAGCGCCTTGGCCTCCCGGACCCCGACGACGTGCGACTGGCGGGGTTGCTGCACGACCTGGGCCGCACGGCCGTGGGGGCCGGCGTGTGGGAGAAGCCCGGGCCGTTGAGCACCACCGAATGGGAACAGGTGCGGCTGCACCCGTATCACACCGAGCGCATCCTGGCGCGCTCGACCACGCTCGAGCCGCTCGCGCGGATCGCGGCGATGCACCACGAGCGCCAAGACGGCTCCGGCTACCACCGGGGCGCGTCGGCGGCCGAGACGCCCGTGCCGGCCAGGCTCATCGGGGCCGCCGACATCTTCCAGGCGATGACCCAGCCTCGGCCCCACCGTCCGGCGCTCGGCCCCGACGAGGCCGCCGGTGTGCTCGAGGGGCAGGCCCGCGACGGCCTCATCGACCCCGAGTGTGCCCGGGCCGTGCTCGAGGCGGCCGGGCGCTCCGGCACGTCGACGCGAGGGACATGGCCGGCGGGCCTGACCGATCGCGAGGTGGAGGTGCTGCGCCTGGTGGCAGCCGGATCGTCCAACCGGGAGGTCGCGCAGGCGCTGGTGATCTCCCCGCGCACGGCCGAACACCACGTGCAGCACATCTACGGCAAGATCGGCGTGTCGACGCGGGCCGCCGCGGCGATGTTCGCGATGCAGCACGGTCTGGTGGGGGGCTGACGGACGACGCATGTTGTTGCCGAAGCGTCGGGTCTGCGGCACCATGTGCGGTACGAGAGGAAGGAGGTGGTCCAGCTTGCATAGTCGGCAGGAGACCCTCGAGGTGACTGGCTGCTAGGCCGTCCCTCGCGGGCCGGGGGCCACCCCCGCCCGCTTGCCGGGTGACCGGCAGAATCCAAACCAGATCACCGACCTCACGTGCTCCGGCTGGTCTACCGGACGAAGCCTCGTCAGAGGCCGAAGCGCTCGTGAGGCGATCGACACGAACGGGCCGGACCCTCGGGGTCCGGCCCGTTCCGTGAGGGCGGTCCGTCCCGACGACTGAATCGGAGCGGGAACGGGTATGCCGTCGGCGTCCGACGACCTCGGGAGGCAGACGATGGGATTCCTCGGCACGATCGCGACGTTCGGCATCGGATACGCGGCGGGAGCCGTCACCCGCCCGAGCCGGCTGGACGGGCTCTCGCAGCGGGTCCGGCAGGCGCTTCCGGCGGGCTCCGCAGCGCCGGGCGACGGCTCGACGGTCGACGTCCGGGAGGTCCGCCAGGTCATGACCGCCGCGCCGGATGCGGTGAGCCCGACCGACACCCTGCAGCGAGCCGCCCAGCTGATGCGGGCCAACGACATCGGCGATGTGTTGGTCGAGGGCGACCAGGGAAGCCTGCTCGGCATCATCACCGATCGCGACATCGCGATCCGGGCGATCGCCGACGGCAGGAACCCCGCCACGGCGACGATCGCGGACATCTACACGCGGGACGTGGCGACCGTGGCGCCCACCGACTCGGTGCACGATGCCGTGCTGCTGATGCGATCGCGCGACGTCCGTCGCTTGCCCGTGGTCGAGAGCGGGAAGGCGATCGGCATCGTCTCGCTCGGCGACCTCGAGGTCGAGACCCGTCCGGGGTCGCCGCTGGCCGACATCAGCACGGCCGCTCCCGATCGCTGAGGGACGGCTCATGAGCTCACGGTTCCTGGCCGGGCTCCTGGTGCTCGCCGCGTTCGGCGCCGTCGCCTGCACCGAGGATCAGCGCGCCGGTCTCGTCGATCAGGGCACCGAGGCGGTCGTTCGGAACATCGCCTCGGCGGCGGGCGAGGCGGCGTTCGAGAACGAGGGATTCGAGATCGACGGCGGTCTGGACTGCGAGGCGACGTCGACGGGCGGCGCGGAGCGCGTCGAGCTGCGCTGCACCGGCTCGTCGACCCGAGGTGAGGAGCTCGTGCTGGAGGGTGACGCGCGGACCGGCTCGGCCGAGCCCGGGAACGCCGTGCGTGGGTCGTTCGTCGGCACCGCCGACGGCGACGAGGTCTTCCGGCAGGAGTGCCTCGGCGACGGCTGCTGATCGCTCGCCGGTGCGGGCCCGCTCCGATAGACGTACGCTGAACATGATGGCCGTGCCCTTGGACGCCGAACGGTTGCGCGAAGCCCTGGCGCTGGTGGACCGTGGCGAGCTGCAGGCCGCGATGGAGCTGCTCTCGCCGACCGTGCGTGCCAAGCGGTTCACTCGGGCCAGCCGTGTGCTGGCCGAGCCGCTGGAGGTTTCGGAGGTCAAGGGTTGGCTGCGCTCCGCGATCGACGACCCCGCGTCCGATGACGCCCGATACTTCGTGGATCGCGCGTACTACAAGCTCCGCACCCTTCGAACCGCCGACTGAGCGTCCCCGACCCCCGCGTGGTGACCGGGCGCCGGTGTTACGGTCGCCCCGGTGGACACGGTCACCGGATACTTCACCGCGCTCGGGCTCTCGACCGCGGCCGGGCTGAACGCGTACATCCCGCTGCTCACCGTCGGGCTCCTGTCCCGTTCCACCGACCTGATCGATCTCCCGGCGCCCTGGGATCGCCTGGAGGATCCGCTCGTGTTGGGTCTCGTCGCGGTCGTGGGGGTGGCCGACTTCGTCGGCGACAAGATCCCGATCGTCGACCATGTGCTCCATCTTCTCGGCATGGCCGTCGCGCCGATCGTGGGAGGCATCCTCGCCCTGGCGGCCGCGGACGCGCTCGAGGTCGACACCGGGTTCGCCGCGGTGCTCGGCGTCGTGGCGGCGCTCGCGACGCAGGTCGGCAGGACCGCCGCCCGACCCGCCGCGACGGCGACCACGGGGGGTGCGGGGAACCCGGTGGTGAGCCTGGGGGAGGACGGCGCCTCGGGCACGCTGTCGGTCACGTCGGTCGTGTCCCCCGTGATCGCGGCCATCCTCGCGGTGGTCGTGTTGGTGGCTCTGATCGTGTTCTGGCGCAGGTGGCGGGCGTTCGGGCTCCGCCTCCAGGGGCGCGACCCCACCGCGGGTTGAGCTCGACAGAGGGTCGGACCCACCGCGGGTTCTCCCGTCAAGCGCGGCGCTCCCTGACGACCTCTCTCGGCGACTTGTCGTCGCGCAGCCCGATGTAGCGTGGATGCCGCAGCTTGCCGTCGTCGGTCCACTCGCCGAACTCGATCTGCGCGACCAGCTCGGGCCGCGTCCAGTGCACGCCCTTCCTCGGCAGGCCCTTCGTCTCGGCGACCGGTGGGTGCTGCTGCTCGAGCGGGGCGAGGCGCCGGCTCAGCGCGTCCAGCTCGCGTTGCCCGAACCCGGTGCCGACCTTGCCCCCGAACCGGAGCTTCCCGTCCTCGTGGTAGCCGACGATCAGCGCGCCCAGGCCCGAGCGAGAGCCCTGCGGCTCGGTCCAGCCGATCACGACGAACTCCTGCTCGTTCACGCACTTGAACTTCAGCCAGTCGGTGGAGCGGCCGTGCGCGTAGGGAGCGCTCGCTCGCTTGGCGATCAGGCCCTCCCACCCCTTCTCGCATGCCGCCCGGAACGCGGCCTCCCCGTCCTCGACGATGTGGTCGGAGAACCGCATGGGATCGTCGAAGGGCAGCGCGCCGCGCAACGCCGACTTCCGCGCCGACAACGGCAGCGCGGACAGGTCGTAGCCGTCGAACCACATCAGGTCGAACAGGTAGAAGAACACCGGGACCGCGGCGACCTGCGCCGGGTTCGGGCGAGGGTTCTGCATGCGCCGCTGCAACTGCGAGAACGAGGTCACGTCGCCGCGGAACGCGACGATCTCGCCGTCGGCGATCAGGGGTGGCCCGTCGTCGGCGGTCACGGCCTCGACCAGATCGGGGTAGTGCGATGTGCGATCCTTCTCGTTCCGGGTCATGAGCCGGATCGTCTTCCCTCGCCTCCACAGCAGGGAACGCTGCCCGTCGAGCTTGGCCTCGTAGATCCAGGCGGGATCGGAGAACACGTGCTTCGTGAGCGTGGCCAGCATCGGCGTCGTGAACCTCGGCATCGCACGCCGACGCAGCGAGCGCCGGTCCGGCGGGTCGAGGGCATCGAGCAGGGGATGCACGACTCGATCGTGGCATAGACCGTGGGGCCGGGCAGCGGCGGTGGTCGCGGAACGCGAGGACGATCGAGTCAGGTCGGACCGTCGCGCCAGGCCGCGAGGATCTCCGCGGCGGCGCGTTCCCACGTCCATCGTCGCCCGACGAACGTGCTCACGCCGGCTCGGAGCTCGTCGCGCTCGGCCCGCGGGAGCGCCAGCAGCCGTTCGATGCCCGTCGCGAGCCGTTCGACCGATCCGTCGCCGGGCGCGAACGAGAATAGGCCCGGGCGCCCCGCGTCGGACTCGAGGGCGGCGGCGACCTCGGCCAGGCCGGAATGGCGCGCCACGAGGGGAAGCGCGCCCGCCGCCGCTCCCTCGGCGGCGACCATGCCGAAGGCTTCCTCCAGGATCGAGGGCACGACCAGCACGTCCGTGGCGGCCAGCGCGTCGGGCGCGTACCGATGGTCGAGCCGACCGGTGAACGTCACCCCCGATCGCGGGGGCCCCGAGACATCCTCGATCGGCATCCCCCGGACGTCTCGGAGCCACGCGAGCGCCGCGTCGTCACCCCGCCGGTACGCGATCGCCAGGGCGGCGAGCCACTCGCGAAAGGAGCCGAACCCCACGATCAGCGCCTCGGTGTCGCGCGTGAGCCGCTGCCGGGCGGCGAGCACGAGCTCCACCCCCTTCTGGGGGATCAGCTTGCCGAGGTAGCCCACGATCGGCGTGCTCCCCGGCGCGAGGGCCCGGAGCCGTGATGCCGCCCCCGGCTCGGGCACCGCCTGATCGTAGGACCCGGCGATCACGCCGAGCGCCGTGGCATCCCTCGCCTCGAGCGCCCGCCCGACCAGCTCGTCGGTCTCCTCCGGGCGGCCCCGAGCGGTCTCCGGATCGCGGGACAGCCGGTCGGCCACGTCGGCCAACGCCTCCGGGCGGGCCCGCGGTCGGAAGGCCGCCACGTCCACCCCGGGCGCCACGACGCACCCGAGCCCGCGCATCTCCGGCACGAGCCCCGCGCAGCGTTCCAGCACCTCGGTCGTGGGACCGATCACCGCCCGAGCGGCCCCGAGGCCCTCCCCGGCCAGGTCTCGAAGCCGATCTTGGAGCCGCACCGCGTACTCGAGGTCGCTGCCGTGGATCTTCGCGACGTATCGGCCGGCCCCCACCGCGCGCCGGCCGATCACCGCTCCCGGGATCGCGTGCCCCGTCACCACGACCTCGCTGCCGTGCCAGTCGGCCACCGCCCGCAGTGCTTCGACGTTCGCCCGCAGATACGCGTCGAGCTCGTCGTCGCTCAGGTCCACGAACGTGCGGACATCGTCGAAGCCCTCGTACCGGTCCACCACGAACACGGGGAGCGTCGGGCCGATCCGGGGGCGGAACAGCACGCACCGGCCGGGGCCGACGCTCGAGGCACGCTCCGACAGTTCGCGCGGACCTTCGCGGTCGACGACCCCCTCGGCGTCGATCCACTGGTAGCGCTCGGGATGCCGTTCCTGGCACAGCAAGGCGACGTCGTGCCCGGCGGCTCGCCACGCCCGCACGGTCCGCGCCGTGCCGACGTTCGACCCGGAGCCCTCGAGCAGCCACCCGTGCCAGGCCAGGATGCGCACGCGCGCATGCTAGTTGGGGCGTGGGCGCAGGGCCCATCCCGGGCGGGACCTTCGCCCCCTTCGACGACCCCTGTCCGCTCGCTACGGTGCCCGAAGACGACCGGGCCTTCGTGGTCCGGAGGCACAGGAAGGAGAGACCGATGAAGAAGCTCGCAACGGTCTTGACGAGCGCGATCGTGTTCCTGACCGCGCTGGGGGGTACGGCCTTCGCTGCATACACGGACAGCCCACCGCCCGAGGCCGTGGTCGAGGGCGCGGGTGGCGGCGCCGGAGAGGCCGCGTTCACCGGTGGCGACGTCTCCACGGCCGCGATCGTCGCGCTCGCCCTGGTGGCGATCGGGATGGTCGCGCTGCTCGTCGCACGGCGTCGCACGGCCGCGATGTCGTGATCTGAGCCGCAACCTCATCACCGAGAGCAAGGTTTGGGGCGCATCCGTTCCTGGGTACACCGGGTGTGAACCTCGAGAGAGCACCGGGACGTCGGTCCCACTGGGGCCGACGTCTTCGCGCTCGAGAAAGGGGAGCCCGGATGAAGAAGCTCGCAATGGTGATGGCCGGCGCGGTCGTGTTCGTCACGGCAATGGCCGGATCGGCGTTCGCCGCCTACACGGACAGCCCTCCACCGGAAGCCGTGGTCGAAGGCGCCGGCGGAGGGGCCGGAGCTGGAGCCGGAGAGGCCGCGTTCACCGGTGGTGACGTCTCGACGGCCGTGATCGTCGCGTTCGCCCTGGTTGTGGCGGGCGTGGTCGCGCTGCTCATGGCGCGGCGTCGTGCCACCGCGTCGGACTCATAAGGGGAGCCTGTCGGGCGACGGGTCTGCGAACGGACGTGGACTCTCAGCCCATCCCATGAATGGCCGAAGGACCGAGTTTGGCGCGCACATACGCGCGGGTACACCGATGCCACACCTCGGAAGGAGGACAAGATGAGTCGGACCACCGGGACGAGCATCTTGGTGTTCGGGATCGTGCTCGGTGTCGTGGGCGCGATCATGTACTGGGCCGTGACGGCGAACGCCGACGGATTCGACATCAACGCGGCGGGCCTGATCATGTTCTGGGTCGGCGTCGTGACCGCGGTGATCGGACTCCTGCTGACGTTCATGGGGAGCCGTTCCACGACCGTGCGTCGTGGCGACGCCTCGGACGGCGGCCGGTACGAGTTCGAGGAAGAGCACCGCTCGATCTGACCCCCGGATCGGCGGGCGGGGAGCCGTCGGGCATCTGCCCCGGCGG
>DASZOO010000188.1:0-4452 GCA_035550775.1 Actinomycetota bacterium | reverse complement strand
GCAGACCACGTGCTCGACGCGCTGCCGCTCACCGACGAAACCCGTGGGCTGTTCGGTGCCGAGGCGTTCGCGGCGATGCCCGCGAGGGCATGCTTCTACAACGTCGGTCGCGGCGCGACGGTCGACGAGATCGCGCTGGTGAACGCGCTGCGCGCAGGCTCGATCGCGGGCGCCGCGCTCGACGTGTTCGCCGTGGAACCGCTGCCGGCGGACAGCCCGCTGTGGACGATGCCCAACGTGATCGTCTCGCCGCACATCAGCGGCGACGCACACGGGTGGGAGCCCCGAGCGGTCTCGATCTTCGTGGAGAACGCCCGCCGGTTCGCGAGCGGCCAGCCGCTCTCGAACCGCATCGACAAGGAAGCCGGCTACGGCGCCTCCGTGCCGCCGGCGAGGGTGACCGAACCCGGGAAGTCGTCGGAACGGCTCTGCTAGGCTCCGGACCTTGGGTGCGAGGACGGTTCGCGCCCCGCCCCGACGGAGACTCGAACGAGGGGGAAGTCGTGACACGGAAGTTCCTGTTGATCCTCGCGGTGCTCGCCGTCGTCGCGGCCGCGTGCGCCCCCGAGGAGGAGACCCCGCCCGCCGACGACGGTGCGACGTCCGAGCCGGCGCCGGTCGACGCCGCGAGCTGCGCGTCGGACGCGGGCACCGTCAGCGAAGGCGTGCTGACGGTCGGCACCGGGAACCCCGCGTTCCCGCCCTGGTGGGAGGGCGGCACCAGCGAGGAGAACGCCGACTGGGAGTTCAACGACCCCTACCTGCTCGAGGGGTTCGAGGGAGCGACGGTCGGCGCCGTGGCCGAACAACTCGGGTTCACCCCCGACGCCATCGAGTTCGTGCCGGTGCCCTTCAACAAGTCGTTCGCCCCGGGCCCGAAGGACTTCGACTTCGTCCTGCAGCAGATCTCCTACTCCGACAAGCGTGCGCAGGCGGTCGATTTCAGCGAGAGCTACTACGACGTGAACCAGGCGCTCGTCTCGGTGAAGGGCTCCGACATCGAGGGCGCGACCACGCTGGCGGAGCTGCAGTCGGCCAAGCTCGGTGCCCCGCTGGGAACCACGAGCTTCGACTACATCGAACAGAACATCCAGCCGACCGAGGAGCCGGCCGTCTACAACGACCTGAACGGGGCCGTCCAGGGCTTGAAGAACGGTCAGGTCGACGGCATCGTGGTCGACCTTCCGACCGCGTTCTTCGTGACGGCGGTGCAGATCCCCAAGGGCGTGATCGTCGGGCAGTTCCCGACGGTGGGAGCCCAGGAGTACTTCGCGCTGGCGCTCGAGAAGGGCAGCGCGCTCACCGAGTGCCTCGACCTGGCGTTGCAGGCGTTGAAGGACGACGGCACGCTCCCGGCGATCCAGCAGGAATGGCTCGCCGACAACGCCTCCGCGCCGGTGATCGAAGGCTGACCGAGATCGGAGGCTGAGCGGTGGCCCAGGGCTCGGGGGGAACCCCGAACCTCCACACACCGCTGGGAACCGCGGGCGCCGACCCTCGTGCTCCCGTGCCGCCTCGCGGCAGCCGCCGGTCGCGCATCCTCGGCGGCGGCGAGGCCGGTTCACGCAGCGTGTGGATCGCGGTTGCGAGCACCGTCGTCTTCTTCGGTGCGGTCGCGGTCCTGATCGTGAACTCACCGGGCTGGCTCGAGATCAAGCGCACGTTCTTCAACGAGCGCGTGTTCGCCGAGAGCTTCCCCAAGATCGTGCGCCAGTTCGGCACGAACGTCCTGATCTTCATGGTCGCCGAGGTATTCGTGTTGATCGTGGCGCTGTTCTTCGCGGTGCTCCGGAGCCTGCCGGGACCGGTCTTCGCCCCGCTGCGGATCCTCGCGATCGCATACACGGACGTCTTCAGGGGCATCCCCACGATCCTCGTGATCTCGCTGCTCGGGTTCGGCATGCCCGCCCTCAGGCTCCAGGGCCTTCCCAAGAGCGAGGTGTTCTGGGCCATCGTCGCGCTCGTGCTCGTGTACTCCGCCTACGTCACGGAGGTGTACCGCGCCGGCATCGAATCGGTCCATCCGAGTCAGACCGCCGCCGCCCGTTCGCTCGGACTCTCCCGGATGCAGTCGATGCGTCACGTGGTGTTGCCGCAGGCGGTCCGTCGCGTGATCCCGCCGCTGCTCAACGACTTCATCGGACTGCAGAAGGACTCGGCGCTGGTCGCGTTCCTCGGGGTCGTGGAAGGCCTGCAGACCGCCAACATCATCTCGGCGTCCGAGTTCAACTACACGCCCTTCGTGTCGCTCGCCCTCGTGTACCTGGTGATCACGATCCCCCAGACGCGGTTCGTGGACTGGCTGATCGAACGAGATCGCAGGCGCCGACAAGGGGGATCGGTGGTGTGAGCACGGTCGTGGACGCAACGGGGCCGGCGATCCTGATCGAGGGGCTGCACAAGTCCTTCGGCGACCTGCGGGTGCTGTGCGGCGTCGATCTCGAGGTCGCCGACCACGAGGTCATCTGCTTGATCGGCGCCTCTGGATCGGGCAAGTCAACGCTGCTCCGCTGCGTGAACCTGATCGAGCCGATCGACGCCGGGCGCATCGTGGTCGAGGGCGACGAGATCACCGCTCCCGGCGTCGACGTCAACGCGATCCGGCGGCGCATCGGCATCGTGTTCCAGTCGTTCAACCTCTTCCCGCACATGAGCGTGCTCCGCAACATCACGCTCGCCCCGACGAAGGTGGTGGGGACGTCCGCGTCGCAGGCCGACGAGGAGGCGCGTGAGCTGCTCGATCGCTTCGGCCTGGCCGACAAGGCCGAGGAGTACCCGGACCGCCTGTCGGGGGGGCAGCAGCAGCGCGTGGCGATCATGCGCGCGTTGGCGATGCGACCCGACATCATGCTGCTCGACGAGGTGACGAGCGCGCTCGACCCGGAGCTCGTCGCCGAGGTGCTCGACGTGATCCGCGAGCTCGCGGCGGCCGGCATGACGATGTTGATCGCCACCCACGAGATGGGTTTCGCGCGCGACATCGCCACCCGGGTGTGCTTCCTCGACGATGGGGTGATCGCCGAGCAAGGCCCGCCCGAGCGCATCTTCGGCGACCCGCAGGAGGAACGCACCCGGCAGTTCCTGGCGCGCATCGTGGCCGCCGGCCGGATGTAGATCAGCCGGATGCCGCTCGCTCCACCGCCTCCAGCTCGTCGAGGTAGGGCATCGCGCCGAGCGCCTCGAGTGTCGGCCGGGCGAGGGACACGAGGTCGCGGGCGTCCGCCGGTCGACCCAGCCTCACGAGGCACCTCGCGGCGCCGACGCGGCTGAGCGCGGTCTCCAGCGGGAACCCGTAGGTCTCCCAGGCGGCGCCGACCTCTTCGTGCAGACGGAGCGCGACGGTGGGATCGCCCCACGTCTCCTCGAAGGCCGCCAGGCCCGTGTCGCGGGACAGGCGCAGGCGCGTCGATGGCGCCCCCTCCCGGAGGTCGGCCTCGAGCAGGGCGGCCGCCCGGTCCCGTTCCTCCGTCCGCACGAGCAACCGCACCGCGAGGGGCAGGAAGCCGGTGCGGAACGTGGGCTCGGACGCGGTCGAGGCCGAGAACGCATCGAGGTGCACGAGCATCGTGGCGCCGTCGCCCTCGGCGCAGGCGACCTCCGCGGCCAGCAGGAACGCCGGGGCGAGGTACTCCGCGGTGCCGAGCTGCAACGCTCGGTCCAGCAGCTCCTTCGCGCACGCCCTCGCGGTGTCGTGGTCACCGCGCCGCAAGGTCACCCATCCCTGGAACTGCACCGCGACCGATCCGGGCTGGGTCTCGCCGCCGTGCTCGGCGTCCCACCCTCGGAGCCACGCCGCCGTGGTGAGCACGCGGTCCCAGTCGCCGGAGTCGAACAGGGGCTCGAGCAGGCCGCCGCGCGCCCACGCGTACGACGTCACCAGCCCGCGGGCCTCGCAGAACGAGGCCATCTCCTCCCAGACCGGGGCAGACGCGGCGGGACCGCGCTGGTACCAGAGCTCGTAGGCGTAGTTGTTGTACGCGACCGCGGTCTCCTCACCCAGCCCGAACTCCACGCCGATGCCGAGGGCCCCGCGGAGGTCCTCCAGGCCGGCCTCGTCACCCGCCCTGCTGCGGCTCGCACCCCGGTACGCCAGCGCGAGCACCTCCTCGCGGTGGAGCTCCATGCTCCGGGCGAGCTCGAGCGCCCGCTCGGACCAGGTCGCGCACGCCGGGGTGTCGCCGACGACCCAGAGGTGACCCGCCATCCGTGTGGCGGCGTGGGCGAGCGCCGGGCCCGGCGGGTGCGCCTCGAGCACGTCGACCGCCTGCTGCAGGAGCGGTCCCTCGCCTTCGATGTCACCGCGCTCGAACCGCGACCTGGCGAGCATCACCGTGGCGTCGGCGGCGCCGATCTCGTCCTCGTGCAGGGCGAACAGCTCGATCGCCGAGCGCAGGTCGTCGTCGGCCTCGTCGAAGTTCCCGGCCACCAGCGCGGCCGAGCCGGCCCCCAGCA
>DASZOO010000187.1:0-19440 GCA_035550775.1 Actinomycetota bacterium | reverse complement strand
ACCACTCCTCGCCGTACGTCGGGCCGAGACCCGCCGAGATCGGTTCACCGTTCCACGGGGGCGCCGACTGTGCGCCCGCCGGCACCGCGGCCGCGACCAACGGCAGGACCAGCAAGAGGGTCAGGACGTACGGAACGGATCGCGGTATCCGTTGCTTGCTCACGGGGGGACCTCCAAGGGTTGAGGGTGGGCGCGGGGCGACGCCCGGGGATGACCCTCGAGCACACCGGCGGGAGGCGCGCGGGCATGCGCGGACGGGACGAGGATCGTCAGGCGTTCGTGGGGCCGAGTGTGGTGCACGGGCGGGCTCGCGGCTCTCCCCTGGGGGATGTCGCCTGAGCGAACATCAGCCCACCGAAGCTGTCAAATCGGGAACGGCACCATGGAGCCGGCCGCGAGGCCCACCTAGGCTCGGGGTGCCTCCTCGTGCCATGTCACCCAGAGCGAATCGGGGGCGCGGAACTCCCACCCGGACAGCGTCACCGGCCGGTCGGGGTCGAGCTCGAGACCGGGGAGCCGATCGAGCGCGAGGTCGAGGGTGACCCGAGCCAGGTGCCGTCCGAACCACGCGCCGAGGCAGAAGTGGGTGCCGGCCGAGACGCGAGATGAGCGCCCTCCATGCGACGCACGTCGAAGCGGTCGGGGTCGGTCCACCGGCGCGGGTCGCGGTTGGCCGACGAGAGCACCGCGCCGATCAACGCGCCGTGCTCGAGCGACACCGGCGAGCTCGACCTCGCGGGTCGTCTGGCGGGTCGCCGTGCCGACCGGACCGGCCCATCGCAGCGTCTCCTCGACCGCCGCCTTCACGAGCGAACGATCGGCCCAGACCTGTTCGAACTGCTCACGGTTCGACAGCAACGCCCATAGCGTCAGGGCGATCACGTCGCGTGGCTCCTGCAGCCCGCCGCTCAGCATGAGGGTCGTGTTCGCGACGATCTGCTCCCGACTTGCGTGATCGCCCGGATCCACCGCTGCTCGGGCCCTCCATGCCGAGCATGTTCTCGCCCATCGTGCGGTTGAGCTCGAGGGCTCGGTCGCGGCCGTGAAGTCTCAGGGTCGTTCGTGACGCGCTTCACGTCGTCGTGTCGCGTCACGAGCCAGAGGCCGACGGCCGGCACGAAGTTCACCGGCTCCTCGTCGCGCAGGCGAGCGTAGATCGGGTAGGGATCACGCTCGAGCGACTCCAGGGTGACCGTCTCGCCGATCGTCATCGGAGCCGTGGACCCCCTTCGCGCGCGTTCCCCGGAAGGGGTATTTTGTGCCCGAACGACCGGGCCGCGAAAACCTCGGTCCCAGCCGATACCGTGCACACCTGACGGCGTCAGGGGGGTTCATGGACACGAACGGCAAGCGTCTGCGGCTGCTCTACCCCGATGTCCACGGGCTGGAGCGAGGGAAGTACCTGTTCGGCGAGGTCGCGGAATCGGGCCACGCCGCGTTCTGCATCGGCGTGTACCCGCTCACGCACGACCGCGAGATCCTGCCCGTGCCGAAGACCCAGTTCGACGTCGGACTGCCCGACATCGACGTGCACCTCGACCGTGACTCTCTGCGTCACTCCTGGGAGCCCGAGACCGTGATCGGCATCGGCGACGCGCGGTTCCGTGGGGAACCCGTCCCGATCGATCCGCGTCACGTGCTGCGACAGGCGGTCGAGGCCTGGCGGGCGATCGGCCTCGAGCCGCAGATCTCGTTCGAGCTCGAGTTCTACCTGATGGAACCAGACGGGGGCGGTGGGTGGCGTCCGGTCTCGCTCCCCGCGCACCGCGTCTACGGCACCGGCACGTCGATCGACCCGACGGGATGCGTCGACGCGATGGTGACCACGGCGCTCGAGTGTGGCTTCCCCGTGGAGAGCTGGGGCAGCGAGTACGACGAGTCGGCCTACGAGGTCAACATCCGGTACAACGACGCGATCCCGGCGGCCGACGATGCGTTCGTGTTCCGGCTGCTGGTCCGTGAGATCGCCGAGCGCCACGGCAAGCTCGCGACGTTCATCGGCCGTCCCCTGAACGACCGCGGCGGCAGCGGCATGCACGTGAACTTCAGCTTCCGCCGCGACGATGGCTCGAACGCGTTCCACGACCCGAACGACCCCGAAGGCCTCTCCGAGGTCGCCCGTCGCTGCGCGGCCGGAGTCCTCCGGCACCACACCGGCATGGCGGCGCTGATGGCGCCGCACGTCAACGCGTACAAGCGCCTGCAGCCCGACATGTTGAACGGGTACTGGGCGAACTGGGGCCACGACGACCGCAGCGTCACGGTGCGCGTGCCCCCCGCTCGCGGCGAGGGCACGCGGCTCGAGCAGCGCACCGCCGATGCGGCGGCGAACCCGTACTTGGTCGGGGCCGCGGTGCTCAACGCCGCGCGGTTCGGCGTCGAGGACGCGCTCGACCTCAAGCCTCCGCAGCGGGTCGGCGAGGACCCCGACACCGATGTCTGCATCCCTGCGAACCTGGCCTTGGCACTCGACGAGCTGAACGCCGACGAGCGGCTCGTGCAGGCCATGGGCCCCGAGCTCGTCGAGGCGTTCACGATCTTGAAGCGCGGCGAGTGGGAACGCTATGTCGCGGCGGTCGAGGACACGTCGACGACCGACGTCGGCGATTGGGAGTTGCGCTACTACATGCCCTACCACTGAGAGGCGGGCCTCACCCCGTGGCGTGCTTGCCTGGCTCCCAGTTGACGCCGAAGCGCTCCGTGGCGAACTCGAGCGGCTCGGGTTCCAGCTCGGTCGCCATCGTGTCGTTCCATCGGTTGAGGAACCCGAACAAGCCGACCACGCAGAGCATCTCGACGATCTGACCCTCGTCCCAGTGGCGACGGAGGTCGACGAAGTGCGCCGGCGTGACCTCGTTGGGCACGAGCGACGCGTCACGAGCGAATCGCAGCGCCGCACGCTCGGCCTCGGTGTAGCGGTCGCTGCGCTCGAAGTTCCAGATCTCCGTGATCTTCTCCCCGTCGACCCCGCGCTCGCGGGCGTCGATCGCCTCGTGCGCCTGGCAGTAGCGGCACCCGGCAGCAACGCTCGCGACGATCGCGATCAGCGGCTTCAGCGCCTTGGGCAGGGTGCCCGTGTTCCAGATCTGCGTGATCAGTTCGCTGAACGCCACCAGGATCTGCGGCCGGCGCGCCATCGTGAACAAAGAGTTGGGGACGAAGCTGAGGGTCTCGTCGTAGTGGGCGAAGAGTGGCTCCAGCTCCGGATGGTCTTCACGTCGCAGGGGCTGCATGTTCGTCACGTCGCACCTCTCGGATCCGCCGGGGCCTCGGCGTTCGCTCACGATCGCATGATGCGGCACACTACCCCGCACCGGACGGGAGGGACGATGCGGCTCGAGGGCAAGGTTGCGGTGATCAGCGGTGGCGGCTCGGGCATCGGGGCGGCCATCGCACGGCTCTTCGCGGCCGAGGGGGCCAAGGTGGTCGTGACCGGCCGGCGGCCCGAGCCGATCGGTGAGATCGCGGCCGCGATCGGCGGCATCGCGGTCGCGGGCGACACGTCCGACCCGGCGCACGCCACGGCAGCGCTGGATGAGGCGGTCCGTGCGTTCGGCGGGCTCGACGTGGTCGTGGCGAACGCGGGGGTCGGGTTCGGCGGTGCGGCCGGCGACGTCGCCGACGACGCGTGGCGCGCCACGATCGACATCAACCTGTCGGGAGCGCTCTACCTCGTTCGGGCCGCGATGCCGCACCTCGAGGCTCGCGGCCGCGGCTCGATCGTGCTCGTGTCGTCGGTCTCAGGGTTCGTGAGCTCCGCATCGAGCGCCGCGTACGTCGCGTCGAAGGCGGGCATGATCGGCCTTGCGAAGTCGATCGCGGTCGACGCGGGCCCGCGAGGCATCCGGGCCAACGCGCTCTGCCCCGGCTGGGTGCACACGCCGATGGGCGACGAGTCGATGGACGAGCTCGCCGACGAGCGCGGCGTCACGCGGGACGAGGCGTACCGGCTCGCGACCGAGCTCGTGCCGATGCGGCGGGCGGCCGAGCCCGACGAGGTCGCACAGTGCGCCCTGTTCCTGGCGAGCGACGCGGCGTCGTACGTATCGGGCACGACGCTCGTCGTCGACGGCGGCGGCATGGCGGTCGATGTGGCGTCGGTGGCCTTCGACGAGGTGCGTGGGGGCTCCGAGTGAGCTTCGACCACTCGGGGAGAGCCGCGTTCGTGACCGGCGCGGGTTCGGGCATCGGCCGCGCCGTGGCCTGGGGTCTCGCCGCCGAGGGCGCCGCGGTCGCGGTCGCCGACGTCCGCCGTGAGGCTGCCGGCGAGACGGCGGCCGAGATCGTCGACCGCGGCGGCCGGGCCGTCGCGGTCGAGCTCGATGTGCGCGATCCTTCCCAGGCAGACACCGCACGCGACGCCGCACTCGAGGCCTTCGGTTCGCTCGACTACCTCGTGAACAACGCCGGGCTCGTACGCATGTCTGCGCTCGACGATCTCGACGAGGACGAGTGGGACCTCGTGCTCGACACGAACCTCAAGGGTATGTACGTCGTGACCCGCGCGATCGCTCCCGCGATCGGCGACGCCGGCGGCGGGGCGATCGTGAACATGTCGACGATCGAGTCCGAGGTGGTCGTGTCGTCGGCGGGTCACCCGCAGGTGCACTACAACGCGTCGAAGGGCGGCGTGAAGATGCTGACCAAGGCGCTCGCGGTCGAGCTGTCGCATCGGCGGATCCGGGTGAACGCGGTCGCACCCGGCCCGATCGCCACGTCGTTCATCCCTGGCGGGGATCTCCGATCGCCGGAAGCCTGGGCGTTCATGGCCCAGCGCCTGCTCGTCGATCGCGTCGGGGAGCCCGAGGACGTCGCGGCGGCGGTGTCGTTCCTGCTCTCGGACGAGGCTTCGTTCATCACCGGCGCGCAGCTGCCGGTCGACGGGGGGTGGCTCACGCGATGACCGTGCCGCCGATCGGTCCGGCGATCCGACCCGACCACCTGACCGACGCCGGTATCCGCACCGTGATCGTGACCTCGGCCGACGTGACCGGCCGGCTCGTGGGCAAGCGCTTCCCGGTCGAGGTGTTCCGCAGGCTGCTCCACGAAGGAGTGCCGCTCTCGTCGTGCGTGCTCGGGTGGGACCTCGACCAGTGGCCGGGGCCCGCACAGGCATATACGGGTCACCAGACCGGGTGGCACGACGTGCGACTCGTGCCCGACCTCGACACCCTCCGGCCGGCCGCGTGGCTGGATGCCACCGCCGTCTGCGTCGCCGACTTCGTGGAGATGGGCGGCGATGCGCTCGTCGCGGTCGCCCCCCGCACGATCCTGCGCCGGCAGGTGGAGCGGTTCGCGGCCGACGGGTTCACCCCGCAGGTCGCGAGCGAGCTCGAGTTCGCGCTCTACCACGGCACCTATGACGACGGCCGCATGAACGGGTACGAGACGCTCGTACCGACGACGATCGCGCGGGCGGACTACACGGTGCAGGCCGGCGACCAGCACGAGACCTTCTTCGGCCCGGCCCGCCAGGCGCTCGTGGACTCGAACCTCGGCCCGTGGACGAGCCAGGTCGAGTGGGGGCTCGGTCAATGGGAGATCAACCTCGAGTACCGGCAAGCGCTCGAGATGGCCGACCGGCACATCCTGTTCAAGCTCGCGATGCGCGACCTCTCCGCCGCGAACGGCATGGCCGCGACGTTCATGGCGAAGCCGTTCCCCGACACGACCGGCTCGTCGTGCCACCTGCACCTCTCGCTCGCCGACGACCGCGGCATGAACGTCTTCGGCGACGGCTCCAGCGGCGAGACGCTCGCGGCGCCGCTGCGAGGCGCCATCGGAGGCCTCCTCGCTCGCGCCCTCGAGCTGATGCTCTTCTACGCGCCCACTGTGAACTCGTACCGGCGCATCGCGGGCGGCGAGTTCTCGGGCAACGGACTGAGCTGGGGCTACGACAGCCGCATGGTCTCGTGCCGAGTGCTCGTCGAGGGACCCTCGTCGACACGGCTCGAATGGCGCGTCCCCGGCGCCGACGTGAACCCTTACCTCGCGATCGCCGCGCTGCTCGCGTCGGCTCGTGAGGGCATCGCCGAGGCCACCGAACCCGGCGAGCCCCTCGTCGGCGAGGATTGGCAGCGCGATGTTCCGCCGCTGCCGACGGACCTCGGCGCTGCGACCGCGGCGTTCCACGACAGCGACTGGACGGCCGAGACGTTCGGCGCCGACGTCGTGTCCCACTACGCGGAAGCCGCCCGCTGGGAATGGGAGCGGTTCCTCGCCGCCGACGTCGTCACCGAGTGGGAACGCCGTCGCTACTTCGAGGTGATCTAAGGCCCTGCGCGGTCCGCGGCGACCCGTAACCACGTGGCGACCTCGTCATCGATCTCGTCGGGATCACGGATCTCCACATGGTGCATCCAACGCCCGGGTGCGGGTTCCACCACCTCCTTGAATCGATCGGAGACGATCGGGTGATCCGTCGCGATCGAAAGGACGACCTCGGCGTTCTCGCCTCGCAGGTACTGCCCTGGTCTCCAGAGGTAGGCGAACCCTCGATCTCGTCGGAACGCGACCTGGGACTTCGTGGTCCGCACGTGCACGGGACCAACGCCGGCGAGCAGCTTGCGGACCCGCTCGAACACCGCGAGCGCGACGGGATGTCCCGAGAAGAGCGCGGCCGGCCCGCTCGGTTCCCCCACGGCTCGAGGGTACGCCTCGAGTTGCCCGGACGGTCGTTCGGTAGCAAAATACCTCCGCCGCCATCCCGCTCGTAGCTGCAGGGAGACCCGACCGCATGGGTGACACGCTGGGTGACATCGACCTGGTGAACCCCGACAACTACGTCGAGCGCGTTCCGTTCGAGTGGTTCGATCATCTCCGCGAGGACCATCCCGTCGTGTGGCACCCCGAGCCCGCACCGAACAAGGGCTTCTGGGCGGTCACCCGCTACCAGGACCTCACGAACGTGCACATGGACTGGCAGACCTACTCCTCGGAGCTCGGAGCGGTCGCCCTCGAGGAGCTCGACGAGGAGCAGCTCGAGATCCGCAGGTCGATGCTCGAGACAGACCCGCCACGGCACACGGAGCTGCGCAAGATCTGCTCGAAGCGGTTCAGTGCCCGCGGGGTGGGCCAGTACGAGGACTGGATCCGCGACGTCGCCCGCTCCGTGCTCGACGACGCCCTGCCCAAGGGCGAGTTCGACTTCGTGAGCGAGATCAGCCGCGACCTGCCGATCCGCTTCCTCTGCTCGATCTTCACGGTGCCGCAGGAAGACGCGCCGCAGCTGATCGCGTGGGGCGACAGCATGATCGCGAACCAGGACCCCGACCTGTCTGCCGCCGTGGTCGACAAGGTCGATACCGAGGCGTACCGGCTCCTGCCGTTCCGGTCCCCCACCGCCCTGCAGGTGTTCGAGTACGCAGACCGGCAGCGCGACCTGCGCCTGGCCGAGCCCGCCGACGACGTGTTGCAGGCGCTCACGATCGCGCAGAGCGAGGGCGTGCTGAACGAGCGCGAGTTCCACAACTACTTCGGCGTGCTGATGATCGCGGGCAACGAGACCACCCGGCACACGATCAGCCACGGCATGCTCGCCCTGATGCAACATCCGGAACAGCTCGAACTGCTGCGGGAACAGCCGGAGCTGGTCCCGAACGCCACCGAGGAGATCCTGCGGTGGGCCACCCCCGTGTTCCACTTCCGGCGCACGGCCACCCGCGACACGGAGTTGCACGGTCAGCGGATCGCGAGGGGCGACAAGGTCGTCACCTGGTACATCAGCGCCAACCGCGACCCGGCGATGTTCCCCGACCCCTACACGTTCGACGTCACGAGGACACCGAACGACCACGTGACGTTCGGGCCCGGGGGACCCCACTTCTGCTTGGGAGCGCACCTGGCGCGGCTCGAGACGAAGATCCTCTTCCAGGAGCTGATCCCGCGTCTCGACACGATCGAGCTCGGGGGGCCCGTCGAGCGCATCCGCTCGAACTTCGTGAACGGCATCAAGCGCATGCCGGTTCGCGTACGCACGAAGTAGCGCCTGATGAAGCCTCCGCGGATCGTGCTCGTGCTGAGCGAGAACCACACCCTCGTGCGGGCCCGGGACCTGGGCGCACTGGTCGACATGGCGGTGGAGGCCGAACGTGTGGGGTTCGACGGCGTGATGGTCAGCGAGCACATCGTGCTCGGCCGAGGAGCCGACACCGACGGGGTGCCCGAGAACCCGCGCGACTACGCTCTGCCCGGGAACCAGGATCCGGCGACCCCGTGGCCCTCGTCGTTGCTGCTGCTCGCCGCGATCGCGTCGGTCACGACCCGTCTGCGCCTGATCGCGAGCGCGGTCATCCCGCCATTGCGCCACCCCCTGCTGATCGCGAAGGAGCTCGCCACCCTCGACCTGCTCTCGCACGGCCGGCTCGTCGTGCAGCCGACCGTGAGCTGGCATCGAGCCGAGTACGAGGCGCTCGGCGTAGCGTTCGCGACCCGCGGAGAGCGCCTCGACGAGCACCTCGCCGCCTGGACGCGGCTCTGGCGCGACTCCCCCGCGACCTACCACGGTTCGCACTACGCGTTCGACGACGTCTGGCTCGAGCCCAAGGCCTTCCGGTCCGACGGGCCGCGGCTGTGGTTCGGCGGTCAGCGCCTGCACGACCGGCTGCTGCGACGGCTGATCGAGCACGGCCACGGCTTCAACCCACTCGGGCGTGCGAGCGAGGCCGACCTCAAGCGGCTCGCGACGGCGATGGCCGCGGCGGGGCGTGAGATCTCGGAGATCGAGATGGTGGGCGGCACCCGGGGCGTGTTCCTCGACGCGAGCCATCCCGCGCCACTCGACGGAGCGCTCGACCAGATCCCCGAGCAGGTGGCACGGGGCTTCACCACCATCTGCATCAAGCCGAGCCAGTTCACCGACGATCCGAGCGGGGTCCCGGCGCTCCTGGCTCGCATCGTCGACGGCGTCGAGGCACGCCTCCCTCCCGTCGTCTGATTCAGACGACCGGCCCCGGGTCCGCCGTCGACGCCGGCGCCACGGCTCGTAGCAACGATCGCAGCATCGCCGCGAGGTCGTCCTGCTGCTCGGGGTCCAGGTGAGCGGCGACGGTGGATTCTTCGGCGTTGAACTTGGGGAAGAGGTCCTCGATCGTGGCGCGTCCCACCGCGGTGAGCTCGACGATCACCATGCGACCGTCCTTCGGGTCCTTCCGGCGGGTGACGAACCCACGGGACTCGAGCGTCGTCATCACGCCGGTCGCCGTGGGCCGACTGATGCCGACCGCGGCGGCGAACTCGCGGGCTTCCATCTCGCCCCAGACCCACAGCACCCAGAGTCCGACGAACGAGGTCCAGCTCAGGCGGTCGGGCGAGAGCACCCTGGCCTCCATGTGCCGACGGATCGCGGCGGAGGTGCGAAACAGGTTCGAGATCGCCCACATCGCCCGGAAGTCGAGGGGCATGTGAGCGAGCTCCTCCTGCACTTTCCGCTCGGCCGGCAGCAGGCCGTCCTCGCCTGGCAGGTGCTGGTCGCCGGGACGCAGCGCGTCGCTCACGCCGCGCTCCCCGTGCGCGCGAGCCGGTCGCCGAGCTCGCGCGCGACGTCGAGCAGCGCCACGACGTCCTCCTCGGTCGTGCGGAAGTTCACGAAGCAAGGACGCAGCCACACCTCGCCGTCGATCAGGGCCGGCGCGAGGTAGGCGCGGCCGTCGGCCTGGATCGCATCCGCCAACGCCTGATTGTGAACGTTCACGTCGGCGACGCCGCCGGGCACGTGGCGGATCGGCACGATCGAGAGCTGCGGCGGCGCCTCCATGACCTCGAAGTCCTCGGTGTGCTGCGCGCGCCGATACAGCAGGTCGGCCTCGGCCAGGTTGCGCTCGATCGCCTCGCGGAACTGGGCGGCGCCGTGCGCCCGGAACGCGAGCCAGAGTTTCAGTGCCCGGAACGGCCGGGAGTACTCCAGCGTGATGTCGGCAGCGTGCAGCTCGTGCTGCTGGTGCGGCAGATAGCCCTGCTCGTGGCTGAACGCCCTGGCAAGCGCCTCGTCGTCGCGCACGAGCACGACGCCGCAGGCCTTCGGCAGGTAGAGCCACTTGTGTGCGTCGATCGAGCACGAATCGGCGCGGTCGAGCCCCGTGAACAGGTCGCGCCTCGAGGAGACCGACGCGGCCGGCAGGCCGTAGGCGCCGTCGACGTGCATCCAGACGCCGTGCTCCTCACACACGTCAGCCACCTCGCCGAGCGGATCGATCGCGCCCGTCAGGGTGGTGCCCGCGGTCGCGACCACAGCGATCGGCGTCATGCCCGCCCGAAGGTCATCGGCGATGGCGCGGTCGAGCGCCTCCGGCCGCAAGCGCCGCAGACCGTCGATCTCGATCGCACGCAGGTTGTCGGAACCGATGCCGAGCAGCTCCACGGCCCGGGTCACCGAGTAGTGCACCTCCTGGGAGCAGTACACGGCTGTGCGTGCCTGCGCGAGGCCGCGATGACGCGACCCAGGCAGAGCGCGTTCTCGCGCGGCGGCGATCGCCGTCACGTTGCTCACGGTTCCCCCACTCGTGAACGCTCCAGCGGTGGCCGTGAAACCCACGAACTCGGCCACCCACCGGACGGCCTGGTCCTCGATCTGGGTCGCCGCCCGGGCTTCGACCGCCAGGTTGATGTCGTACGAATGCGCGAGGAAGTCGCCGAGCGTGCCGATCTCGAGCCCGCTCGACCCGATGAACGCGAAGTACCGGGGGCGTGCCTGAGCGATCGACTCGTCGAGGATGCGAGCGGCGTCGTCGAGCACGTCGTGCACCGGCGAGGGCTCGGCTGGCAAGGCGCGTTGGAGGAGCCGCCGCACTCGATCGTCGAGCGGCGGCTCCTCGGGGCGGAAGCGGTCGAAGCTTCGCCAGGCCTCGGCGACGAGACGCGCCGCGTGCTCGAGCGCCTCCTCGCGAGGCGCATCGAGCCGCAGCGGCCGTTCCGGTCCGATCACGAGCAGATGGTATGCCGCACGTTCTCCGTTGGCACGGAAGACGTCCGCTTGCGCCCGTCGCATGGCTGCGCGTAGCATCCAGGCCAGGCGACCGCACGATCGAGGTCGTCGGTGGCATCCACTTCCGGGGGTACTGGCATTGCGTGGGAACTGCGCCGAGCGAGGTGCCCGACCGGGTCGACCGGGTTCCGATCGCGTCGAACTGCTGACGGGAGCCATCTCATGGATGGGTTCGTCGGGTCGCGCCCACGGCGCGGCTGCGTCCCGGTCATCCACAAGCCGAGGAGGTCTGAAGTGAGGGCAACGAGGTCGATCGTCGTCGCGTCCATCGCGGTGCTCGCGTTGCTTGCCGCGGCATGCAGCAGCTCCGAGGACACAGGTGAACCGACGGACGGCGCCGATGCGCCGGCGACCGGGGGGCAGTTCGATGTCGACGCGGTGCTCGCCGCCGACCTCGATGCCTGCGAGCCGGCACCTGAGGGTGACCCGCTGATCATCGGATACGCGGCTGACCTCTCAGAGGTCGGTGCGTTCGCCGACAAGCCGGGCTCCGACGCGGCAGCTCACTACATCGATCTGATCAACTGCTCGGGTGGGATCGACGGCACTCCGGTGGAGCTCGTCGTCGAGGACGTCCAGGGCGACCCGGAGATCGCGAAGCGTGCCACGACCGACCTGATCGACGCGGGTGCGCACGTCATCCTGGGCCCGCCCTTCGCTGACACCGGGACACCGATCCTCCAGACGGTGAACACGTCCCGCGCGGTCCTGTTCGTGTCATCGACGGAGCCGGTGCTCCCCGACCCCAGCATCTTCAGCTTCCTCTCGACGTTCGACGACACCAGGCAGGCCGAGGCGGCCGCGCAGTTCGCGATCGACCAGGGCTTCACTCGGGCGATCACCTTCTCCGCCGAAGGCCCCTACTTCGGCTACAACCCCGAGACGTTCGCCGCGAAGTTCGAGGAGCTCGGCGGCGAGGTCGTGCTCGACCAGAGCTACGTGCCGTTCGAGCAAGTCGACTTCGCGGCCCAAGCCAACGAGGTGGCCAGCGTGGCCGATGGCAGCGAGGTTCTGTACGCGGCGATGGTTGCGCCACAGCTCGATGCGATGCGCGCCGCCATCCAGGAGCGGGACGTGGAACTCACGTACCTGGAGGCCGACGCGTTCGGCACCAGCGGCGCCGCCGACATCAAGAACAACGAGGGCGTCTACTGGACGGGCCACGGGTTCGCAGAGCCCGGGAACCGTTTCCAGGCGCTCCTGGACTCCCTCGAAGCCGCAGGCACTCCGAGCGACGCTCCCGAGTTCTCGGCGCTCGCGGCCGACGCCGTCACCGTGGCCGTCCACGGGTACCTCGCTGCGGGTTCCGCCGACCCTGCCGCGATCGCTGAGGCGATCTCGGATCTCTCCGGCGTGGAGGCGATCACGGGCACGATCGGATACGCGGGCACCGAGGGGGTTCCGGACAAGCCCGTCTACATCCTCCAGATGGTCGACGACGAGGTGACCCTCGTGGTGGCGCAGGAGTAGCGGTCCCGTCTGGATGCCTCGAAGTGCTGCAGATCAACAACCTGACCACCCGGTACGGGGCGATCGCAGCGCTTCGTGGTGTGAGCCTGTCCGTCGAGGCCGAGGAGATCGTCGGCCTCATCGGCCCCAACGGAGCAGGCAAGACCACCCTCCTCAACTCGGTTGCTGGTCTCCTCCGACCTGCCGAAGGTGACATCTATCTGAACGGGGAGCGCGTCGCTGGATCGAGCCCCGACGCGATGCTGCGTCTGGGGCTCGCACTCGTCCCGGAGCACCGGCGATTGTTCTCGCAGATGTCGGTCGCCGAGAACCTGAAGATCGGCGGAGTCTCGGTCGGGGCCAAGGAACGAGCGCGACTGATGGACGAGTGTGTCGACCTCTTCCCGGTCCTGGGACGGAAGTGGGAGACGAGGGCAGGGTTCCTGTCGGGTGGCGAGGCCCAACAGCTCGCGGTCGCTCGGGCACTGATGAGCAACCCCAGGATCATCTTGATGGACGAGCCGTCCCTCGGCCTGGCTCCGATGCTCGTCGATCTCATCTTCGGCCTGGTGGACCGCCTGCGGCGGGAGGGGAAGACCCTCTTGGTCGTCGAGCAGAACGCGACTCGGCTCCTCCAGGTCGCCGACCGCGCGTACGTCCTTCGGACCCACGAGATCGTCGCCCAGGGCAGAGCGAGCGATCTGCTTCAGCGCGACGACCTGTTCGATGTCTTCGTCGGCAGACCGAGGGGGCGAAGGCGATGACTGACCTCGTTCAGACCCTCATCGACGGGCTGGGCCGAGGCTCGATCTACGCCCTGCTGGCGCTCGGGATCGCTCTCATCTTCGGCGTGATGCACCTCCTGAACTTCGCCCATGGCGAGACCGTCACGGTCGGCGCCTACATCGCGTATGCGTCCCTCGTGGAGATGGAGTTGAGCTGGTGGGTCACGGCGATCCTCGTCTTCCTCGGCGCGATCGCCATCTCCGTGGTGATCGAGTTCGTGGCGTTTCGATGGGTCCGTGGCACCGAGGACTTCACGATGCTCCTTACCTCGTTCGGCGTGGTCTTCGTCGTGCAAGCGTTCTTCGTGATGTACGCGGGGGCGACGGTTCGGAGCTTCCCGCGACCGGAGTGGGCCGATCGCGTCTGGCAGGTGGGGGACCTCAACGTCGGCGTCATCGATGTGGTCACGATCGGCACGACGGCGATCTCCCTCGCCGTGACGGCATACGTGCTCCGGCGAACGATGTTCGGGACCTCGCTGCGAGCGGCGGCCGAGGACTTCGACGCCGCTCGACTGATGGGAGTCAGGAGCAACCGAGTGATCCGCCAGGCCTTCATCGTGGCGGGGGCCCTCGCCGGCGTCGCCGCGGTCTTCTACCTCATGCGCACCGGACAGGCTCGCCCCGTGGTCGGTCTGGCTCCGATGCTCAAGGGCATCCTCGCCGCGATCGTCGGCGGCCTGGGGAGCCTATCGGGCGCGGTGCTCGGTGGCTTCGTCCTGGGTGTCACCGAGGTCGTACTCAGGGCATGGCTGCCGGAGTATCTCGTCGGACTCACCGACGCCGTCGTCTTCGCCTTCATCGGTCTGTTCTTCGTCTTCCGCCCCCAGGGTCTGATCCCGGTCGAGGCCGGCGAACGAGTCTGATGCGGTCCCTCCTCGCCGGCCGCGTCGGCTCGCAGGTCGTGGGTTCGCTTGCCCTCTTCCTCATCATGGTGCTCGGCGGACTGCTCTATGCATCCGTCGGCTCCGTCACCCGCGACATCTTGGTCACCCAGATGCTGATCAACGCGATGATGGTGGTCGGGATCCAGCTCTTCATCGGGAACACCGGGATCCTGTCGTTCGGCCACATCGGGTTCGCCGGGATTGCCGGCTACACCTTCGTCCTGCTCGCCATGTCGACCGAGTGGAAGCAGCGAGTGCTCCCGAACGCTCCACTGGGCCTGGTCGACATCTCGCTCCACCCGCTCGGAGCGACCGTCGTCGCCGTGATCGTCACGCTGCTCGTCGCGGTCCTGCTCGGATTCGGGCTCGTGCGCTCGGGGGCGAGATCGGGGGCGGTGGCGGCCACGGTCATCACCCTCGCTCTGCTGTTCGTGGTCCACGAAGTTGGAACGGTCTACGCAGACCTCACGGGCGGTCGCAACGGGATCTCCTTATCGATCGGTGTCTTGCTCGAAGGACGCACCTGGGTCTACGTGGCGCTGTTCGCCTCGATCCTCGGTTCGCGGCTCTTCAAGAGCAGTCGCGTCGGTCGCCTCGCACAGGCTGCTCGCGACGACGACCTGGCCGCCCGATCCGTTGGTATCGATCCGGCTCCCGGCCAGATGATCGCACTGCTCCTATCCGTCGCCATCGTCTCGGTCGCAGCGTGCCTCCGTGTCTTCGAGCTCGGAACCGTGGCACCTTCGACGTTCTTCTTCGACTACACCCTCCTCACCCTGGTGATGATCATCGTCGGGGGCCGCAAGAGCATCACCGGCTCGCTGCTGGGCGTCGTGGTGTTCACGGCCGTCAACGAGCTGACCCGGTCCCTCGCCGGGAGCGGGTCCGGCGCCGGCCTGCTTGACCTCGTGCTCCGCGAGGGCCTCACCGATATCGTCCTGGGCGCGGCGATGGTCGGGTTCATGATCTTCCGGCCCAACGGCCTGATCGAGGATCGGGAGGTGGATGATTGGCTCCGGTCCCGGATGCGAACAGAGGAGCCGAGGCCCGCCGCCCCCGGCCCGGCGCCGGTACCGGCGCCGGCCACGATCCGCGCCACCGACGTGGTGGTCGACTTCGGAGGCTTCCGTGCCCTCGACCATGCGGACCTGGAAGCCTCGAACCAACATATCGTGGGGATCATCGGCCCGAACGGCGCCGGTAAGACCACGCTCCTCAACGTCGTCACAGGTCTGATCCGACCCGATGAAGGCTCCGTCACGCTCAAGGATCGATCCATCGCCGGTATGGAGTCCTTCTCCATCGCTCGCGCGGGCCTGGCAAGGACGTTCCAGACGATGCGGCTCTTCCCCTCATTGACCGTTCGCGAGAACGTGGCGGTCGCTTCACTCTCCGCTCAGGGGCACCGCGAGGTTGGATGGCGTCCCAGTGTCGATGAGCTCATCGCCCACGCCGGGCTCTGGGAACTGCGCGACCGCCGCGCACGTGAGCTCGACTACGGGAACGCCCGCCGGCTCGAGCTGGCACGAGCCGCGGCGCTGTCGCCCGTCTTCATGCTGCTCGACGAGCCGACGAGCGGGATGAGCGACACCGAGTCGCTCGCCATGATCGACGAGGTGCGGAGGATGGCCGAGTGCGTAGGTGCGGGTGTCGTCGTGATCGATCACGATCTCGGGTTCATCACAGGGATCTGTGACACGATCCACTGTTTCGACCAAGGGACCGTGATCTCGACCGGAACCCCGGCGGAGATCCAGGCCGACCCCGCGGTCCAGGCCGCCTATCTCGGGGTGACGGTCGAGGCCTGACGGCGATACCGCAGCGCGTTCCACCGTCAACCGCGGGCCTAGGCCCCCGAACCGGTCCAGCCGTCGGCCGGGCGCTCGAACCAAACGTGCACCTGGCCAGTGCCGACGGAGGCTTCGTACTCGCTGAACAGCTCCCCCGGCGCCTGGCACCGCGCGCCACCGAGGGCCGAGGCCATCATCAGGTAGTGCCCGAAGTGCCCCTCGGGCGCCGCCTTCCGGTACTCCGGCATCCAATCGATCACGCCGGCGTGGTCGCCCTTGGCGAACATCGAGAGCACGTGCTGATCGGCTTCGTAGCTCTCGAGATGCAGGATGTTCTCGGGCGCCTTCGAGCTCTCGTGCTGCCGCAGCTCGCGGAACGGGTAGAACCGGTGGGTCATGCCACCCGACGCGAGCAGCACCACGCGGCGGTCGCTCTGAGCGATCGCGTCGCCGATCAGCTGCCCGAACAGCAGGAAGTCCTCGGTGGTGCAGGTCTGGTTGATCGCGACGCTGATCCATCGGGTGGCGGGATCACCGAGGAACGTCCAGATGTTGACCGTGCCGTAGAAGATCGGCAGGTACGGGTCGTCACAAGCCAGGATCCAGCAGTCGTCGCGCCCGTCGGCCTGCGCCGCGATACCCTTCGCGAGATCTGGGTCCCCCGGCATGTCGTAGGGGATGCCGGCCATGCCCCGGGGAAGCTCGTGGCTCGTGAACTTCCCGTGCCGTCGTTCCTGGGCCGTGACGATGTGCTCGAACGTCGACTCCCAATGCGTGTCGAACACGACCACCGTGTCGGGCTGCAGTCGGTCGAGGCACTCCGACTTCATGCGGTGTAGTCCGGGTACGAGGGTGATCTCGTTGCCATCGTTGATCTCCCGACGGGTCTCCTCGGGAAGCATGATCGTGGGGACGTGGGCCACAAGGGCCGCGCCGACGACTTCACCCATCTGCGTCCTCCTCCTGATCCATCCGTCTAGCTCCACGGTGCGGTGCAGACGTTCTTCACGTCCGCGTAGAAGTCGAAGCTCCAGGGGCCGCCCTCGCGGCCGATGCCGGAACCACGCGCTCCCCCGAACGGCGCGGCGAGGTCGCGCACGAAGAAGCAGTTCACCCAGACCGTGCCCGCCACGAGCGCGGAGCTCACACGGTCGGCCCGGGCCTCGTTGCCCGTGTAGAGGATGGCGGCGAGACCGTAGTCGGTGCCGTTCGCGAGCTCGATCGCCTCGTCCTCGGTCTCGAACGTCTGCAGCGTGAGCACCGGACCGAAGACCTCCTGCGTGAGGATCTCCGAGCCCTCGGGCGCCTCGGCGAACAGCGTCGGCCGGTAGTAGAGGCCGCCGAGGTCCTCGTTCGGGCCGC
The DNA here is from genome assembly GCA_035550775.1 of Actinomycetota bacterium. GTDB lineage: Bacteria > Actinomycetota > UBA4738 > UBA4738 > HRBIN12 > JAOUEA01. The sequence goes on along the minus strand of DASZOO010000187.1, from coordinate 2,186 downwards.
CGCCGAACACCACGCGGGCGCCGTCGTCGACCGCCCGCCGCACGAACCCGTCGACGCGCTCGAAGTGCTGACGCGTGATCTGCGGACCGATGTCGGTGGCCTCGTCGCGAGGATCGCCCTGCACGATCGCGCCGGCCGCCTCGACGAACCGCTCGAGGAACGCATCGTGCATCGAGCGCTCCACGATGAGCCGCGTACCCGCGAGGCACACCTGCCCCGCGTTGTCGAACTGGTTCACGGCCTGCTGGACGACCGCGTCGAGGTCGGCGTCGGCGAAGGCCACGAACGGCGACTTGCCGCCGAGCTCGAGCGAGACGGGCGTGAGGTTCACACCGGCCGCCTGGGCGACGAGCTTGCCGGTCGCGACGCTGCCGGTGAACGCGATGCGGTCGACGCCCGGGTGCGCGGTGAGCGCGGCGCCGGCTTCCTCGCCGATGCCTTGCAGCACGTTGAAGGCGCCATCGGGGAGCCCGGCCTCGCGCGCGATGTCGGCGAGCATCGAGGCGGTGAGCGGCGCCCACTCCGGCGGCTTCAGCACGACCGCGTTGCCGGCCGCGAGCGCCGGGGCGACACGCCAGGTCGCGAGCATCAGCGGAGCGTTCCACGGGGTGATCACAACCGTGACGCCGCTCGGGTCCCAGGCGACCCGCTCGACGAAGCCCTCATAGCCCTTGGTGCCCGTCTCGAGCGCGAGCAGCTGGTCGGCGAAGAAGCGGAAGTTCCGCGCCACCCGTGGCATCACGGAGTTCCGCATCGAACGCAGCAGGGAGCCGTTGTCGCGGGTCTCGACCGCCGCGAGCTCGGGCACGCGCGCCTCGACGCCGTCGGCGACGCGGTGGAGCACGTCGGCGCGCTCCTTCGGCGGCATCGCGCCCCACGCGGCCGCGCCTTCGCGCGCCGCGGCCACCGCCCGATGCGCCTCGCCGCTCCCGCCGCGCGCGACGTCGGCGATCGGCTGCTCGTCGATCGGCGAGACGTCGGTGAACGTCTCGTCCGACGGCACGCGCGCCCCTCCGATCCAGTGATCGGTCGAGACCTCGATGCCTTCGACGACGGTGCGGCTCGTCGTGCCCCCCTCCCACGCGTGCGGAGACCGCCGGCATGTCGTTCGGGTCCGAACGGTATGGGCGGCAGGGGAACCTGTCAAGACGACCTCGCGCGACCTGGGAACCGCGCGGCCGGGTCGAGTCGTCGGAGCCCCATCGCAGCTCGCCCGACCGAAAGGGGCTCCCATGGCACGCACCCGGCATGCACGACGCCGTCGCCGCACGATCGTGGCCACGAGCGTCGCCCTCGTCGTCCTGATCGCCACGCCCGCCTTCGCGTGCGGCGGGCTCGTCGCGCCGAACGGCACGATCAACCTCGTGCGCACGACGACGCTCGCGGCCTACCACCGGGGGGTGGAGCACTACGTCACATCGTTCTCGTTCGCGGGCGAGGGCGAGGAGATCGGCTCGATCGTGCCGCTGCCCGGCGTGCCGACGAAGGTCGTGAAGGGCGGGGACTGGACCCTTCAGCGCCTGCAGCTCGAGGTCGAGCCGCCGGTGCTCGAGGCAGCCGCCGCCGGGGGGGTGGCCGCCGACAGCGCGACGGTGCTGCTCGAGGCCGAGATCGACGCGCTCGACATCACGGTGCTGGAAGGCGGCGCCCAGGCCGTCGGCACCTGGGCGACCGAGCACGGGTTCTTCCTGCCGCCCGACGCCCCCGAGGTGCTCGAGTTCTACGCCGAGCGGAGCCCGATCTTCCTCGCGGCCCGGTTCAACGCGGAACGCGCCGGGGACCAGGGCTTGCAGGTGGGCGAGGGCACCCCGATCCACGTGGTGATCCCGACGCCGAAGCCGTGGGTGCCGCTGCGCATCCTGGGGCTCGGACGCCAGGGCATCGAGATCGTGGAAGCCGACGTCTTCCTGCTGACCGACGCCGAGCCGTCGATGCTGCCCCAGGTGGTCGGCCCCGACGACGGCGAAGGGACCGGGCTCCTGCTGCGCGCGAGCGAGCCGGCGTCGGATCAGCTGATGTCCGACCTGCGTTCCGACTCACGGATGGGCTGGCTGCCCGAGCGGGACATGTGGCTCACCGCGATCCGCGTGCGCGAGCGGGCCGACCGCCTCACGCACGATCTCTCGATCGATGCGACCGGCGTCGGCGAGCCCGATCCGATCGCGGCCGGCCTCGTGCGGCCGCTC
>DASZOO010000186.1:0-2539 GCA_035550775.1 Actinomycetota bacterium | reverse complement strand
AGGGGCATGAAGTCGCGCTTCTCCAGCCCGATGCCGTGCTCGCCGGTGAGCGAGCCGCCGGCGTCGACGCACAGACGCACGACCTCGTCGCTGGCCTGCAGCACGCGCTCGAGCGTGCCCGGCACCGATCGGTCGAACGAGAACAGCGGGTGCAGGTTCCCGTCGCCCGCGTGGAACACGTTCGTGACGATCAGCCCGTGGCGCTCGGCGATCGCGTAGACGCCCTGCAGCACCTCGACGAGCTTGGTCCTGGGCACGACGCAATCGTGCAGGTGGTAGTGGGGCGCGATCTGGGCGACCGCGCCGAACGCCGACTTGCGGCCCTTCCACAGCAGCGCGCGTTCCGCGTCGTCGTTCGCGATCCGCACGCTCGAGGCGGCGTTGTCGCTCGCGGCCGCCTCCACCTCGCGCGACTGCGCGGCCACGCCCGCCTGCGTGCCGTCGACCTCGACGATCAGCAGGGCGGCGGCCTCGGTCGGGTATCCGGCGTGGGCGAAGCTCTCCGCCGCGCGTGCGATGCCCTGGTCCATCATCTCGACGGCCGCGGGCACCACGCCTCGGGCGATCAGGTCGGACACGGTGGATGCGCACGACTCGACGGTGTCGAAGCCGAACAGCATCGTGCGCACGGCCGGCGGCAGGGGCAGGATGCGCACGCAGACCCGGGCCACCACGCCGAGCGTGCCCTCGCTGCCCACGACCACGCCGCGCAGGTCGTACCCGGCCGCCTCGGGCCCCTCGGCGCCGAAGCGCTCGAGCGAGCCGTCGGGCAGCACGACGTCGACCGCGAGCACGTGGGCGCTCGTCACGCCGTACGCCAGGCAATGGGGACCGCCCGCGTTCGTGTTGACGTTCCCCCCGATCGACGACGTCTGCTGGCTCGACGGGTCGGGCGCATAGCTCCAGCCCATCGGGCGCAGGTGGTTCGCGAGGTCCAGGTTCGGCAGGCCCGGCTCGACCCACGCGAGCCGGTCCTCGGGCCGGACCTCGATCACCCGGTGCATGCGGGCGGTCGAGATCACGAGGGAGTCGCCGATCGGCGTGGCGGCGCCGGCGAGCCCCGTGCCGCTGCCCCGCGGCACGATCGGCAGGCCGTGGGTGACGGCGGCTCGCATGCACGCCTGGATGTGCTCGGTGGTGTTCGGCAGCGCGACGAGGGCGCATCCGCCCTCGACCATCGATGCGTCGCGCGCGTACAGGCGCAGGGCGAGCGGGTCGGCGAGCACGCCCTCGGGACCGAGCGCCGCTTCGAGCTCGCGGCGGGCGGCGTCGACGTCGGCCATGCCGGCAGGCTACCGTTCGCACGTGAGGGCGTGGGCCGAGCTCGAGACGGCGGACCCGGAGCTCGCGGCGTTCGGCCGCGAGCGGTTCGAGGGCAAGGTCGTGTTCCACGCGACGCTGCGCCGCGACGGTTCGCCTCGTGTGCACCCGGTGTCACCGTGGTTCGCAGCGGGGCTCCTGCTGGTGGGGTTCCGTGCTCGCAGCCCGAAGAACCAGGAGGTCGCGCTCGACGGCCGGTACGCGATGCACTCGGCGACCGACCCCGACAACCACGAGGGCGAGGGCGGCGAGTTCCTCGTCCGCGGCTGGATGGAGCGCGTCGCTCCCGACCATCCGGGGGCGGCCGCGGTGCCCTACGAGGCGGAGTACGAGCTCGCGATCTACGCCTGCTCGGTCGAGGAAGCCGTGGGCACCACGTACCCGGGAGGCGGGTCGCCCGTCTATCGCCGCTGGAAGGGCTGAGCGCTCAGGCGACGCGGCCGGGGGAGCCGTCGCCGGCCGTGAACGGCAGGCCCTCGGCCTCCCAGGCCTCCATGCCGCCGGCGACGTTGTAGGCCTCGAAGCCGCGCGCCTGCAGCATCATGGTGGCGAGCTCGCTCCGGTTGCCCGACCGGCAGATCACGGCGATCGGTCGGTCCTGGTCGAGATCGGAGCCGGCGCCCGCCATGATCGAGTTGAGCGGGAGGTGCACGGCGCCTTCGACGCGGCCGGCCTCCCATTCGTAGAGCTCGCGGCAGTCGACGAGCTGGATGTCCGCCAGGCGCTCGTGCACCCCGTGGACATCGGTGAGGACATCGTTCGTCGTGCGATCGCTCATCGTGAACCCGAAATCCTATCAGCGAGGTGGATTTCGCCGTTCGCTCACGAACGGGCGGCCAGCGCCCGTTCGAACGCGGCGAGGTCCCCGGCGGAGAAGAGCACGAACCGCACCTGCTCGACCTCGGTGTCCGCGTCGAGCACGGCGGCCAGGGCGACCGGGGCCGCTTCCTCGACCGGGTAGCCGTAGACCCCGGTCGAGATCGCCGGGAAGGCCACGGTTCGAGCCCCGAGCCCGTCGGCCACGCGCAGCACGGACCGGTGGCACCGCCCCAGCAGTTCGGCGTCGTCCGCGCGGCCGGAGTAGATCGGTCCCGCCGTGTGGATGATCCATCGGGCGTCGAGGTCGCCGGCGATCGTCGCGACCGCGTCGCCGGTCGGCAGCGGGGTGCGTCCCCGCTCGCGGATCACGCGTTCCCGGTCGGCCAGCGCCTCGGCCCCG
>DASZOO010000185.1:0-5728 GCA_035550775.1 Actinomycetota bacterium | reverse complement strand
ACCGTGTAGTGCACGGAGTGGCACATGCCGTAGACGGGCACCTCCGACGCCCTCGACGCGGCGAGCACCATCATCGACATCGGATTCGTGTGGTTCAGCACGAGCGCGTGCGGGCAGAGACGCTCGACGTCGCCCAGGATCTCCAGCCATGCGGGGATCGTGCGGAACGCCTTGAACAGCCCGCCCGGGCCGATCGTGTCGCCGATGCACTGATCCACCCCGTAGCGCATCGGGATGTCGTAGTCGTGGCGCACGTTCCGCAGTCCCGCGACCTCGATCGTGTTGATCAGGACGTCGCTGCCGCCGAGCACGGCGGTTCGGTCCACGTCGCCTCGCACCGTCCATGCCTTGCCCGTCCGCTCGATCAGGTGCTCGGCGAACCGGCAAGCGAGGTCGAGCCGCACCGGATCGATGTCGACGAGCCGGAACTCCCCCTCGGGCAGCGCGTCGACGCAGAGGAAGTCGGTGACGAGCTCGGCCGCGAACTCCGCGCTCCCCGCACCGATCAACGTGACGGTCGTCACTTCGTCCCCGTCATCGTCAGGCCGCGCACGACCCATCGTTGCGACAGGGCGAAGACGATCAGCACCGGGATCACCATCAGCACCGAGGCCGCCATCACGAGGTTCAGCTGCGCGGTGTGCTGGGTCGCGTACCAGGTCTGGATGATCGGGATCGTGCGCTTGCTCTGCTCCGTGAGCACGATCAGCGGCCACAGGTACGCGTTCCAATGGAACATGAACGTCAGCATGCCGAGCGTCGCGAGCGCCGGCTTCAGCTGCGGCAGCACGATCGACCGGTAGATCCTCCACTCCGATGCGCCGTCGACGCGCGCCGACGAGATCTCGTCGTCGGGGATCGAGAGCATGAATTGGCGCATCAGGAAGATGCCGAACGCGTCGACGAACGCCGGCAGCACGAGACCCCAGAGGTTGTTGAGGAGGCCGAGCTGCACCAGGATCAGGTACGCGGGGATCATCGTGACCTGCGCCGGGATCATCATCGTGGCGAGCACGAACCAGAACAGGGGCTGGCGGCCGCGGAACTCGTACTTCGCGAAGACGTAGCCGAGCAGCGAGCTCGTGAACAACGTGGCGACCACGACGGTGACGGCCACGAACAGGGAGTTCCGGTAGATCAGGGCGAGCGGCAGCTCGGGGTCGTTCAGGATCGTCGTGTAGTTGTCGAGCGTCGGATCCTGCGGCCAGAACGTCGGGGGGATCTGGCGCAGCTCGCTGCCGGACTTGAACGACGCGAGGATCATCCAGACGAACGGCACCGCCGCGATCACCCCGAGGATCGAGAGCACCGTGTAGAGGGCGGCGCGGCTCAGGACGTGACGTCGCTCGCCGGGCAGGCGTGGCTCGCGGCCCGCTACCCTCGCCTCCGCCTCTTCGGCTCGCCGTTCGATCGTCGTCGCCACGTCAGTACTCCCAGTTGGCTCTGAGGAACCGCGACTGCACGACCGAGATCGTGAACACCAGCAGGAACAGCACCACGGACACCGCGGCGGCCCACCCCATGCGCTGGTACCGGAAGGCGCTCTCGTAGATGTCGAGCGAGAGCGCCCTCGTCTGGTCGTCGGGTCCGCCGTTCGTCATCACCTGGAACAGATCGAACACCTGGAACGCGGAGATCATCGTGAGCACGGACGCCAGCAGGATCGTGGGCTTGAGCAGCGGCAACGTGATGTAGCGGAACGTCTGCCACGCGGTCGCTCCGTCGACGCGCGCGGCATCCTTCACCGAGTCGGGGATCGCCTGCAGCGCGGCGATGAAGATCACGAGGTTGTAGCCGATGTCCTGCCAGAGGTAGGCGACGATGATCGCGAACAGCGCGATCGGAACCCCCAGGAACATCAGGTCGGGGTCGGTCGTCCATGCGGTCGCCGTGAATCGACCGGTCACGCGCGAGATCACCCCGTTCAACAGTCCTCGCTGCGGGTGCAGCACGAAGCCCCAGATGATCGCGACACTGACGGCCGACGTCAGCACCGGCAGGAAGAACACCGTGCGGTAGAGCACCTTCCATCGCCCGCGGACCGACTCGATCATCGCGGCGAGGGGCAGGGTGATGGCGAGGTTCAGCGGCACGACGATGAACGCGAACAACAGCGTCACCTTCAGCGCCGTGTGGAACTGCCGGACCTCGAGCGGCGCCGTCGACGAGAAGTCGAACATGCGCCTGAAGTGCTCGACGCCCACGAACGGGTTGTCGAGCCCGAGTCCGAGGAACGGGCTTCCCGTGCGACGCGGGCTGAAGTCGAAGAACGCCAACAGCAACGCCCAGGCGACCGGCAACAGCAGGAACACCGCCATGTAGGCGAGCGCGGGCGACAGGACGGCGGCCACGAACCGGCGTTGGGCGCCCTGCCGACCGCCGAACCACCGGCGCTCGGGTTTCGGTCGCTCGATCGTCGCGCTGGCCACGCTGGTCGAACCCTAACGGAAGGTGTCGTTGGCCTCGGACTCCATCGCGGCGAGCGCGTCGTCGACGCTCTCACCGCCCTGCAGCGCCTTCAGGAGATGGGGGTACGCGATCTCGTACCAGAGCAGGTCGCGGTCCGGAAGGTTTCCCACGTACTGGCCGTACTGCAGGATCGGGAACCATGCCTCGAAGTGCGGGTACTCGGCGATGAGCTCTTCCTGTGCGGCCCCTTCGGCGTTGACCCGCTGGGCAGGCAAGGTGCCGGTCGCCGCGTTCCAGGCGGCGGCGTTCTCCTCGTCGAGCGTCACGAACTCGATGAACTCCCAGGCCACGTTCTGCGCCGGGCTGTTCGCCGAGACCGTCAGTCCCCATCCCGAGTCGGCCACGAAATCGGGCGTGTCGCCCAGCGTCGGGAGGGCGACGTAGCTCGTGGCGTCGGCGACCTCTGGGAAGTCGGTCGCGTACTCGGGCACGACCCACGGGCCGACCAGGCCCATCGCACACGCTTCCTCGAAGTAGCAGTCACCGACCCAGTTCGCCGTGTCGTTGAACAGCTCCGGATCGATGATGCCCTCGTCCACCATCGACATCATCAGGTCGAACGCTTCGCGCGCTTCGGGTGTGTCGATCGTGAACGAGGTGCCGTCGTCGGCCAGGAACTGGCCCCCGCTCTGCAGGATCAGCGAGAAGAACGTGTACACCAGGCCGTCGGCCGCGGTGAAGTGGTACCCGGCGCGGGTGATCACGTCGTCCCTGGTCTCGGTCATCGCCTTCGCGTCGGCCTTGAACTCGTCCCACGACGCCCAACCGGCCGACGCGTCGACGCCGGCCGCCTCGGCGAGGGTGGTGTTCACGAGCGTCGCCCCGTACTCGATGTTGAACTCCTGCGGGAACCCGTAGAGGACGTCGTCGCAGATGTAGCCGCCGATCGGCGCGTCGAAGAACGTCGCCTGCGCCTCCTCGACCGTGGACACGTCGGCGGGGACCGGCGCGAGGTTGTCCGCGTAGCTGCACGTCCAGGTGCCGAACATCTGCAGGATGTCCGCCTCGGTGCCGGCCGGCAGCGCGGTCTGCAGGGTCTGGATGTACGAGTCGTAGTCGAACGTCTCGAGCTCGATCGTGACGTTGGGGTTCGCGGTCTTGAACTCGGCCGCGAGATCCTTGAGTCCGGTGTTGAAGGACTTGTTCCGGTGGGTCCACAGCCGCAGCGTGACCGGCTCGTCGGGCGCGGCGGTGCCGCCGCCGCCCGAGTCCTGGGAGCCGAACGTGCAGGCTGACCCGAACAGGACGATCGTGAGCCCGATCGCCTGCCACCGCATCACGGGACGCTTCATGATCTGTTCGCTCCTCTCAAGACAGCACCACGGAACGGGTCAGGTGCCGCGGACGATCGGGGTCGAGCCCTCGGCGCTCGGCCAGGGCCAGGGTCAGACGATGCACGCGGACGAGCTCCGCCATCGGATCGAGGGTCGCGATGTGCACCGCCGCACCGGCCGCCCGGACGTCGTCGGCGACCGACGCGTCGGGAGAGCCGAGCACCCACGCGAACGTGCGGGCGTCGGCGAGGCTGATGGGGCCGTGTCGGTATTCCATGGCGGGATATGCCTCGGTGTACGACCGCGCGCCCTCGCGCAGCTTGAGGGCTGCCTCCTCGGCGATGCCCACGCTCCAACCGTGACCGAGGAAGACGACGTGCTGCGCGCCGAGCGCATCGGCATCGACGGGCCCGGCGAGCGCGCCCTCCGCCTCGTCGATCACCGGAGCGATCTCCTGGCCGAGGTGAGCCCGCAGCAGCGCGAGGGTCGACGTGGCGAACCGCGTCTGGACGACCGAGCGCTCGTCGGCGAATCCGAGCGCGACGGTCGCATCGGCGAGCGCCGTCACCGGCGAGCCCTCCACCGCGGTGATCGCGGTCGTCCGCCGGCCCCGGAGTCGTTCGAGCAACCGCACCACCTCGCTCGTCGTGCCGCTCCGGCTGATCGCGACGATGCGGTCGTAACCGCGTGCCACCGGGAACTCCGATGCGGGGAACGCATCGGTCTCGCCGTGGCCGCCCGCTTCCCGCAGGCCAGCGAACGCGCGAGCCATGAACAGCGACGTTCCGCAGCCGGTGACGGCGACCCGCTCTCCCCGCTCCGGCAGCACGTCGGCAACGCGCGGCGCTTCCCCCGCGGCGCGTCGCCAGCATCCCGGCTGCGAGGCGACCTCCTGCGCGGTTTCGCTCATCGCTGCGAGATTAGTGCAGATTCAGGCATCAGGTCAATCTGACCGCGCACTTGGCGTGCAGGATGGCGGAGGGGTATCGTCCGCTTCGTGCGGCGCACCTACCGGCTGTCCGAGATCATGCGTGCCCTCGCCGACGACGGAGCGGTCGACGTCGGCGCCCTCGCGACCACCCTCGGCGTGTCGGAGGCGACGGTTAGACGCGACCTCCGGATCCTGGAGGACCAGCACATGCTCGCGCGGACCCACGGCGGCGCGGTCGCCGGGGACGTCACCTACGAGCTCCCGCTGCGCTACCGGACGGCGCGGTTCCACGAGGAGAAGCTCCGCATCGCACGCGAGGCGGCGACCCGCATCGCCGACGAGGCCATCGTCGGGCTCACCGGGGGCACCACGACGACCGAGGTGGCACGGGCGATGCTCGGGCGTTCGAGCCTCACCGTGGTGACGAACGCGATGAACATCGCGGGCGAGCTGGCGATCCGCTCGGACCTCAAGCTGGTCGTCACCGGGGGGACGGCGAGGCCCGAGTCCTACGAGCTCGTGGGGCCGATCGCCGAGCGCGCCCTCGAGGCGATGAACCTCGACGTGGCGATCGTCGGCGTGGACGGGATCACCGTGCGCGAGGGCCTCACCACCCACCACGAGGTGGAAGCCCGCACGAACGCCACGCTGCTGGAGCGCGCGCGGCGGGCGATCGTGGTCGCCGACAGCTCGAAGCTCGGCCGCGTCGCGTTCGCGCGCATCTGCGCGATCGATGCGATCGACGAGCTCATCACCGACGTCGCTGCCGACGACGGTGCCGTGGCCCGCTTGCGGAAGGCCGGGGTCGTGGTCACCGCGGTGTGATGACGGACGACGAGGGACGGCTCGGGGACCTGCCGCTGCGCTCGTACGTGCCGCGGCCCGCGTTGCGCCGCGCCGTCCACGACGTGCCGCGCGCTCGCTTCCCGGTGGTCGACGTTCACGCCCATCTGGGCCGGTGGCTGACCGGTTCTGGGCCGCACCCGATGTCTCCGAGCTCGTCGCCATGATGGACGCGGCGAACGTGGCGACGATCGTGAACCTCGACGGCGCA
>DASZOO010000184.1:0-7123 GCA_035550775.1 Actinomycetota bacterium | reverse complement strand
AGAAAACGAAACGCATCGAGCCTCCGCCGTCGCCTTCACCGTCACCGCCGCCGCCGTCGTCGCCGCCACAGGCGGCAAGCGCCACGAGGGCGACCACCGCGAGCACACCCGTGAACCGTCGGATCATCTTCAAGGCCCCCCCTTCGACCGGTCCATGGACCATCGCTCACATGAAACGCATCCTATATTTTGTCGGATGACCCTGTCTAGGTAACCCGGGGACAGCAGGTCTGAGCGCTTGGGACTAGCCCAGGCGATCCGATGGAGGCGCGACCCGCGGCTCCCCGTAGACCTCGGGATTGACGACACCCGGGGCTCGTTCCCCGGCGATCATCGCGCGCAGGTTGTCGACCACCGCGAGGCTCATCGCCTCGCGAGCCTCCACCGTGGCGCTGCCGATGTGCGGCGTCAGGATCACGTTGGGGAACTCGAAGAGCTCCGGGCTCGGCGAGGGCTCTCCGACGGGCGGCTCCTGCCAATAGACGTCGAGGCCCGCCCCGGCGATCTTCCCCTCGCGGAGGGCCTCGATCAGCGCGGGCTCGTCGACGATGCGTCCGCGCGCCGTGTTGACGAAGAACGCCGACGGCTTCATGAGGTCGAACTCGTGCGCTCCGATCATCTTGTGGGTCGACGCGTTGTACGTGGTCATCACGACGACGAAGTCCGACCGGGCGAGCAGCTCGTCGCGGTCGGCGACCCACGTGACTCCGAGCTCGTGCTCGCGGCCTTCGTGCAGGCGGTTCCGCTTCGTGTAGATCACGTCCATCTCGAAGGCCCGGAGCCGGCGGACGATCTCGGTGCCGATCTCGCCGAGACCGATCATGCCGACGAGCTTGCCCGAGAGCTCCGTGGTCAGGAACGTGGTCGACTGCTCCTGGTGGAACCGACCACAGCGGACGAATCGGTCGGCCTCGACGAGCCGCCAGGCCAGGCCGATCAGGATCGCGCAGGTGAGGTCGCACGTGGTCTTCGTGATCACGTGCGGCACGACGGTCACGGGCAGACCCCTGCGCGTTGCCGCCTCCACGTCCACGACGTTGGGGAACAGCGCCATCGTCGCGATGCCCTTGAGATCCGGAGCCGCGGCCATCACCTCGTCGTCGACGGGAGTGTCACCGAGCATCCAGAGGTATTGGCAGTCCCGCACCCCGTGCAGCAGCTCCGGCCTGCTGATCATGCGATCGGACTCGAAGACCTCCACATCGGCGATCGCTTCGAGCGCCGACCGCCCGACGTCCATCACCGGCTGCACCACGAACACCTTCGGTTTCGCCACCGCGCCTCCCGTCGTGCGGATTCAGGACCCGCCGAAGAGCGAGGCGGCGGTGCCCCACAGCAGGGCCTCTCGCTCGTCGGGCGTCAGTCCCGGCATGGCTTCCAACCGGCCGACCGGATCGTCGAACGTCATCGGTGCCGGCCAATCCGTGCCGAACACGACCCGGTCCGCGCCCACCACGTCGATCAGGAAGCGGAGGTTCCGTTCGGTGTAGACGACCGTGTCGTAGTAGAACCTCCGAACGTACGTGCTCGGGCGATCTTGGGAGCGCCCGCGCAGGTCCGGCCAGACCTCCCAGCCCTTGTCGAGGCGATCGAGCGCGTACGGCACGTACCCGCCCCCGTGGGCCAGACAGATCGTGAGGCCGGGATGCCGATCGAGCACGCCACCGTAGATGAACGAGGCGAACGTGATCGTGCGATCGGCCAGGTTCCCGATCGAGTTCAGCAGGAAGTACTGCTCCGTGCGATACGTGACCGTCGTGTGCTGGTACTGATGGATCAGGAAGAACGCCCCGAGGCCCTCCGCCGTCTCCCACACGGGCTCGAACATGTCGTCGTCGTAGGTCACACCCCGCACGTGGTCGTCGATCATGAAGCCCGTCAACCCCAGCTCCCCCATGCCTCGAGCCATGGCGTCGACGGCCTTGGCCGGATGCTGCATCGGAAGCGTGCCGAGCCCCATGAATCGGCCGGGATGGTCGCGCACCATGCCGGCGATCTCCTCGTTGGCCTCGTCCGCGATGCGCTCCGTGACCTCCGGCTCCTGTTCGTACTGATAGAAGACGTCGGTCGGCGAGACGAGCTGCACGTCGACGCGCAGCCGGTCCATCTCCTCGAGCCGCCGCTCGACGCTCCAGTGGTTCTTGGGGTTGCCGAGCTCGCCGTGCTCGGTGGTCATGCCGTGCCAGTCCCGTCCCTCGTCGAGCACCGCTCGCCGGAAGCGTTCCAGCGTGCAGTGACAGTGCACGTCGACGATCCTTCCGTCGCTCATGGATCCTCCCGGCTCGTCGGTTCGGCGTCGGTCAGTGCCCGTGCATCGTGTGGGTCATCCGCGCCGTCCATTCGTACTTCGTCGAGCCGGCGACCTCGGCCATGGCGGCTCGGTACGCCTCGCCGGTGACGAGCGCTTCGGCGGCGGCCCGGTCGGCGAGCTGCACGTCGAGGATCCAGTCGTAGTCGGTGCGGAGGCTGCCGATGCCGGTACCGAGCGTGAGCCGCTCCACCCCCGGCTGATCGCCGAGCGCGCGGACCCGGTCGTGTGCTGCCGCCTTCCGGTCGTCGTCGACGTCGTCCTTCCACACGAACATCGCGGCGTGGCGGACGTGGCCCGCCTCGATCAGCGGGCCGCCCTCGTACCGCCAGTCGATCCGCGCGGTGAGCTCGCCCTGGCAGACGGACGCGTTGTACACGGCGATCTCGTGGTGCACGTCGTCCTTGTTGTAGACCTCGAGGCCGTGCTCGTCCTCGAAGTCCAGGTGCAGGGCCACGTCGTAGTTGCACGGCGGTCCCTCGGTCGCAGCGCGCCATCGGGGCGTTCGTTCCCACGGCTTCGTCTCCGAGAGGTGGAGCGACCCTCCGAACAGATCCTGCCCGAAGTCGATCGCCGACGGGCCGGCTGCGGTGAAGCGCATGAACGCCGAGCCCTTCTGCATCCACCGCATCTCCTCCTCTCCGTTGCCCTCCTTGAGCATGAAGAACGCGCTGTGACGGAGCATCAGGACCTCCTCGTCCGATCGGTGCGTGCGGTGCTTCTCGATGCGTGTGCCGACGCTGTTCAGACGTCGACCATCGGCCGTTCCATCTCTTCGAACAGCTCGAGGATCTCGGTCTGCTGGATCGCGACCTCGCGATCGGTCTGACGCCGCGGGAACGGCAGGTCGATCGTCAGATCGCGGAAGACCAACCCCTGGCTGCTCATCATGATCACCCGGCTGGACAACAGGACCGCCTCGAGCACGTCGTGGGTGACGAACAGGATCGTCGTGTCGGTGTCGAGCCACAGCCGCTGCAGCTCGACGCGTAGATCACGGGCCGTGATCGCGTCGAGGTGGCTGAACGGCTCGTCCATCAGCAGCAGGTCCGGCTCGATCGCGAGAGCCCGGGCGATCCCCACGCGCTGCTGCATGCCGCCCGAGAGCTGGCCCGGGTACATCTGCGCCGACGCCCCGAGGTTCACCATGTCGAGGAATCGCCGGCCCCGAGCCGACCGATCGTCGTGCGATCCGTCGTCGAGCACGTACTCCATGTTCTGGATCACCGTCTTCCACGGCAGCAGGCGAGGATCCTGGAACACGTAGCCGATCCGGGCCTCTTCCGCGGCTTTGCCGTTCACCTCGAGCGTGCCGGCGCTCGGGCTGTCGATGCCCGAGACCATGTTGAGGAACGTGCTCTTGCCGCACCCCGATGGACCGACGAGGGTCACGAAGGCGTGCCCCTCGGCCTCGAAGCTGATGTTGCGGAGCGCGACCACCGGGTCCTGACCGGCCCTGGTGGGCGGAAAGACCTTCATCACGTCGCGCGCGACCAGTCGGGCCACTCGTCTCACCCCTCGGGAACTCGTCGTCCGGCCTCGGTCACGACCACTGCTGCTCTCCGATCCGCCACCGCCGGAAGTGCGTGACGACCCTGTCCATCACGATCCGGTCGAACGCCAGGATGATGATCATCATCACGAGCCCCCACGCCATCATGCCTTCGAAGCTCCTGGCGTCGTACCAGTAGTGGGCGCGGAACCCGACGCCCTTGTCGTTGCCGAACCACTCGACGAGCAGTACGGCGCCCCACCCCGCGAGGATGGCGCTTCGGTAGCCGGCGGCGATGTACTCGGCCATCGACGGGATCACCAGCCACCGGAACTGACGTCGGTTCTTCACCCGATAGGCGTCGGACATCGCGAGCAGCTTGCCCGGGGTCGCCGTCGCCCCCTGGAACGTGTTCACGACGAGCTGCGGGGTCGCCGAGACGATGCAGACGGCGATCGGGCCGATGTTGCTGAACCCCCACCACATCACGACGAGCAACGCCCAGATGAACGCCGGCAGCGTGATGCCCACGAGGATGAGGTCGGCGAGGAAGTACCGGACGCGCCACCACCGAGCCATCGCGATGCCGATCGCGACGCCGAACACGAGCACGAACGCCAACCCGATCGTCGCGCGGATCAGACTGATCGCGACGTTCGGCCACACCTCGCCGGCCTGGAACTCCTCGATCAGGAACTCGACCGTGCCGATGGGGGTCGGGATGTCGTCGAAGAACGTGCCCGCCCATTGCCAGATCAGCAGGAACGCGATGCGCGCCGTGTACCTGGCCGCCCGGTCCGAGACGATCCACTTCCACCATGGGCGGGCGGGCGGCGCCAGAAGGTCCGCGACCTCGGCGGGAAGCCCCGTGCGGACGTCCGCGATCGATCCGCTCACGTCTGTTCCTGCCGAACGCTCGCCGGATCACGCCACGCGAAGACTCGACGCTCGGCCGGCGCGATGAGGAACCGCTCCACCAGGATCACGAAGATCACGAAGAAGAACATCCAGGCGAGCAGACTGACGACCGAGTAGACCTGGAACGACTTCTCGAGCTGATAGCCCACGCCGAGGTAGCCACCGAACGTCTCCGCCAGGGCTGCCAGCTTCCACGAGTTCGCGAACGAGACCCGCCCGCTCGCGAACAGGAACGGCACCACCGAGGGCACCACCACGCTGCGCAGGGTCTGACGACTCGAGCGGCGGAACGAGCGGCTCATCGATAACAGGCCTCGATCGACCGATTCCACCCCCGCCGCTGTGTTCAAGGCGATGCCCGTGTACGCCTCGAGCGCGACGACGAACGCGGGCCCCCACGGGCTGATGCCGAAGACGATCAGCGCGATCACCGCGTACACGAGCAACGGGACGTTCGCGAAGATGTAGACGAAGTCGTGGAAGAAGGCTCGGGCGTACCGATACCGGCCCATCAGCAGGCCGATCGGGATGCCGATCGCGAACGCCATCGCCCAGCCCGCCATGGTCTTGAGGAAGCTGCTGGCGAAGTTGACGAAGACGGCGCCCGAGATCGTCAGCTCCCACATCTCGGCGAGGACCCGTCCCGGGGACGGCAGGATGAACGGCTCGAACACGAACGCGGAGAAGTACGCCCAGACCCCGATGAAACTCAGCGCCCCGAGCACGGAGTAGACGATCCGCGACCGCGATCGGGTGCGCGCTTGCAGCGCGTCGATCGCTTCTTGCTCGATGTCTTCGAGGGTCTTGTCTACGGTCGCCATGTGGTGTGGGTGGGGCGCCGGCCCAGCGGGGCCGGCGCCCATTCCTCGTGGTCGTCCTCCCTACGGCGCGTCAGCCGGGCACGGCGAGCCTTCGTAGTCCGCCGTCATGACCGCGTGCTCGGGGAACTCAGCGTCCTCGGGGACGACGCCGGCGTCCTGCACGAGATCGAACACCGGTCGCTCGCCCTCGATCCACTCCTCGGTGAGGTACGGGCTCTCGACGAACCAGTCGAACGTGTTCTCGAAGTAGTCCTTCATGAACTGGGCCTCGGAGGGGTCCTCGACGGCGAAGTGCTGAGGATACGTGTCGATGATCTCGTCACGGTGTTCCGCCCACTGCACCATCGCGCAGTCCCACACCTTCAGGAAGAACGCGGCCGCCTCCGGGTTCGCGTCGAACCACTCCTTGCGCGACACGAACGCGTTGCTCAGCACGCCCTCGTGCCCCGGCACGATCGTCTCGCCGTACAGCTGCGACGCCGACAGGCCGTCGTACATCACCGTCAGGTCGCCCGAGGCCATGTCCGGGATCACCTGCGTGGGGTCGAGGATGCCCGCGCAGGCCTCGCCTTCGCGCAGCAGGTTCGGGATGACCTGGTAGTCGGCGGTCACGATGCCGATGTCGTCGCCGCCCTCGGCCACCTCACGGTCGTCGAACTCCTTGATCAGCGAGCTCCAGATGATCGTGTTGCCGGTGACCGACTCCGTGGCGATCTTGCACTCCCCCCCGGTGGGGAAGTCCGCCGCCGTCTTGTACTCGGGGTTGGCCGTGACCAGCACGTCCTTGTTCATGTTGAACTGGCCGAACGTGGTGGTCTCGATGCCTTCCTCCTCGAGCAGCGGGGTCTCGTAGGTGCCGGTCGAGACCACGTCGGCGTGCCCGCCGGCGAACGTGGCCCACTCGTCCCACGTCGCGAGCTGGATGATCCGGAATCCGGACTCCTGCTCCATCGTCTCGAGGATGCCCTGGTCCTTCACCCAGTCCCACGCCGGGTCGGGCGCGAACGTGAACCGGATGACGTTGGACTCCTCACCGCCGCCTTCGTCGCCGCCACCTCCGCCGCCGCCGTCGTCGCCGCATGCGACCAGCACGAGCGACACGACCGCGACCGATGCCACCGCCCGGGCGAACCTGCCACGACTCATCACGAGCCCCCTCCCGTACGTCGGTTAGCCCCGGTCGCGCACTTTATAGAATATGGAAACCGCTGTCTAGGCAGGTGAGATCGTCGGCTCCACCTGGGCGTATCGGGGATGGAGCCGCGTCAGCGAAGGTCGGAGACCTCGACGACGCACCCGGTCTCGACGCTCCGGCCGACCGCCTCGATCACGGCGGCCACCTCGAGCGCCTCCGCCACCCCCGTCTCCGGCCGGCCGCCGTCCCGGATGCATCGCGCGAACTCCGCGAGCTCGTCCTCGATCGTGTCGATCGTCTCCACCGCCTGCTCGGTCCGCACGGCGTCGCTCCGCGGCTGCACGAACAACCGAGCCCCGTCCTCCTCGTTCCAGACGGCGGCGTCGGTCCCGAACACCGAGAGGCTCACGACGGGCGGGGAGAAGTACGTGGTGTTGATCGAGGCCACC
>DASZOO010000183.1:0-1593 GCA_035550775.1 Actinomycetota bacterium | reverse complement strand
TTGGACTCCGATCTCCACGGCAGGTCGGCGACGGAGGTCACGGGCTCCTGCATCGCGGGGGTCGGGGACGGTGGAGCCGCCGGCAGCTCGTGGGCTCCGATGTCGGGGAGACCGTCGGCCAGTCGCGCCTCACCGCCCAGGTCGTCCACCCCGGACTGCGGGAGGTAGGCACCGGCGTCGATCGCAGGAGAGCCCCGCTCGAGCCGGAAGTCGTTCGCACCGGCGTCGATGAACATCGGGTCCTCGAACATCGACCCCCCGTCGTTCCCCGTGGCCTCGCGGTAGGACTCGAAGGTCGGGTAGGTGCGGCCCTTCCACTGCCAGGTGCCGGCGTCGGAGGCGGTCGACGAGTAGTAGACGTTGTGGTCGATCACGTTCCCCTCGTTCTCCCGGTACGGGTTCTCGAGGAAGCCGCCAGCCGGCCCCGCGACCACGATGTTGTTCTGGATCACGTTGTCGCGCGTGTCGAACTGCACCAGGAGCTCCACGCCCTCGCTGCCGACGAACGTGTTGTGCACGATCACGGAGTCCTCGGTGGACCCGCGCCGGCGGTCATACCCTCCGATCGCCAGGCTGATGACGCTCGCGTCGTGGACGACGTTGTTCCGCACGGTGATGTGGCTGGTGGACCGCCCGCCGTGCTCGCTCGCGAGCTCGATGCCGATGTTGACGTGGTGGATCACGTTGCGTTCGACGACGACGTCTCGGCCGCCGTCGACGTAGATGCCGTCGGCGCTTCGATCCCGGCCGTACGCCGGGTTCCCGTACGAGTCGATGTCGTACACGAGGTTGCGGGCGACGATCCCGTCGCGCGCCTGATCGACGCTCGGGTCCTCGGCCTTCCCCTCGAAGCCGATCACGTCGATGCCGATGTTGTCGGTGTCGTGCACCTCGTTGTCGGTGATCTCGAACCCCTGGACGTTGCCGTTGACCACCAGGGCTTCGCTGGAGCCCAAGGTGAGGTCGAACAGCTCGTTGCCGTCGATCACGACGTCGCGGATCGCGTGGGTCGAGTCGGTGCCGTAGACGGCGATGCCGTGGGCGTCACCTCCCGACCGGCCCTCGAAGTCCGTCCCCAGATCGTGGATCCGCGTGTCGAGGACCCGGATGTCGTTGGACGCCCCGCTCACCCAGACGCCGACCGGAACGTGGCCGCTCTGGGCCGTGCGGTAGCCGCGGATCTCGAGCCCCTGCACGGTCACGTGATGCTGGGACTCGATCGAGATCATCCCGCTGAAGTCCGCGGGCACCTCCAGCCCCTCGCCGTCGAGGATCGGCCGCTCACCCGGGTAGTTGCGGAAGACGATCGGCCCCTCCTCGGCCGACCCGGAGACGCGCACGTCGACGCGCTCGCGGTAGGTGCCCGCCCGCACGAAGACCGTGCTCCCGGGAACGGCTCGGTCGGCGGCCGCCTGGAGGGTCCGCCAGGGCGAGGCCTCGCTGCCGTCGTCGGCATCGTCACCGTCTGGCGCGACGTAGTAGGCAGGCTCGGCGCCCCCGCGGGCGGGCGTGCGCGTTGCGAGCGCCCAGACCGACACCCCGCCGAGGATCGCGAACGCCAGGACGGACGTCGCCACGAGCCACGCGGGCACG
>DASZOO010000182.1:0-2903 GCA_035550775.1 Actinomycetota bacterium | reverse complement strand
CGGGCCGTGATCCCGGGCGGCGTGGACTCGCCGGTGCGGGCGTTCGGAGCCGTGGGCGGCACGCCGATCTTCGTCGACCACGGGGACGGGGCCTCCCTCGTCGACGTCGACGGGAACCGATACGTCGACCTCGTGCAGTCGTGGGGAGCGCTGCTGTTCGGCCACGCGCGTTCCGAGATCGTCCAGGCGGCGACCGCCGCGGCCGCCGAAGGCACGTCGTTCGGCGCCCCGACGCCGGGCGAGGTGGAGCTGGCCGAGCGCATCGTCGAAGCCGTGCCCGGCATCGACCGGGTCCGCCTCGTGAACAGCGGCACGGAAGCCACGATGAGCGCGATCCGGCTCGCGCGCGGCGCCACCGGGCGAGACCTCGTGGTGAAGTTCGAGGGCTGCTACCACGGTCATTCCGACTCGCTGCTCGCCAAGGGTGCCGGCAGCGGGCTCGCCACCCTCGGCATCCCGTCGTCGCCGGGCGTGACCGACGGTGCGGCCCGCGACACGCTCACCGCCCCGTTCAACGATCTCGACGCCGTGCGGGCGATCTTCGACGAGCGCGGACGTGAGGTCGCGGTGGTCGTCGTCGAGCCGGTGGCGGCGAACATGGGCGTGGTGCCGCCCGAGCCCGGATTCCTCGAGGGACTCCGGGAGCAGTGCGACCGGCACGGCTCGCTGCTGCTCCTCGACGAGGTGATCACGGGGTTCCGCATCGCCTACGGAGGGGCGCAGTCGTACTACGGCGTCACCCCGGACCTCACCGCCCTCGGGAAGGTCATGGGCGGGGGATTCCCGTGCGCCGCCTTCGGAGGTCGCGCCGACCTGATGGATCGCCTCGCACCCGACGGTCCCGTCTACCAGGCAGGCACCCTGAGCGGGAACCCGGTGGCGGTCGCGGCCGGCATCGCGGCGCTCGACCTCGCGAGGACCACCGACCCCTATCTTGAGCTCGAGACCACCGCCGACGTGCTCACGGGCGGCATCGATGCATCGTTCGAGGCGGCGGCGATCGCCGCGACGATCAACCGGGCCGGCTCGCTCTTCAGCGTGTTCTTCACCGACCGGCCGGTTCGGAACTTCGACGACGCCCGGAACGCGGATCACGAGCGGTACGGGAGGTTCTTCCACCACATGCTCGCGAACGGCGTTGCGCTTCCACCGTCGGGCTACGAGCTGTGGTCCCTGAGCACGACGCACGGCCCCGAGGAGACGGAGAAGATCCTCGGGGCCGTGGCGTCGTTCCGGGACTGACACGGCAGGCAGGCCGATCCCGGATCGCCCCCGGCGCCGGACGGGCGGTCGGACGCCGAAGACGACTCGCCTACGCGACCGCTGCGGTGGAGACCTCGCGGAGGTCCACGAGTTCCACCTCGGTCGCCAGGCAGAAGGTGCCGATCACGCGGTCGAGCGCATCATGGGTCGGCGCGACCCGGCAGCGAACCGTCGCCCGCGCCCCCTCGAGCGTGAACGAGGCGGTCTCGCCGTTGAGGGCGGCCACATGCGCGTCGAGCAGCGCGAGGTTCGGCCCTTCCATGCCGAAGACCGCGATCAGGTCACGGCCTTCGACCTTCGATCGCGACACACCGATGGCCTCGGTCGCCGCGCCCGTCACCGTGCGCACCCGCAGCGCGGTGTCGGTGCTCCAGAAGAACACGGGACGCCCCTCCGCAGCCGCCCCGATCGTCTCCGCGTTGGCGAACCGCGAGCGCGGAGGCGGTGGTGTCTGGGGTGCCGGCACCGTGTCGGTGATGCCGATCAGTTCCCACTGTCGCATGACGTCTCACCCTCCCGTGGTTCGGGGACGCTTCGTTACCTGTTTTCGGGTAGCGGAGGGGGCTTCCGGATAGGTCCTTCGGCGGTTCTTCCCCCATCGGCCGAAGGGCCTAGGGGACGTCGGGGCCGACGGGGCCGGATCGACCCGATCCCCGTTCCTCCCAGTCGACCCAGTCGGTGCCGGAGGCCTCGAGGTACCCGTTCACGGCGGTGCCGATCGTCGGGAAGAACCGGTCGTCGCCGACGCGATCGTAGAGCCCGTAGTCGCGCAGCCGATCCTTGACGGGCCCCTTCATCTCGGCGAAGGCGAGGGTGATGCCCGCCGACCCGAGCTCGTCGAGTAGCTCGCCCAGCATGTCGGCAGCCGTCGTGTCCACGTCGGTGATCGGTTCGGCCGCGACGACGACCCATCTCGCCGGAACCTCGGCCGCGGCGAGATGATCCCGAACCTCGCGTCGGAAGTACGACGCGTTCGCGAAGAACAGCGGGGCGTCGAAGCGATAGATCACCAGCCCGGGGATCGAGCGTCCTTCGGGATGCCGCTCCCGGTCGTGGTATCCCTTCAGCTCGTCGACGCGCACGAGCGTGGCATCGTGCGGTCGCCAGGCGCGCCGCACGAAATCGACCAGGGAGAGGACGACCGCAACGAAGACCCCGGGCAGCACGCCGAGCAGCGCGACCCCGAGGAACGCCGCCGCCCAGAGCGCGAACTCGACCCGGCGCATCCGCCAGAGGCGCCGGATCTCGGGCACGTCCACGAGTCGCACCGCTGCGGCGACGACGACCGCGCCGAGCACCGCCTGGGGCAGGTCGCGCAACAGGCCCGGGGTCGCCACGAGCATCAGCGCGACCGTCGCCGCACCCACCAGCGGCGTGAGCTGGGACCGTGCACCGGCTGCGATCGCGACCGGCGTCCTCGACGCGCTGCTCGAGATCGGGAACCCCTGGAAGAAGCCCGTCGCGACGTTCGCCACGCCCAGCGCGACCAGCTCGCGGTCGGCGTCGACCTCCTCCTTGCGCTTCGACGCGAGCGATTGCGACAGCACGCTGGTGTCGGCGACGGCGACGAGCGCGATCGCGAAGGCCGCCGCGACGAGCTCTGGAAACGCGTCGCTCGGCACGGAGGGCACGGCGAACCC
>DASZOO010000181.1:0-15175 GCA_035550775.1 Actinomycetota bacterium | reverse complement strand
GCGAACGACAGGGCGAGCGCGATCAGGATCGCCGACTCGCTCGCGCCGATCACCCGGCTCCGCACGTGGTCGGGCGTGCGCCGCTGCAGGATGCCCTGCTCGGCCACACCCCCGATGCCTTCCCCGGTCCCGGCGCCCACCATCAGACCCACGGCGAGCGGCAGCCACGGCGCGATGCCGATCAAGCCGAGGCACAATCCCACGCCGGCGACGCCCCAGATGAGGGCCCTCGCCTCGTAGCGCTCCCGCAGGTACCGCTGGGCGAGGAACGACCCGAGCGCGGCGCCGCCACCCCAGCCCGCGTTGAGCAGCCCGTACCCGATCGACCCCGCCCCGAGCTCGTCGGCGAGCGCGACCTCGGCCACCAGCGTGAAGCCCGCACCGAGCAGGAGCACGACCCACGCGAGCGTGATCGCCCGAAGCACGCGATCGCGCAGTAGGAACACGACGCCGTCGCGCAGGCTGCCGAACCGGTTCTCCTCTCCACGCTCTCCCGAGAACGACCCCGGGGTCGTCCCGATCAGCCACGCGGAGCTCGCGAACGACACCGCGTTCAGGCCGAAGACCCAGTATCCGGCGACCTGGAGCTGATCCGGCGTGGAGTCCGGTGCGAGCACGGCGACGAGCACGCCCCCCAGGATCGGGCCCACGAGGTTGCCGATGTTCCGCCCGACCGCGACCAGGCCGTTGGCCCAGGTCAGGTCCTCGGGGCCGACGAGGTTCGGCACCGCCGCGGCCGAGACCGACCAGATGGGCGACTCGAGCGTGGCCGTGACGAACGCCATGACGAGCAGCTGGCCGGGTGTCTCGGCGAACGCGAGGCCCACGAACCCCGCCGCGGCCGCGAGATCGGCGATCACGAGCACCTTCCGACGGTCGAACCGGTCGCCGAGCGCGCTGCCGAGCGGCGCGAAGAGCCCCTGCGCCCCGAACGTCAGCAGCAGCGTCCACGACACCCAGCGCGACTCGCCGGTGAGCTGGAACATGATGTAGGCGAGCGCCGCGAACGCCGCCCCGCTGCCGGTCAGCGAGATCAGCCGAGCCGCTGCCAGCCGGCGCACGGCCGCACGCTCGCGCGGCGACGGCTCGTGGCGAGACTCCGGGGCGGCGCTGCTCGGGGTCTGGCTCATGAAGCTGGCTCCTTGCGGGGTGGTGCGGGGGCGGGGACCTGAGGTGGTGCGCTACCGCGCGGCGCGCGGACCGGCGAGGGCACGCGCACCGGCCGCATCACCGGTGATCAGGAACGTCCGCTTCATGATGCGCAGGACGCTACCACAGCGGTTCTCACGCCGGTGGAAGCGTCACCGTTCGCAGCTGGTGAGCCTCGATCTCCGTGGCGACGAGGTCGAGCACCTCGGGCGGCGCTTCCGTGTCGACCGTGAGACACATCAGCGCCTCACCGCCCTCCGCTTTGCGCCCGACGTCCATCGTGGCGATGTTGATGGCTGCCTGGCCGAGCAGGGTGCCAACCTTCCCGATGATGCCGGGGCGGTCGACGTAGGTGAAGAACACCATGTGTCCGGCCGGCGTGACCTCGATCTCGAAGCCGCTGACCTGGGTCACGCGCCCGTGGTCCCGGCCGAGAACCGACCCCGAGACGGTCACCGGGTCGCCGTCGGTCTCGGCGCGCAGCGAGATCGAGCTCACGTAGTCCTGCGAGACGGTCGAGCGCATCTCGCTCACCGTGAGGCCCCGGTCGCGCGCGAGCATCGGGGCGTTCACGAAGGAGACCGGCTCGTTCACCGTGCGTCCGAGCATGCCCTTGAGGATCGCGAGGGTCAGCACCCGCGTGTCTGATTCCGCGATGCGCCCCAGGTACGACGCCACGATCGAGCGCACGCCCCCGTCGGCGAGCCCCGCCGTGAGCACCCCGAGCCGCTCGGCGAGGGGCACGAACGGCCGGACGACCTCGGTGACCTCGGCGCCCGCCGAGACGTTCACGGCGTACGGGACGAACTCGCCGGTCAGGGCGAGCCGCACCATCTCGGCCACCGTCGTGCCCGCCTTGTCCTGCGCCTCCTTCGTGGAGGCGCCGAGGTGGGGCGTGACGACGACCGAATCCAGCCCGAAGAGCGGAGAATCGGTCACCGGCTCCGTCGCGAAGACGTCGAGCGCGGCGCCACCGAGGTGGCCGTCGTCGATCGCCTTGGCGAGCGCCTCCTCGTCGACGATGCCCCCCCGGGCGGTGTTGATCAGCCGCCCTCCCCGTTTCATCAACCGCAGCTCGTGCTCCCCGATCAGGCCCTCGGTCTCGGGCGTGAGCGGGAGGTGGATCGAGACGAAGTCCGCCTGGACCAACAGGGCCTCGAGCGAGGGCATCGCGTCGACGCCCATCTCCTTGGCGCGGTCGGCGCTCACGTACGGGTCGTAGGCGATCACCCGCATGCCGAGCCCGGCCGCGCTCTGTGCCACGAGCGCCCCGACCCTCCCCAGCCCCACGAGGCCGAGCGTCTTCCCAGCCAGCTCCACGCCCTCCCAACTCGATCGCTCCCACGAGCCTGCCTTGAGCGCCGCGTGGGCCTGGGGGATGTTCCGTGCCTGCGCGAGCAGCAGGGCCATCGCTTGCTCGGCGGCGCTGATCACGTTGGACTGGGGCGCGTTCACGACCATCACCCCGCGCCGCGTCGCGGCCTCGACGTCGACGTTGTCCAGGCCGATGCCGGCGCGCGCCACGACCTTCAGGTTCGGGGCGGCGGCGAGCACGTCGTCGGTGACCTGGGTCGCGCTCCGGATGATCAAGGCGTCGTAGTCGGCGATCTCGCCCGCGAGGTCCCCGTTCGCGAGGTCGGTGCGTTCGTCGACCTGGAAGTCCGCCCGCAGCAGCTCCAGACCCTGCGGGGACAGCGGCTCGGTGATGAGGATCTTCACGAGCGGGATCCGCTCACGACGAGCGCGCCTCCATGAACACGGTCTCCGCGGCGGCCACCGCCGCCCCGCGCTTCACCGGATGTCCGAGCTGCTCGAGGGTCATCTCGAGCGCGGCCAGCCCCCTGATGATGTCGAGCTCGCTGAAGTACCCGAAGTGCCCGATGCGGAAGACCTTCCCCTTCAGGGGCCCCTGCCCGGGTGCGAGCACGCACCCGTACTCGGAGCGGATCGTGTCGCAGATGACGTCGGCGTCCGCGGACTCGGGGGCGCGGATCGCGGTGACGGTCCAATTGTCGTCGAGCCCCTCCCCGAACAGGTCGAGGCCGAGCGCCTTCGCGCCTTCCTTCACGGCGCGAGAGAGCGTGCGGTGGCGCCCCATCGCGGCATCGACGCCGTCCTGGAAGTACAGGTCGAGCGCAACCTGCAGTCCCTGCATCACGCTGATCGCCGGCGTCCACGGGTTCTCGGGGTCGGGGAGGTCGGAGAAGCGCTTGTAGGTCGCCCAGTCGAAGTAGAAGCGAGGGCTGGTCGCGGCGCGCGAGGCGTCCCACGCGCGCTCACTGAGCGCCGCGAACGCGATGCCCGGCGAGGCGCTGAGCGCCTTCTGCGACCCGCCGATCGCCACGTCGACGCCCCACGCGTCGAACTCGAACGGCACGGCGCCGAGCGAGGAGACGACGTCGACGACCACCATGGCGCCGGCGTCGTTCGCGACTCGAGCGAGCTGCTCGATCGGCTGGATCACGCCGGTCGAGGTCTCGGACTGCGTGAGCAGCACGGCCTTCACCGGGTGCTCGGAGAGCGCGGTGGCGACCTCGTCGGGACGGATGCGCTCGCCCCACTCGTAGTCGACGGTGTGCACGACGAGGCCGAACGTCTCCGCGAGCGCCCTGAACCGCTCCGCGAAGAAGCCCGCCAACGGCACGAGCACCTCGTCGCCGGGCGAGAAGCAGTTCGCGACCGCGGACTCGAGGCCCCCGGTGCCGCTCGAGGTCATCAGAAGCACGTCGCCCCGATCGGTGCGGTAGAGCTCCTTCAGCCTCGACGTGACCTCGCGCATGATGTTCCCGAAGCCGGGCCCGCGGTGGTACACGAGGGGGCTGCCCTGGGCGAGCAGCACCTCGGGGGGGATCGGCGTCGGGCCGGGAGCCAGGATGATCTCGGGCCTGTCCACGGTGCGGATCAACTCCTCGAGGGTGTCGGAACCGGGCTCGAAGGGCCAGCCTAGCAGGGGCCTCGAACCGCTCCCGATGAGCGTCGGGCGGGGGCACGATTCCGCAATCGGGGCCGACGGCAAGGAACCGAAGGTCCGTATCATCGTGCGGGCGCTCCGCGGGGCGCTACCTGCAGAGATGGCGACCCTCCGGCTGTTGTTCAAGCGGTTCGTGGCCCAGCGATCGCTGGGACTGGCCGTCGTCGTCACGCTCGCGTTCACGATCGGCGTGCTGGTCGCCGGGCCGATCTACGCCGACGCAGCACGCGAGGCGATCCTGTCGTCGTCGTTGGCCAACGAGACCGTCACCGTGAAGAACGCACGGGTGCAGACGTTCGGCGGCGGCAGCTTCGACTGGGTCGCCGCAGACGAGGCGATCAGGGGCGCGTTCACGACGGTCCCCGTCGACACGATCGTGGCGCAAGGCCTCGGCACGGTTCGTCTCGAGGGGATGGACGGCCCGTCGGTGCCGTTGTTGTTCCGTGATGGCGCGCCCGACCACCTCGCGATCGAAGGGGAGGCGCCGGGACCAGGCGAGATCGCACTGCCGGCAGGCATGGCGGCCGCGAGCGGCGTCGGGCCGGGCGACGAGATCCTCGTCGTCGGGCCCAACGACGAACCCCGCTCGCTCACCGTCTCCGGGACCTACGACTCCCCCGACCGAGACGATCCCTTCTGGTACGGCAGCCGCAGTCCGTTCCCCGGGCCGGACTCCACCGAACCGGCCCCGCTGCTCGCCGACCGTGCGACCTACCTCGACACCGCGCGCCGGCTCGAGCTGACCACGGAGTTCGCCTGGGACGCGTTCCTCGCTCTGGACGGGGTGCCGTTCGAACGGACGTCGCAGGTCCCTGGTGCCCTGGCGGCGATCCAAGACGTCATCCGGAGCGAGCCGGAGCTCGCGTCCGCCCGGCTCGTGAGCGGGCTCGAGACGTTGCTGGACCTCGTCGACCTGCGGGTCAAGAACCTGCGGGTGCCGATCCTGTTGGTGGTGTTCCAGATCGGAGCGGTCACGCTCGCCGTCCTGGCCGGGGTCGGGGCCCTCGCGCTCACACGACAGACGTTCGAGCTGGCCGTGCTCCACAGCCGGGGCTTCAGCAGGGGAACCCTGCTCGCCGCCCAGGCCACCCAAGCCCTGCTGTTCGCCGCGGTGGCCTATCCGCTCGGGTTGTTGCTCGGCCTCGGCCTCGCGGGGCTGGCCGGACGCTTCAACGGAGAGCAGCTCCCCGGCGTGTCGTTCCCGGTGCACCTCAACACCGGCGCGCTGTGGCTCGGCGTCGCCGTCGCCGGCCTCGGAGCCCTCCTGCTGGCGATCCTGTCGTTCCCCGCGGTGTCCCGAACCGTGATCGAGGAACGTCGCCGCGCATCACGAGAGGACCGTCCCCTGCTGTCGCGGGTTCCGGTGGAGCTGATCGTGTTGCCGCTCGGGATCTTCGCGTTCATCCAGCTGCGGGGTGGCACGAAGCCCCAGGTCGGCGAGGGGGCGATCGAGCCCCTGGTATTGGCGGCGCCGACGCTGTTGTTGTTCGCGGCCTCGTTCATCGCGCTGCGCCTGCTCTCGTTCGTGCTCCGCCGGCTGGACGGGAGCATCGGGCGCTCCCGTCGACTCCCCGCCTACCTCGCCGGGCGGCGGCTCGGCCGCTCCCCGGGCACGGGTTTCGCGGCCGCCTTGCTGCTGCTCCTGTCGATGGGCCTGCTCGTGATCGCCACGTCGTACCGGGCGATCGTCGTCCGCAACCACCGGGACGCCGCGCACGTGCAGGTCGGCGCGGACTGGAGCGTGAGCGCGAGCCCTCCGGATCAACCGCTCGCCGCCGCGGGCACGATGCCGCCGAAGACGATGGCCGTGGTACGCACGGATCCGAGCTTCCCCGACGCCAACTTCTCTCTCCCCCCCACCGCCTTGGGCGTCGACCCCGCGCGCTTCGAAGAGGCGGCGTGGTGGCGCGAGGACTTCTCGCCCACCTCCCTCGACGAGATCCTCCGCCGCATCGACGCCGACCCGATCGGCCAGCCCGTTCCGGAGGGGGCCACGGAGCTCGCGATGACCGTGCGCGTGCCCGCGGGCATCGAGGACCTCAGGCTGCAGGCGACATCGGTCGCTCCCGGCGGCGACGTCTCGACCGCCGGGCAACCGCTGGAGGCGGGCGAGCAGGCGGTGTCGTTGCCGCTGCAAGACGCCGAACGGCTGCTGTCCATCACGTTCGGAGCCGACACGGGGACCGACCTTCCGGTCGAGATCGAAACCACGTTCAGCGACGTCGAGCTCGGAGGGCGGCCGCTCGACCTCGCCCCTTGGCGACCCACGAGCTGGCGGGGCAGCTCGGGCTCGATCGAGCCGGGCGAGGCGGGGTCGGTCCGATACGCGTTCCGTCCCGGCGCGGGCAACGTGGTGGGCGGCATGCTGCCCCCGGCTCCGAGCCTGCCCGCGCTCGTCTCGGGCGATGTCGCGGCCCAGTCGGCCGGCATCGTCGAGGTGGGGCTCGCGGGCCAGCGGCTGCAGGTCGAGCCCGTCGCCGTGGCCAGCCAGTTCCCCGGCGTCGTGCCGAACGCCCAGTTCGTGGTCGTCTCAACCCAGGGGTTGCTCGAACGGCAGTTCTCCATCCCGGAAGCGGGCGTGACGCTCAACGAGGTCTGGGCCAACACGCCCGACGATCCGTCGCCCCTGCTCACCGAGGCGGGGTGGGTTCCGGGTCTCGTGGAGGCCACGGCGCCGATCGAGGGAGCGCTCGCCCAGCTCCCGCAATCCCTCGCGGTCGGCATGAACTTCACCGCCGCCGTGGCGGGCGTCGGGCTCGTCATCGTCGGGGTGGCAGCCGGCCTCTACTTCACGATGCGCCGTCGCGACTACGAGTTCGCCGCCCTGCGCGCCATGGGCACCGGGCGCCGTCAGATCCAGGCCACCCTCGTGCTCGAACAGGCGGGGCTGCTCGGTTTCGCCCTGCTCGCCGGCCTCGGCATCGGGTACTGGCTCTTGCGGCTGGTGATGCCGTACGTGGGCACGAGCCTCGGCGTCTCCTATCCGGCGCCGGTGCTCGTGCTCGACTGGCCCGCCCTCGCGGTCGCGGTGATCGCGATCGTCGTCGCGAGCGCGCTCGCGATCACCGCGGCGTTGCGGAGCCTGATGCGATCGTCCGTCACCGGCGTGCTGCGGGGTGAGGCGGAATGACCATGGTGAGCCCCGACCTGTTCACGCCCGGCGAGCGGGACGTCCTGATCCGGTTCCGCCACGTGTACAAGGTCTATCGGGTGGCGGAGACCGGCGTCGTCGCTCTCGGCGGCGTCGATCTCGAGGTCCCTCCCGGCGAGTTCCTGGCGGTCGTGGGACCCAGTGGATCGGGGAAGTCGACGATCCTCAACCTGATCGGCGGGCTCGACCGAGCCTCGGCAGGGTCCGTGGAGGTCGACGGCACGGACCTGGGTCTGCTCGACGTCGACGAGCTCACGGACTTCCGCGCCGACCGCGTCGGGTTCGTCTGGCAGGGCACCGCCAGGAACCTGGTCCCGTACCTCAGCGTGCGGGAGAACGTCCGGCTGCCCGCCGCCGTCGACCCGCGAGGCGACGGCGGTCGCCGGGATGTCGACGATCTGCTTCGACTCGTGGGGCTCGGCCAACGCAGCCGGCACCGACCGGACATGCTCTCGGGGGGCGAGCAGCAGCGCGCGGCGATCGCCGTGGCGCTCGCCAACACACCTGCGATCCTGCTCGCCGACGAGCCGACCGCCGAGCTCGACTCCGAGAGCGCGGCGACCGTGCTCGACGCGTTCCGAGCCGTGAACCTGGAGTTCGGCGTCACGATCGTGATGGTGACCCATGACCTGACCGCGGCGAGGGCGGCGGATAGGCGTATCCGGGTTCGCGACGGCCGCGTGCTGCACGAGGGCACCGCGATGGAGCCCGTGGGCGGGGACGGCCGGGTCCGGCTCCCGGACGAGGCCGTGGCGGCCCTGGGCGACGGAGAGCTGGAAGCCGAGATCGCTCCCGACGAGGTCCGGCTGCGACGGCGCAGCGAGACCGGACATGCCTGAGATCGACGACCTCCGAGCCAAGTGGGGCCGCCCGGCGGGTCATCCCGGGCAGGCCTCGGAGACCTCAGCGACGCCGGGCATCCGGGAGGCGCGCGGCACGCTCCCCACCGCTCCCCTGCTCGAGGGCAGCGGCATCGTCCGTTCCTACCCCGGTGCTCAGGGGGTGATCGCGGTCCGCGGGGCATCGTTGGCACTGGCGCCACGGGACTTCGTCGCCCTGATGGGTCCGAGTGGATCGGGGAAGACGACGTTCATCGGAGCGCTGAGCGGACTCGACGCTCCCGACGAAGGGGAGGTCCGGTGGAGGGGGCAGCCGGTCGCTGCGATGTCGAGAGCCGACCGGGCCGCGCTCCGCCGGACCGGGATGGGCATCGTGTTCCAGTCGTTCGGGCTCCTGCCGACGCTCTCGGCCGCCGAGAACGTCGAGCTGCCCTTGCGCGTGACCGGCGCGCCGCTCGAGGAGGCCAGGAAGCGCGCGGAAGCCTGGCTCGAGCGGCTCGGGCTGTCCGACCGTGCCGACAACCGCACGTTCGAGCTGAGCGCGGGCCAGCAGCAGCGGGTGGCGGTCGCGCGAGCGCTGATCACCGAGCCCGAGGTCGTGCTGGCCGACGAGCCGATCGCCGAGGTCGACACGGAGAACGCCGACCTGATCCTCGCCGCCCTCTGGGACGTGATCGGCCGGGGCGGCGCGGTGCTGGCGGCGACGCACAACCCGGAGGCCCTGCGCTACGCGAACCGTGTGGTGGCCTTCCGCGACGGCCTGATCGAGGCGGAAGGCTCGCCCGACGAGATGGCCGATCGTCTCACGACCGACTGATCGATCGAGGGCGGTGCTCAGAACCGCAGGGACTTCCAGACGTCGTCGCCGCGGTCGACGATCGAGTCGGGGTCGACGTCGATCGGCAACGGCCGTTCTCCCGGCTCTCGCCTGAGCACGCGATCGAGCAGCGTCCGCCGGCCGCCGGCCTTCGCGACCGACGAGGCCATGCGATCGCGCCGCGTCTCACGGATGCGGCGTTGCAGATCGAGATCTCAGGTCGGGTGCCCGATCGCCGGGGTGCCGATGTGCATCGTTCAGTCCTTCCCGGGCACCAGCGTGCGGAGATCGACGTCGGGGTCGGCCAAGGCAGCCGGATCAGGCGCCACCTGGGCCGAGATCAACCCGAACGAGCGACGGACGTCCCGCTTCCAGTCCAGGCTCACGGTCGAGCGCACGATGCCGGCGTCGTCGAGCAGGAACGCGCAGAACGACCGGTCCTCGAGCGACCCGCGCACGATCATGCGATCCCACGTGGCGGCGAACCCGGCCATCTGCACCTGCGAGTCGTACTGGTCGCTCCAGAACCAATGAGGATCGTCGAAGACCTGCGCGGCGCCGAGCATGTTCCGTGCCGATGCCTCACCCATCTTGATCGCGTTGTCGAAATGCTCGACCCGGATCGGTCCGAAGACGGGATGCTCGTGACGGGCGACGTCGCCGGCCGCGAACACGCCGGGCACCGACGTCTCCAGGGCCGGCCCCACCGGGATGCCCCCGCCCTCATCGAGCCCGGTGCCGGCCATCAGCTCCACGCTCGGCTCGGTGCCGATGCCGACGACCGCGAGGTCGGCCTCGATGCGCCGACCCCCGCTCGTGAGCACCGCCTCGAGGCGGCCGTCACCCTCGAAGCTCGCCACCGCCTCGTTGAACAAGAGCCGGACCCCCCGGTCGCGATGGACGCCCTCGAGGGCCCGGCCGATGTCGGGACCGAGCACCCGATACAAGGTCGTCTCGAACACCTCGACCACGGTGACCTCGTGGCCGAGCGTCCGCATCGAGGCTGCGACCTCCGCCCCGATGAACCCCATGCCGACGCAGACGACCCGGGCGCCGCCGACGGCGGCGGCCTTGATGCGCTCCGCATCGGCGACCGTGCGCAGATCGAACACGCCGAGCAGCGACGCGCCGGGAACGTCGAGCTTGCGGTTCCGGCTGCCCGTCGCGACGAGCAGCGCGTCGTAGCCGATCCGCTCACCCCCGGCGAGCACGATCTTTCGACCGGGAACGTCCAGCTGCACGGCCCTCGCCCCCAACCGGGTCTCGATCTCCTGATCCGTGTACCACGCCTGCGGCCGCACGTGCTGCTCCTCGAACGGCTGCTCGCCGCGCAGGAACTCTTTCGAGAGCGCGGGCCGTTCGTAGGGAAGCACCGGCTCGGCTCCCACGAGCACGACGCGGCCGTCGAAGCCCTCGTCGCGCAACGTCGCCGCGGCGGTCGCGCCCGTGAGCGAGCCGCCGACGATCACGAACGTCCGCTCGGACGACACCGTCCGGCCCTAGGCCTCGATCCGAAGCTCGCCGCCCTCGTCGGACACCGGATAGGTCGCGACCGGTTCCGTCGCCGGTCCGTTGACGACCTCCCCCGTCACCATGTCGAAGACGCTGCCGTGGCACTCGCACTCGATCGTCGTGCCGTCGATCTCTCCCCCGAGCGACAGGTTGCAGCCGCGGTGGGTGCAGATGTCGCTGAACGCATGCAGCTCGCCGCCGACGCGCGAGACCGCGATCTGCTCGCCGTTCACGTCGAAGGCCGTCGCGTCCCCCTCGGCGACCTCCTCGGCCGTCCCGACGGTGTGCCATTCGGCCACGGTGCACCTCCCTCGATCGGTCGCGCCGCCCGGGCGCGCATCCACAGAGCTTACGCCGCAGCGCCCGAACGGCCGAGCGATTCACCTGGGGGGCGGCGGCATCGGGGGCCGTCGGTCGTCCGCCGCGGCCCGGGCGCGGGCCCGCAGCACCGTGCCGATGCCCAGCACGGCGTAGAACGCGGCCAGCAGCAGGATGCCGAGCCGGAACTCGATGGGCAGCAGCGCGGGCGCGAACGCCCCCGCCACCCACGCGAGCTGGAACAAGACCTCGTACCGAACGAACACGCGACCCTGCGCCCCGGGTGGCGCGTATCGCTGCATCAAGCTCTGGAACGCGAGCCGCCCGAACTCCGTCGCGGCCCCGGCGACGAGCGCGAACACCGTGAGCAGCGGCAGCCCGAACAGCTCGAACGCGAGCACCGCTCCGATGCACGCGGCGCTCACTGAAGCGACGACGACGGCCTCCTCGCGCGTCGAGGTCGGGACGCGCGGCGCGACGAGGTCGGCGACGAACGTTCCCAGCACGCCGGCGCCGGCGAGCACGGCGAACCAGTACACCGGCGCTTCATCCTGACGGAGCGAGAACGCCAGCAGGAACAGCAGGAATCCGCTCGCCGCACGCAAGCCCACCGCGCCCACGGCCGGCACCGCGAGCTCCGGCACCGCGCCCCTCGGCGCTACCTCGCGCCGGCGTGACGGCGGCACGCCGGGATGCGGCAACCGCAGCGTGAGCAGCGCCGAGCCCGCATAGACCGCGGCGGCCGCGTAGATCGCCGCCGGGGTGCCCCCGAGGCCGATCGCCGCGAACGCGATCGGTGCGGCGACGATCGCCCCCACGGCCGCCAGGCGACCGAGCCTCGCGTTGGCGCGCATCAGGCCGTCGCCGCGGCCGGCGTAGGCGATCGTGAGGCCGTTCTTGGTGATGCCGTGCACCTTCGAGAGCACGAGCAGGGCGAGCGCGGCGGGGAACAGCAGCAGCGTGTCGAACCGCGGGGCGGCGTAGATCGCGATCGCGAACCGCCCCGCTGCCGAGACGAACGCGATCAGCCTGCGCGGGCCGGCCCGATCGAGGAGCGGCACGAGCAGCGGGCCGGCCAGGGCCAGCGGCAGCATCGTGAGCGCCAGGTAGGCGGCCACGCGCAGCTTCGCCTCGTTGACGGGAAGCGAGAAGAAGACCGAGTCGGCGAGGGCGATCGCGAGCATCGCGTCGCCGGCGACGCTCGTGAAGTGGTTGAGCGCGTAGCTGTCGATCGCGTCGGTCGAGCGCCACATGCGAACGAACGGATGCACCGCCCCGCGCACGAGGCTCGAGATGGCGTAGAGCGTCAGCTGCCAGACGGGGATGCGCTTGGGACGGCCGCCGGGGGCGTGCACCGGCGCGGCGCCTCAGCCCCGCAGGCGCTCGCGCAGGAGATCCTGGGCGAGCTTCGGGTTCGCGGAGCCGCCGGAGGCCTTCATCACCTGGCCGACGAGGAAGCCGATCACGCCGTCGTTCCCGTCGCGGAACTTCTGGGCAGCGTCGGCGTTGCCGGCGAGCACGTCGTCGACGATCGCGCCGAGCTCCCCCGCGTCGGAGACCTGTCGAAGGCCCTTCCGCTCGACGATCGCCCCGATCGCGTCGCCGGTCTCGACGGCCTCCTCGAGCGCCTGCTTCGCCCCGGCCCCGCTGATCGTGTCGCCTGAGATCAGACCGAGCAGGTCGGCCAGGTGCTGCGGCGTGACGCGAGCGGCCGCCTCGGCGCCGTGCTTGTTCGCCAACCCCGCGAGGTCCTGGGTGATCCAGTTCGCCGCGGCGACCGGGTCGGCGCCGATGCCCACGGTTCCCTCGAACAGCGCGGAACCCGAGCGGTCGGCCACCAGCACGCGCGCGACCTCGGGCTTCAGCCCGTGCTCGGCGACGTACCGCTCGCGCTTCGCGCGTGGCAGCTCGGGCAGCGCCGACCGCAGCTCGTCGATCCACGCGGGCGAGGGCTCGATCGCCGGGATGTCTGGCTCGGGGAAGTACCGGTAGTCGAAGGCTTCCTCCTTCGAACGCATCGACTCGGTGGCGCCCGCGTCCTCGTTCCAGTGGCGCGTCTCCTGCACGATCGACTCGCCGGCCTCGAGCGCCTTGGTCTGCCGCGCGATCTCGTAGGCGAGCGCGCGCTCGAGCGAACGCACGGAGTTCATGTTCTTGATCTCGACCTTCGTGCCGAGCTCCTCGGTTCCGACCGGCCGCATCGAGACGTTGGCGTCGCAGCGGAGCGAGCCCTCCTCCATGCGCACGTCGCTCACGTCGAGCGACTCGAGCGTGGCGCGCAGCTCGCGGAGGTAGGCCGCGGCCTCCTCGGGCGAGCGGATGTCGGGCTCGCTCACGCACTCCACGAGCGGCACGCCGGCCCGGTTGAAGTCGAGGAGCGCAGCGTTGGCGTCGTGGATGCGGCCGCTCGGGCTGCCGTGGGTCGTCTTGCCGGTGTCCTCCTCCATGTGCACGCGGGTGATGCCGACGCGACTCGTGGTGCCGTCCGGGAGCTCGACCTCGAGGTGGCCGCCCACGCAGATCGGCAGGTCGTACTGGCTGATCTGGTAGTTCTTCGGCATGTCCGGATAGAAGTAGTTCTTCCGATGGAACAGCGAGCGCGGGGCGACCTCGCTGCCGAGCGCGAGCCCGATCGTGATGATGCGCCGGAGCGCCTCGCGGTTGGGCACCGGCAGCGACCCCGGATGGCCCAGGCAGACCGGGCACACGTTCGAGTTCGGCGGCGCCCCGAACTCGTTGCGGCATCCGCAGAACATCTTGGTGTCGGTGTCGAGCTCGACGTGGCACTCGAGCCCGATCACGGCCTCGTACTCGGTCATCGCGAGGTCAGCCTACCGGCCCCCCCGACCACGCGCCGGTGCCAGGGGTCGTGGGCGGCCGCCGGACGGCGACGATCGCACCGGCCGATGAACGAGACGGAGCTCGCGGGTTGACCTCCGGTCGCGAACCGAGGTATTCGATCGTGCGCCGATCCTCGGAGGGAGTCAGTCGATGTCGAACGAGCCAACCATCCATGTCCTTCAGCGAGTCCTGGATGGGTTCAACGACCACGACATCGATGCGATCATGGCCCACTTCGCCGAGGATTGCGTCTTCGAGTCTCCCCGTGGTCCAGATCCGTGGGGACGCCGGTTCGTCGGCAAGGCGGAGGTCCGACGTGGGCTGAGTGCCCGCTTCGAAGGCATCCCCGATGTCCACTACGGGCAGGACGACCACTTCGCCGCCGGATCGCGCGGCGTCTCCGAGTGGACGATCACGGGCACCGAGGTCGGCGGAACCCGGATCGAGGTTCGGGGTTGCGATCTCTGGACGTTCGGAGACGATGGCCTCATCGTCAGGAAGGACAGCTTCTGGAAGCTGCGCGAGCCCGACGTCGAGCACGGGTGAGCGGTGCGCATCGCCCCGTGTCGAGGACTCCGATTAGGACGTCGGGGTGGGCGCGCGCCCGCGGGACGCGGCGATCGCTCGGCCCGCGGCGAGCGCGAGGAGGATCGCCTCCACGGTCTCGAGCGCCAAGAGCGCAACGGTCTGCCAGCGCCCGAAGTGGGGCGCCGTGACCACGATCTGCGAGACGATCGTGATCGCGAGGCCGAGCGACACGGCCGCGAACACGCCACCCGCGACGCCCACGAGATCGCGCCTCAACAGCACGATCCCCACCGCTACCACGATGGCGTTGCTCCAATACCCCAGGAAGAACTCGATCATCGCTCGCAGCGGGAACCCGAACGAGAAGACGAATGCGATCCCCTCGCCGCCGTAGATCGGCAGGAGAGGGATGAAGAAGGCGATCAGAGCAGCCGCGACCGCGGGCCCCAGGATCGCGCGGTGGGGGTCGGAGCCCGGGGCCGTCTGCATAGACGGGATGCTAGTCCACGGGAGGCCACTCCCAGAGGCGGATGCGGCTCCGACCGGGGCGACGCGGTGAGCGCTCCGGCGCTCTGGCCTGGAGATCGGCCGAAGACACCACCTGCATCGGGAGGCTCATCATGACCGAGGGACCGGAAGCGCACGGTGCTCCTGACATCGATGGGGCGCGCGCTCGAGGAGGCGATCCGCTTGGACTCGAGGGGCTGGAACGTCGCGAGCTCCTTGCCTGGGTCGACGAGCACCTCCCGTACGTGCGGCGGACCGCGTTCGGGCAACGACCCCTGTACTGGATCCTCGGGATCGTCTTCGTGGCCGGGTTGGCGGCGCACGTCGGCGGATACTTCCTCAAGTCGTCGGCCGCGTCGGAGCCACTGGGTCTCGTCGCCGACCTGCTCTACTCGTTCGGATTCGCACTCTGGACCGGCGTCGTCATCGTCGTGTTCATCCAGGTCATCCCGGACGCGAAGCGGCGTCAGTTCGAGCAGGTGCTCGAGATCTACGAGGCTGCCCAGCGCGACGAGGCGCGAACCGAGAGCGAAGCGGCGGAA
>DASZOO010000180.1:0-3466 GCA_035550775.1 Actinomycetota bacterium | reverse complement strand
GTCGTCAAACATGCCGGCGCCGCGAGCGCTCGCGTCTCGCTCGAGTGGGCCTCGGACGCGCTCGTCGTGGAGGTCGCCGACGACGGGCGCGGGGCGTTCGCGGATCGAGCGTCCGCCGGCCACGGGCTCGCAGGCATGCGCGAACGGGTCGCCCTCTACGGCGGCTCGGTCGACGCAGGGCCGAGGCCGGGCGGTGGGTTCGTCGTTCGCGCACGGCTCCCCGACGAAGCGTCCGCTCGATGAGCGGGCAGGGCGCGACCACGGTGCTGATCGCCGACGATCAGGCGTTGATGCGCGGCGGGTTCCGCATGATCCTCGACGCGGAGCCCGATCTCGAGGTCGTGGGCGAGGCGATCGACGGGGCCGACGCCGTGCGCGGGTTCGAGCGATGGCATCCGGACGTCGTCGTCATGGACGTGCGTATGCCGACGATGGACGGGATCGAGGCAACGCGGCGCATCACCGGACTCGATCAGGCCGCGAAGGTGCTGATGCTCACCACCTTCGACCTCGACGAGTACGTCTACGATGCGCTCCGGGCGGGCGCGAGCGGTTTCCTGCTGAAGGACCGTCCGCCGGAGGAGCTCGTGCACGCGGTGCGGGTCGTCGCCGCGGGCGACGCTCTCCTCGCCCCCGCGGTCACCCGCCGGCTGATCGAGGAGTTCGCGCACCGGCCGAGCCGCCCCGCGCCCGTCGCGGGCCTCGACGAGCTCACCGATCGAGAGCGTGAGGTGCTCGTGCTCATGGCACGAGGCCTTTCGAACGCCGAGATCGCGGCGTCCCTGTACGTCGCCGAGACCACGGTGAAGACCCACGTCGGGCGCGTGCTCCACAAGCTGCGCCTGCGCGACCGGGCCCAGGCGGTGGTGGTCGCCTACGAGTCCGGCCTGGTCCAGCCCGGCTCCTGATCCGTCTCCTGTCATCCGGCAGGAGGACACCAGGGCGGTACCTGCGGCCGACGCCGGAACTCGAACGGGTTCCTAGCGTTGCTCCTGCCGGGGACCGAACCCCGCACGAAGGAGGGAACGTGATGCTCACCGTCAACGTGACGCCCGAGTCGCCTCCGGCCGAGTCGCTGGCTTCGCCGGCGATCGCCGCCCGAGGGCTGACGAAGCGGTTCGGCGCCGTCACCGCCGTCGACGACCTCACGTTCGAGGTCCGGCCTGGGCGGGTGACCGGCTTCCTCGGGCCCAACGGCGCGGGCAAGAGCACCACGATGCGCATGGTGCTCGGGCTCGTGCATCCGACGGCGGGCTCGGCCACCGTGCTGGGGCTGCCGTACGCGAGCCTCGATCGGCCGGCGTCCGTCGTCGGCGCCGTGCTCGAGGTCCAGAGCTTCCATCCGCTTCGAACCGGCAGGAACCATCTGCGGGTGCTCGCGGCGGCGTCGGGCTTGCCCGATACCAGGGTCGACGAGGTGCTCGAGATCGTCGATCTCGTCGGCGCCGCGGGCCGTAAGGCCGGCGGATACTCCCTCGGCATGCGTCAGCGGCTGGCGCTCGCCGGGGCCCTGCTCGGCGATCCACGCGTGCTCGTGCTCGACGAGCCGGCCAACGGCCTCGACCCCCAGGGCATCAGGTGGCTGCGCGAGTTCCTGCGGTGGTTCGCCGCGCGGGGCAACGCCGTGCTCGTCTCGAGCCACCTGCTCTCCGAGATGGATCAGATGGCCGACGAGGTCGTCGTGATCGATCGAGGCAGGCTGGTCAGGCAAGGTGCGATCGCGGATCTCACCGCCGGACGATCGTCGTTGAAGGTGTCGTCGGCCGATCACGCCGGGCTCGGCCGCGCGCTGATCGCGGCGGGGTTGGAACCCCACCCCGAGGGTGGTGCCAGCTACACGGTGACCGGGGCCCCCGCGGACCTCGTCGGCGAGATCGCGCTGAAGGCCGGGGTCGCGCTCACCGAGCTCACCCCTCACGAGACCACCCTCGAGGATGCCTTCCTCGAGCTGACCGATGGAGCGGAACGATGAGGAACCAGATCATGTCGGAGGCGCGGAAGCTCCTCACCACCCGGAGCGTGTGGGGCCTGCTGGCCGGCACGATGGTGATCTCGGGGCTCGCGGCGTGGGCGATCGCGGCCAACCTCGACCTGACGGGGACGATCGGCCTGGCCGGGCTGCCGGGGTTCCAGGAGATGATGGCGCTCGTGCCGGCGTTCGTGCTCGTGCTCGGCATCAGGTCGTACACCGACGAGGCCCGTCACGGCTCGCTCGTGCCGACCCTGCTGTCCACGCCGGTCCGACGCCGGGTGGTCGGGGCGAAGTTCGCCGTGGTCGGCCTCGCGTCGATCGCGTTCGCGCTCGCGGGCGCGGCGATGGTCGTGGGCGTCTCGAGCCTCGTGCTCTCCATCGACGGAGCCGCGGTGACGCTGGGCTCGATCGGCGCGCTCGCGTGGCTGCTGGCCAAGGTCGTGGGCGTGTGCCTGCTGTGGTCGGCGATCGGACTGGGCGTCGGGATGGTCGTCTCGCACCAGGTGGCGGCGATCGTGGGCTCGCTCGTGTGGCTGTTCGCGCTCGAGAACCTGCTCGACGCGTTGGCGCCCTCCCTCGCTCGCTACCTGCCGGGTCACGCCGGCATGTCGGCCCTGGGCGTCGAGGCGTACGGCACGCTCGGACCGCTGAGCGGTGCGTGGGTCCTGGCCGGCTGGGCGGCGGTGTGCCTCGCGCTCGGCGCGGGCAGGTTCCGGCGACGAGACATCGCGTGACTCCCGGACCCGCGATCGCCGGCGCTACGCGCCGGGCGAACGCACGCCCACCTCGTCGAGGTGGGCGTGCAGGTCGGCGGGGTCCTGGTACACGCGATAGGCCCCCGCGCGGGTGAGCTCGTCCTCGCCGTAGCCGCCCGAGAGCACCCCGATGCCGAGCGCACGGGCCCGCCGGGCTGCGAGCAGGTCCCACACGCTGTCGCCGACCACGACCGAGTGCTCGATGTCGGCGCCGAGCCGTTCGGCGGCCGCCAGGAACAGATCTGGGTCGGGCTTCGCGTGCGTCACCTGATCGCGCGTGACGACCGGCACACCCTCGGGCACGCCGAGCATCTCGAACATCGGGGCCGCGCTCTCCGTGTAGCCGCTCGTCGCGATCGACCACGGCACCTCGAGCTCGGTCAGCTCGGCGAGCAGCTCGATCGCACCCGGCAGCGGCCGCACCTGGTCGAGGTACCTCGCGTAGGCCTCTGCGTGGTAGCGGCGCAATCGCTCGGCGTCCTCGGTGGTCACGGGGCGGCCGGTCTCCCGCAGCATCGCGTTCGCGAGCAGCCCACCGCTCATGCCGATGCGCCGGTGGATGCGCCAGACCGAGAGGTGGATGCCGTCGCGGTCGAGTGCTTCCTGCCACGCCAGCACGTGGTGGTACACGCTGTCCATCAACGTGCCGTCGAGATCGAACAGGAACGCCGGCGCGGCCATGCCCGACTCTATCGGGCGCCTCGGCCGATCGGGCTTGACGAAGCTAACAGCGTTAGCT
>DASZOO010000179.1:0-9700 GCA_035550775.1 Actinomycetota bacterium | reverse complement strand
GCCGCGCTCGCCGTCGCCGACGACCTCGACACCGAGCTCGCCGGCACCTGGGCCCTGGAGGGCCCGGACCCGGTGACCTCGGACGAGCTCCTCGCGATGCTCGTCGGCCCCGGCTCCGAGCCGCGGCACCTCGATGGGGAGCCGGCCCGAGCGGAGCTCTCGGCGCTCCTCGGGCGCGAGGTCCACTCGGATGTCGTCGCCGCGCTCACCGGACCGGCCCGCGCCGACGCCCCCGACGCCGCGACGACGTTCGGCCTGACGCGCACGCCGTTGTCCCAGGCCCTGAGGCAGGCCCTGGCCGAGGCGGCGACGGCGGTTCCCGGCCCCGGGTAGCATCGCGGCCACGATGGGGGACCAGGTCAGGCTCGAGGTGGATGACGGTGTCGGCGTCGTGCGGCTCGACCGTCCCCCGGCGAACGCGATCGATCTGCGGCTGGCCACGGAGCTCGCTGCGGCGATCGAGGAAGCGGCGGAGCGCGACGACGTGGGCGCGCTGGTGCTGTGGGGAGGCGAGCGCATCTTCGCGGCCGGAGCCGACATCAAAGAGATGGCCGAGTGGGGGCCCGACGAGGTGCGTCCGAGCGTCGATGCGCTCGGCAGGGCCTGCGACCTCCTGGAGGCGATCCCGAAGATCTCGATCGCCGCGGTGAACGGGTACGCGTTGGGGGGAGGGCTGGAGCTTGCCCTCGGCGCCGACCTGCGCTACCTCGCCGACGATGCGACCATCGGCCAGCCAGAGATCCGGATCGGCGTGATCCCGGGCGCCGGTGGCACCCAACGGCTCACGCAGCTGATCGGGCCCGGCCGGACACGCGACCTCGTGTATTCCGGCCGATCGGTCACGGCCGACGAGGCGCGTTCGCTCGGCATCGCCGACCGCGTGTTGCCGGCCGACGAAACGTTGCCGGCGGCGGTCCAGACCGCACGGGCGTTCGCACGGGGGCCGCGACGAGCCCTGGCCGCAGCCAAGGCGGCGATCCGGGCCGCGCTCATCACCCCTGGGGCGGAAGGCATCGCGCGGGAGCGGGGGTTGTTCCTCGAACTGTTCGGCACGCCGGACCAACGTGAGGGCATGCGAGCGTTCCTCGACCGACGCGAGCCGCGATTCGGTTCCGACTGAGCGCCGCACCCAGAGACGGGGGTCCTCCCGCGAGGGCTCGTCACACGACGTTCACCTCACGGAATGAACCGATGGCCGTCATCGTTCGAACAACGTGCAAAGCGGGGCCGACACCGACCCGTACGTCGGACCCGTCGAAAGGATGTGAACGACGTGGCAGAGGAGAGGTACCGGGGCGCGGCGGTCCGGACGCTCCCGCGGCCCAACAGGCAGTACGCGGGTGACCGCATCTGCGCCGAGCCGACGTGCGGCACGAAGCTCTCTCGGTACAACAAATGGCAGTACTGCTGGCAGCACGAGCCCGTGCACAGCTACGTGCCCCGAGGCAAGCGAAAGAGCCGGAAGGCCGCTGCCTGACCGATCAGGAAGAGAACCCCTCGAGAGGCCCTCCCTTCGGGGAGGGCCTCTCTTCATGCGG
Source organism: Actinomycetota bacterium (assembly GCA_035550775.1). Classification (GTDB taxonomy): domain Bacteria; phylum Actinomycetota; class UBA4738; order UBA4738; family HRBIN12; genus JAOUEA01. The sequence continues at coordinate 8,162 of DASZOO010000179.1, read as the reverse complement.
CCGCCGATCTCGCCGACGGCTCCCCGATTCAAGGTAGTTGGCGGCCCGGCCGATGCTTGGTGGGACCGCTCCCCCCGGAGCGACATGAGACCGCCATGACCAACGAGATCGCCGAGCCTCCCGCGATGCGCGAGGGCCCCTGCCCGTACTGCGAGCGGACCGTGCTCGTCTACGAGGAGCCACCTCGTTGCCCCCTGTGTGCCTGTCCGCTCGACGAGCAGACGATGCAGCCGTTCGTCTTCCCCGGAGACCGGGCCCCGGCCGACCCGGAATAGTCAGGCGGTCACGGAAGGCTCATCGTTCACGAGCACGACCGGCCGCCGTCCACGGACGTCGCTCAGCAGCTCGATCGCATCCGCGCGACTCAGGTCCTCGACGGTGATCCCGCCTTCGGTCAGCCACCCCTCCTCGAGCGCGACCTCACGGCCCACGCCTGGGAGCAGCCCGGCATCGAGCGGTGGCGTGATCCATCGTCCGTCGAGCGAGACGGCCACGTTCGCGATCGTAGCCTCCGTGATCTCTCCCCGGTCGTTCACGAGGATCACCTCGTCGGCGTCGGGGTGCCTGGCGCGGGCATCCTCGTAGCGGCCGCGGAGGCTGTTCTTGTGGAACAGCATCGGATCGGTGTGGTCCACGGGGTGGCCGTGGTCGATCGCGACGCGCACCGGTTCCGGCGAGGTCACGAGCGGGGTCGCCCCGACGTCGACCTTCCCCGCGCGATCGACCGAGACGCGCAGGCGAGCCGGCTGGTCGGGGAACCGAGCCGCCGCCCGCCCGAGCGCCCGCATGACGGCGTCCTCGTCCAGCTCGAACCCGAAGTACGTGCTCGAGTCGCGCAGCCTGGACAGGTGCCGGTCGAGGTGGCGGAACCCGTCGCCAGGGTCGTGACGAAGCGTCTCGTAGAGCTCGAACCTGGGGCGCCTCGCGGTCAGCACACCCGCCTTCGCGACCGTTTCGTCGTACTCACCGGCCGCGTCGGAGCCCCACGTGATGCCTCCACCGACCCCGTACTCGGCCGTGTGCGTCTCGGCATCGACCACGACGGTGCGGATGGGGACGTTGAATCGAGCGGGGGGAGCGTTCGAGCCGTGCGGCGCGAGGAACCCGACGGCTCCGCAGTACACGCCTCGCGGAGCGTCCTCCAGCTCGGCGATGATCTCCATCGTGCGCACCTTGGGTGCCCCGGTCACGGATCCGCACGGGAACAGGGCGCGGAACACGTCCACGAGATCCGTGCCGTCGAGCAGGTCGGCCGAAACCGTGGAGGTCAGCTGCCAGACGGTCTCGTACCGCTCGAGATCGAACACATCGGTCCAGGTGACCGACCCGGTGCGCGCGATCCGGCCCATGTCGTTGCGCAGCAGGTCGACGATCATCGCGTTCTCCGCGCGGTCCTTCACGGAGCCGCGCAGGCTCCTCGCGAGGGCCTCGTCCTCCGCGGACCATCGCCCTCGACGCGCGGTGCCCTTCATCGGTTTCGTCGTGATGCGGCCGTCGTCGATGCGGAAGAAGAGTTCGGGCGAGGCCGACAGCACGCGGTACCGGCCGAGGTTCAGGTAGGCGGCATACGCCGCCCGCTGCGCGTAGCACAGGTCCCGATAGAGGCCGCGCTCATCGCCCTCGAGCCTCGAACGGAGTCGGAGGGTGTGGTTCACCTGGTACGTGTCGCCGGCCGCGATGTGCTCACGGATGCGCGCGATCGCCGAGTCGTACGCGGCGCGGTCGATCGACGGACGCCACGCTGCGGCCTCGCCGCCGCCGGTGCCGTCGTGGGGTTCGGGCAACACCGTGCGCTCACGTTCCTCGAACATCGCGAACCACGCGAGCGGCAGGCGGGCGAACGGATCGGCGGCCGAACGTTCGCGCACGGCCATCGCGGGATCGAGGCCGCGTGCCGCCTCATAGGCGACGAACCCGGCTACCCAGAGCCCCCGGGCGGTGGCTCGCTCGGCCGCCTCGATCGTGCCGGCCACCTCGTCTTGCCGGAGCGCCTCGAGCACGCCCACGGGACCGACGAGCCGGAACGAGTCCGATGCGCCGGTCAGGTCGTCGAAGCGAGCCTCGATCACGTCGGAACGATAGCCGGAGGCCCGCGTCGATCGACGGTAGCCTTGGCGTGATGATGTCGAGCGGTTCGGTGCTGGTCGCGATGTCGGGCGGGGTGGACTCGTCGGTCGCGGCGTGCCTGCTGCTGGAGCAGGGCTTCGACGTGGTGGGCTCCCACATGCGTCTCGTGCACCTCGACGACGTGGAGCACGGGTGCTGCGGGCCCTCGGCGCGCGCCGACGCCGAGGCGGTGGCACGCATCGGCGGGTTCCCGTTCGAGGTAGCAGAGATGTCCGGGGCGTTCGAGGCCGCGGTGATCGACGACTTCGTGGCCGAGCATGCGGCAGGGCGAACCCCCAACCCGTGCGCGCGCTGCAACGGCGAGATCAAGTTCGGAGCGTTCCTGCGCCGAGCCGACGAGCTCGGCATCGACCGCGTGGCGACCGGTCACTACGTGCGAAGCGCTCGCGGCGACGACGGCCGGTGGCGGCTGATGCGGGGCGCGGACCGGGTCAAGGACCAGACGTACATGCTCCACATGCTCGGACAGGACCAGCTCGCTCGCTCGCTCTTCCCCGTCGGCGGCATGTCCAAGGGCGAGACCCGAGCCCACGCCGACCGGTTCGGCCTGCCCGTGGCGAGCAAGCCCGACTCGCAGGAGCTGTGCTTCGCGCCCAGCGGGGACGCCGGGGGATTCGTTCGAACGGAGGCGCCGGCGCTCGTGCGCCCGGGAGGTGAGGTCGTCGATGCCGACGGTAGGGTGATCGGCGAGCACGACGGCACGTTCGCGTTCACCGTCGGGCAGCGACGGGGTCTCGGCGTCGCGCTGGGCGAGCCCGCCTACGTGGTCCGGATCGATGCGCCGGCGAACCGCGTGGTCGTGGGCCCGCGCGAGCTGCTCTCGCGCAGGGGGCTCGAGGCGGATCGCGCGTCGTGGGTCGCGGGAGCGCCGCCGAGCGACGGCCCGTTCGAGGCGCTGGTGCGGGTTCGGTATCAGGGCGACGACGTCCCGGCGGTGGTCGATCCCACGAGCCACCGGACGTTCACGGTGACGTTCCGTTCGCCGCAAGCCGCGATCGCCCTCGGACAGAGCGCCGTCGTGTACCGGGGCGATGAGTTGCTGGGCGGCGGGCGCATCGTCTCGTCCTTCCGCTGATCGGCTCGTGCCGTCGGCCGTCGGGCCGTCGGTTCCGGTCGCTATCATCGGGTCCGCGAGCGTTTCCATCCCCATCGGAGGCCGTGTGAAGCTGCTCCGGCGCCGCCCCAAGAGCTTCGACATCCAGGTGCAGGACCTCGTGCTGCACATCACGGCCCCTGAGGACTACGCAGAGGAGTCGCGCGCCGCGGCTCTCAGCTTCTGGGAGCAGCTGCAGTCCTACGCCCTGCGGTATCCCTCGTTCCGCGAGAGCAAGCGGCCGCTCGATCGCATCACCGCCGACGCCCCCGACATCGTCAAGGAGATGGTGCAGACCGCGACGAGCGCGGGGGTCGGGCCGATGTTCACGTTCCGCGGGGCCGTCGTCGATCAGGTGGGGCGGTTCCTCGCCGAGCAGCTGCACGAGCTGACCGTGGCGTGCGACGGCGACTACTTCATCCGGTCGCGCAAGCGCATGAAGCTGGGGGTCAGGCGGCGCGGAGGCGAGCCGATCACCGTGGCGCTCGCCCCGTCGCAGCCGGGGGTCGGCGTCTCCACGACGCTCGGCCGTGGGCGCGGAGGCGTGGGCCCCGACGGGCTGGCGGTGATCGCCGACACGTGCATGCTGGCCGATGCGGCGGCCGCCGGCGTGCAGGCGGTGCTGGGCAAGCCGGGCGGCTTCCATCGCGCCCTGCAGTACCTCCGGGAGGTGCCGGGGGTCCACGGCGGGGTGGTCGTGACCGGTCCGGAGATCGGCGTGGCGGGCGGCGTGGAGATCGCGGCGTGAGTGCCCGAGCGAAGCGCGTGGAGCCCGCGCGAGCGTCCGACGAACGAGCCAGGGCCGAGGCGAAGCTCCGCGTCGAGGAGCTCCGCGCCGAGATCGACCACCACCGCTATCGCTACCACGTGCTCGACGATCCCGAGGTGGCCGACGCCGAGTACGACGAGCTCATGCGCGAGCTGCGCGAGCTCGAGGCACGGTTCCCCGAGCTCCAGACGCCCGATTCGCCCACGGTGACCGTGGGGGGCGCTCCGGCCGATCTGTTCGCGCCCGTGACCCACCGTGCGCCGATGCTCTCGCTCGACAACTCGTTCAGCTTCGACGAGCTCGACGCCTGGGCCGCCCGGGTGGAGCGCATCGTCGGCGACCAGGCACGATACGCGTGCGAGCTGAAGATCGACGGCGTGGCGTGCGCGTTGACGTACGAGCGCGGCCGGCTCGTTCGTGCGGCGACGCGCGGTGACGGCCGCATCGGCGAGGACATCACGGCCAACGTCCGCACGGTGGCGGGCATCCCCCGCACGCTCACCGTCGACGACGCGCCCGCCGTGGTCGAGATACGGGGGGAGATGTACTTCCCGGTCAGCGCGTTCGAGGAGCTGAACCGGCAGCTGCTCGACGCCGGAGGAAGGGCGTTCGCGAACCCGCGCAACGCCGCCGCGGGTTCCCTCCGCCAGAAGGACCCGAAGGTGACGGCATCGAGGCCCCTGCGTCTGTGGGTCCATTCGTTCGGATACGCCGAGGGCGTGTCCTTCGACTCGCACCTCGGGTTCCTCGACTGGGCGGCGAAAGCCGGACTGCCGGTCGCGCCCACGACCGAGGCACGGGAGTCGATCGCGGGCGTCAGGGCCTTCCTGGAGCAGTGGGAGGCCAAACGGCATTCGGTCGACTGGGAGATCGACGGCGCGGTGATCAAGGTCGACCAGGGCGAGCTGCAGCGGGAGCTGGGTGCCACCAGCCACGCGCCCCGCTGGGCGATCGCGTACAAGTTCCCACCCGAGGAGCGCACGGCGCTGCTCGAGAAGATCGACGTGCACACGGGGCGCACCGGCAAGGTCACGCCGTTCGCCGTGCTCGACCCGGTCTCGGTGGGCGGGGTCACCATCACCTACGCGACGCTGCACAACGAGGACGAGATCCGGCGCAAGGACGTTCGCCGAGGCGACACCGTCATCGTCCGGCGAGCGGGTGACGTGATCCCCGAGATCGTGGGCCCCGTGCTCTCCAGGCGGGTGAAGGGTGCGCGACGCTGGTCGATGCCGAAGAACTGCCCGTCGTGCGGCACGCCGCTCGTGCGGGCCGAGGGCGAGGCCGACCACCGCTGTCCCAACAAGCGGGGATGCCCGTCGCAGGGCATCGAATGGTTGTTCCACTTCGCGGGGCGGAGCGCGATGGACATCGAGCATCTCGGCTACATGACGGTCATGCGGTTGCTCGAGAACGGGCTGATCGAGGACCCGGCCGACATCTACGCGCTCGACGCCGGGAAGCTCTCGCAGCTGCCGGGCTTCAAGGACAAGGCGATCACGAACGTGCTCGACCAGGTGGAAGCGTCCAAGGATCGCCCGGTCTGGCGGCTGCTCGTGGGGCTCAACATCCGGCACGTCGGTGTCCACGTCGCGCAGGTGCTCGCGCGCGCATTCGGATCGATCGACGCGCTCGCCGCCGCGAGCGAGGACGAGATCGACGCGGTGCCCGAGATCGGACCGGAGATCGCGGCGACGGTGCGCGAGTGGTTCGACGACCAGGAGAACCTCGCGTTGATCGAGAAGTTGCGGGTCGCCGGCGTGCGCATGGCCGACGATCGAGCGGCCGACGACGGTCGGCGGCCGTTCCAGGGGCTCTCGATCGTGCTCACCGGCGGCCTCGTCGACACGAGCCGCGAGGAGGCGACCGAGCTGGCCCAGGCGGCCGGCGCCCGGGTGACGTCGAGCGTCTCGAAGAAGACCTCGTTCCTGGTGGCCGGGGAGAACCCCGGATCGAAGCTCGCCAAGGCCGAGACGCTCGGCGTCGAGGTGATCGACGAGGCCGAGTTCCGGCGGCGGCTCGGGCGCGGCTGAGGGAGCACGCCGATGCCCGCGCACGTGATCGACGGCACGCAGCTCGCCGAGCGGCTCCGCGAGACGATCGACGAGGAGCTGCAGGTGCTCCGCATGTCGGAGGTCACGCCCGGCCTGGCCACGATCATGGTGGGCGAGGTAGCCGACGCCGCGGCGTACGAGCGGCACGTGCGCCGGCTCGCCGAGGGGCTCGATTACCACTATGTCTCGGAGCGATTGGCCAGCGACGTCGAGCTGCCCGACGTGCTGGCCGCGATCGGCAAGGTCAACACCGATCCGCGGGTCACCGGTGTGCTCGTGCTCCGACCGCTCCCTCCCCATCTGCCGGAGGCGGTGATCAACGCGACGGTCGACCCTCGCAAGGACATCGAGGGACAGCATCCGGAGAACGCCGGACTGCTCGCGCTCGGGCGGCCTCGGTTCGTTCCTTCGACCCCGGCGTCGTGCTTCTACCTGCTCGACTCCTACGCGCGGTCGACCGGGGTCGACCCCGCCGATTTCTACATGGGCAAGACGCTGGTCGTGGTCGGACGGTCCACGAGCGTGGGCAAGCCCGCGCAATGGCTCGGGCTCGAACGGCACGCCACGGTGCTGGCCGCCCACAGCCGCACGGCCGCCTCGGGTCGGCTCGCCGAGGCCACGTCGCAGGCCGACATCCTGATCGTCGCGGCCGGGCGGCCCGGCCTCGTCACTGGGGAGATGGTGAGCGATGGGGTGATCGCGGTCGACGTCGGGTTCCACACGGTCGAGGACCCCGCTGGGAAGACCCGGTTCACCGGCGACCTGGACTTCGACTCCGTCGCGGCCAAGGCCGAGGCGATCACGCCGGTGCCCGGCGGCGTCGGACCGATCACCGACGTGTGGTTGGTCGGGAACACGCTGGTCGCTGCCGCGCTCTCGGCGCAGGTCGAGCCTCGCTTCGGCTCGATCGTGTGAGCACCGAGAGGCCCGAGGCTAGACTCATCGGCATGCCGGTGGAGATCGACATCGATCACGTCGCGAAGCTCGCGCGCCTGCATCTCACCGACGACGAGCGGGCCCGCATGCGCGAGCAGCTCGCGGTGATCCTCGAGCACGCCGCGACGGTGGGTGAGGTCGCCGCCGACGACGTGCCGCCGACCGCATCGCCGATCCCCCAGGTCAACGTCTTGCGGGAGGACACGTCCGATCCGAGCCTGCCCCACGATGCCGCGATGGCGAACGCTCCCGCCTCCGCCGACGAGCGGTTCCTGGTACCGAAGATCGCGGAGACGGGGTCGTGACCGAGCTCTGCGACCTGACCGGGTCGGAGCTGTCGGCGAAGCTCCGCGACGGCGAGATCACCGCCGTCGCGCTCGCCGAGTCGGCGATCGCCCGCCGGGAGGCGCTCGACGAGCAGGTCCGTGCGTTCCTCACCCCGACTCCCGAGGTCGCGCTCGAACGCGCGGAGGCGTTCGACACCTACCTCGCGTCGGGGGCGCCGCAGAGCGGGGTGGCCGGCGTCCCACTGGCGCTGAAAGACGTGCTCACGACGAAGGGCATCCGCACGACGTGCGGGTCGAAGATCCTCGAGAGCTACGTGCCGCCCTACGACGCCACCGCCTGGACGCGCCTGTCCGGCAGCGGATCGGTGCTCGTGGGCAAGACGAATTGCGACGAGTTCGCGATGGGATCGTCGAACGAGAACTCGGCGTACGGGCCGGTGCACAATCCCTGGGACCTCGACACCGTGCCCGGAGGCTCGAGCGGCGGCAGCGCGGCGGCGGTCGCGAGCGGCATGGCGGTCTGGGCGCTCGGCACCGACACCGGCGGTTCGGTTCGTCAGCCGGCCTCGCTCTCTGGCGTCGTCGGCCTGAAGCCCACGTACGGCCGCATCAGCCGGTACGGGCTGATCGCGTTCGCGTCGTCGCTCGACACCGTCGGCACGTTCACCCGCAGCGTCCGAGACGCCGCGACCCTGCTCGGCGTGATGGCCGGGAAGGACCACCGCGACGCCACGAGCCTCGATGCAGACGTGCCCGACTACGTCGAGGGCATCGACCGAGGGGTCGAGGGCCTTCGGGTCGGGGTGCTCGCCGAGGCGTTCGGCGAAGGCGTGGAGCCCGACGTCGCGGCGTCGGTCCGTGCCGGGGTCGATCGCCTCGCGGCGCTCGGCGCCGAG
>DASZOO010000178.1:0-9151 GCA_035550775.1 Actinomycetota bacterium | reverse complement strand
GAGTTCGTCACCGTTCCCTCGGACTCGAACGCGCTGTTGGACGCCGGGAAGACGACGTCGGCGAGTTCGGCCGTCTTCGTCATGAAGATGTCCTGCACGATCAGGGTGTCGAGTCCCCGGAGCAGCTCGACGGCGTGCTCCTTGTCGGCCTCGCTCGAGGCCGGGTTCTCACCGATGCAGTACACGGCCGTGAGCTCGCCGCGCTCCATCGCGTGGAACATGTTCGTGAGGTGCCAGCCGTACTTCGGGATGATCGGCGTGCCCCACGCCTGCTCGAACCTCGCCCGGGCCGCGGCGTCCTTCTCGATGTCCTGGAAGCCGGGCAGTTTGTTCGGGATCGCCCCCATGTCGCCGCCCCCCTGCACGTTGTTCTGGCCGCGCAGCGGGTTCACGCCGCTCCCGTACGTGCCGACGTGTCCGGTCAACAGCGACAGGTTGATCAACGAGAGCACGTTGTCGACCGCGTTGTGGTGCTCGGTGATGCCCAGCGTCCAGCAGATCATCGCCCGGTCGGCCTTCGCGTACGCGTGCGCGACCTCGCGGATCACGCCGGCCGGCACGCCGGTCACGGCCTCGCCTCGCTCGAGGGTCCAGTCCATGATCGAGTCCACGTACTCCGGGTATCCGAGCGTGGCGCCCTCGATGAACGCGTCGTGTTGCAGGTCGTTGGCGACGATCTCCCGCGCGATCGAGTTCGACAGCGCGATGTCGGTGCCGACGTCGATGCCGAGCCAGAGGTCGCCCCATTCAGCCGACTCGGTGCGACGCGGGTCGACGACGATCAGCTTCGCCCCGCGGTTGACCGCCTTCAGGACGTGGTGGAAGAAGATCGGGTGCGCGGCCCGCGCGTTCGAGCCCCACATCAGGATGAGGTCGGTGTTCTCGACCTCCTCGTATGAGCTGGTACCGCCACCGGCACCGAAGACGGTGGCCAGACCGACCACCGAGGGCGCGTGTCAGGTGCGGTTGCAGCTGTCGATGTTGTTGCTGCCCAGGACCTGGCGGCTGAACTTCCCCGCGATGAAGTTCATCTCGTTGGTGGCCTTGGAGCAGCTGAACACCCCCGTGCCCCAACCGGGGTTGCGGTCGGCGGCGCGGCGGAGCCCCCCGGCGGCCCGGTCGAGGGCCTCGTCCCAGGTGGCGACCCGCAGCTCGCCGTGCTCGCGAACCATCGGCTCGGTCAGGCGGGTGAGCGTCGTGCTCATCGACACTGGCGTCTCTCCTTCCGATCCGGCAAGTCGGCCTCACCATCTTACGGCCGGTCCACCCCGGCCGCGGTTGGTGCCCCGCGCCCAGCCGGTCCATGATGTGCGGATGGACCGCATCCCGATCGGTGACGAGCCCAAGGAGCGCGACAACGTCGTCCGTCTGCCGGGCCCCGACGACGCCGGGGAACAGTCCGCCGGCGACGAGGTCAGCTACGAGGAGGCGCTCGCCGCCGACGTCGACGCCGAGCCAGACGACGGCGCCAGGGCACGCGCCCCGGGGTCGCAGGTCGCCGAGATGCTCGGGCAGGGCATGAAGATCGGCGCGGGGCTCTTCGCCGCCGGTGCCTCCGCGCTGGCCGATGCCCTGCGCAGCACGATGCCACCGGACGAGGAGGTCGACGGCGCCAAGGACCCGGCCGCGACCGTCGCCGGCGCCGGACTCGGTGTGGCGGTCACGGCGGCCGACGCCGCGGCGGGTGCCGCCAAGCAGGTCGCCGACGCCCTCGGGCCGATGCTCACGTGGCTCGTCGAGCCGCGCTTCGCGAAGGAGGCCGGCGAGGTCGCGGCCGGAGCGGCCCGCGTGCTCGACGGCCGGTGGAAGGCCTCCCAGGCCGAGATGGTGCGGGCGGCGACATCGTTCCTGCAGGAGCTCGTGCCCGAGATCGCCCAGAGCGTGGCCGATCAGATCGACCTGACCGCCCTCGTGCGCGAGCGGGTCGACGTGAACGCGATCGTCGAGGACGTCGACATCGAGCGCATCCTCGATCGAGTGGATCTGGACGAGGTCGTGCGCCGGGTGGACGTCGATGCGATCGTCGAGAGGGTCGACCTGAACCGAGCGGCGGACCGGATCGATGTCGACCGGGTGGTGGCGCGCGCCGACCTCGTCGCCGTCATCGATCGCCTCGACCTGGCGGCGATCGCCGAGGAGGTGATCGACGAGGTCGATCTGCCACGTCTGGTCCGCGAATCCTCGGGCGTGATGGCGAACGAGACGGTGCAGACGGTGCGTGTGCAGGGCATGAACGCCGACCGGCTGGTGTCGCGCGTCGTCGACCGCGTCTTGCGGCGTGAGGCCCGCGAGCTGCGCCCGGGTAGCGCTCAGGAGGGTCCGTGAGCAAGGCGGCGGTCTCCGGCACGACGGTCTTCCCGGCCGGGGCGGCCGAGCGTCAGGGGATGCTGGCGGGCATCGTGTCCCGCGTGGGTGCCATGGTGATCGACTTCGCCTACGCGGTCGTGTTCCTCGGCGCGGCCTACGTCGCGTACGCGGGGTTCCGCTTCATGCGCGACGCGCGGGGGTTCACCTGGCCGCAACCGACCTTCCAGCAATCGCTGACGATCGGGGCGACCGTCGTCGTGCTGATGCTCACGATCTCGTGGTCGACCACCGGGCGAACGATGGGCATGCGGCTCATGGGCCTTCGCCTCCTGGGGCGTCGGCGAGAGCGCATCGGGACCGTCCTGGCGTTCGCACGAGCGCTGGCCTGCGTGGTGTTTCCGCTCGGGCTGTTCTGGAGCGCCGTCAGCAGGCGGAACGCCTCCGTGCAGGACCTGATCTTCGGCACGAGCGTCGTCTACGACTGGCGCATGCATGTGCCCGCCGCAGCCGGAGCCGAGCCGCCGGCCACCTACGACACGCGCTCGGGCCCCGTGTAGACGTTGCACCGACCGTCGCGTACGAACCCGACGATCGTCATGCCGAAGCGAGCACCCGCTTCGACCGCGAGTGAGGACGGGGCGCTGACGGCGCTGACGATCGGGATGCCGGCCACGGCTGCCTTCTGCACGATCTCGAAGCTCGCCCGGCCACTGACCTGCAGCACGCGGTCCGCGAGAGGCACGCGCCCGGCGAGCACCTGCTCCCCGATCACCTTGTCCACCGCGTTGTGGCGGCCGACGTCCTCTCGGAGGGCGAGGAGCTCCCCGCTCGGGGCGAACAGGGCGGCGGCGTGCAGGCCGCCCGTCCGATCGAACACGCGTTGCTTCGACCGCAGGCGGTCGGGCAGCGAGACCAACAGGTCGGCGGCCACCACCGGACCGTCGCTCACCGGATCGCACCGGACCTCCACGTCGTCCAGGGTCGCCTTCCCGCAGACGCCGCAGGACGACGTGGCGAAGAAGTTCCGGTGCAGACGGTCGTGGTCGAACGGCCGGTCGAGCGTGACCGTGACGACGTTGTACCGCTGTTCCTCCCCGTCGAGGTCGTCGCAGTAGGCGACCCTGCGCACCTCCTCCGCCGCGATCAGCCCCTCGGTGAACAGGAACCCCACCGCGAGCTCGTGGTCGGCCCCGGGGGTTCGCATCGTCACGGCGACCGCCTCGGCCGGCTGGCCGGGGCCGTGCACCCGGATCTCCATCGGCTCCTCGGTCGCGAGGGTGTCGGGCCGCTGGCCACGGACGCCGTCGTTCACGACGGTCACCCGCACGTCGGTGACGTTCCTGCGCAGCGGCTCGGCGGTGGCCACCGCTCCAGTATCGGTCCAGCGGGGGCCAAGGTCACGCCTCATGCGACGCGCGCGGGTTAGCACGAGGACAGGGGGGTATGTCGCCCGCATGCACCGCACGGCCCTCCTTCGGCAGATCCGGGCAGCCCGAGGGCCCCGACAGAGCGCGAGAGCCCTCGATGCATCGCGCGAGTGGTTGCGGGGACACCCCGGCGACACGGAGGTGTCGGTCGCCACGGTCGAGCTTCTGCACCTGGGGGCGAGCGTCCTTCGGGAACTCAGGTCCCGAGCGGCGTAGGAGCCGCCCCCGCCCCCTTGGTGCTGGTGCTCCCGTGCGCGCGAACCGCCCGTGGACGATCCTAGTGGAGCCCATCGAGGCGCTCGGCGACCGCAGAAGCGTGCGGGAGGCGCACCTCCGCGCCCTCGTGGATGAGCGCGAGGAGGGAGGCGGCCAGAGCCGCCCGTAGCTCCTCAGGTTCGGTCGAACCGACGTGGGCTCGCTCGAGGCGCGCGAGGACCTCCGCGGGGAGGTCGTCGTAGGTGCGCGCCTGCGCCGCGGGAAGCCCGGTGCGGAGGCACGCGAGCGAGAGGGCGTGATCGCGCACGGCGCCGACGTAGTGCTCGGCCTGCCAGACACGGCCGCGCTCGATGCACGCGCGCGCATGCAGCGCGTAGATCACGCCCCACCCGAAGATGTCCTCGGCAGTCTCCGGCGTGGGGATGAACAGGCTTTCGATGGGCGGCGTGGGGACCTCGGAGTCGTCCGCGGCCGTCTCACCGAACTCGAGCCGGAAGCGTGGCCCGACGGGGCGGAACCGAACCGCCGGCGTCATCGAGAGATCGAGCTGCAGCGCCTCGGGGAGCAGGAACACCCGAAAGATGGTCGGTTCCCGAACGAGATCGACGAGTCGCACCGCCTCGAGCTCGTCGATGAGCGTGCGGGTCCAATCGTCGAGGACGTCGAGGACCCGAGCGTCGTCGGCGATGCCGAAGGTGAGGTCCAGGTCCGAGGATCGGTCGCCTTCGTCCACCGCGAGCGAGCCCACGATCGCTCCGGCGACGACTCGCTCATCGTCCCTCGCGAGCCTGAGCACGCGCTCGCCGAGAGCATCGCGCTGCTCGACGGTGAACACGGTCGGCCATCCTAGCCGCGAGGAACCCGGGCGAGCGACGACCCCTGGCCGATGAGCCAGGGGTCGTCAGCGCGAAGCCGAGAAGACCTCAGACCTCTCCCCGCCATGCGCCCGACTCGGTCCCCCGTTGCTCGATGAGCTCCTTGAAGCGCCCGAGGTCATTGGAGACCTGCCGATCGTCGAACCCCAGCGTCGCGCCGACGTTCTCCAGCACGCCTTCGGGCTGCCAGTCCATCTGGACCGTCACCCGGGTCTCGTCATCGTTCAGCCTGTGGAAGGTCACCACCCCGGCGTTCCCCTTGCCGCCCCGGGACGTCCACGCCACCCGCTCATCGGGCTGCTGCTCGGTGATCTCGGCCTCCCACTCCTCGCGCTTCCCGGCGACCTCGGCCACCCAGCGCAGGTGCGTGTCATCGAGCTGCTGCACCTGCTCGACCCCCTCCATGAAGCGGGGGAACTCCTCGAACTGGGTCCACTGGTTGTAGGCGGTCGTCACGGGGACGCGCACGTCGATCGACCCGGTGATCTGGCTCACGGTCTTCGCCTCCTTCGTGCGTTTCGTTCGCCTCATCAAGCGTGCAGGCGAGCAGCGGGACGCTCGGCCCGGATGAGTGACGCTGCACGCGCGGCCACCCACACCCCCGCCAGTCCGACGAGGCCGTAGATGACTCGGGTCAGTGCGTTGGTCTCTCCGAAGTCCAAGCCGAAGATCGCCGCCACCAGGTCGAACTCGCCGATCGCGACGAGTCCCCAGTTGAGTGCTCCGACGACCACCAGCGCGATCGCCACGATGTCCACGGGTCGCATGTGTACTCCCTTCCTCTCCTCGATTACTCGATGACCACGTCGAGGGGACCCATACCCATGAAGCGCCGGTGGAACCGAGGATCGCGAACCTGCATAAGTTCTGCCCGGTGCGGCGGGGCCGGCAGGGCCAGAGCGCGGGCGCAGAGACGGTGACGCCGGGGTCAGCCCGCAGATCCGAGGTGGGCGAAGCGGATCAAGAACGACGCCTGCGCCAGGATCATGCGCTCGATCTCGGCGGGATCGACGCTCTCGTCGGACGCATGGATGCGCGCTCGAGCGAGGTCTTCCGCCCCCCAGAGGATGAACTCCGCATCGGGGCTCACGGCCTGCAGGCTTCGCAGCAGGGGGATCGACCCGCCCGAGCCGGCTTCCCCGGCGGGTGAGCCGAACGCCTCCTGCATGGCGACTCGCGCCGCGGCGAAGGCGGGGCCGTCGGTCGCGCAACGGAACGGTGGAGCGGTCTTGACGCGTTCGACCTCGACGGCGGCGCCCCACGGCGCGTGCGTCTCCAGGTGGCGCACGAGCGCATCGAGCTCCCGATCGGGATCGCTGCCGGGCACGATGCGCATCGACAGCTTCGCACGGGCGCTCGCGAGCAGCACGTTCGACGATGACCCGATCGTTGTCGTGTCGACGCCGATCGCGTTGATGCTCGGCTTGGACCACAGGCGCGAGCCGATCGTGCCCGACCCGATCAGGCTCGTGCCCTCGCGGAGATCGGCGGCGGCACGGAAGTCCGTCTCGGGGAGCTCGGCGCCGGGCCAGTCCCCGCCGCTCACCCCGTCGACGCGCACCGAGCCCGCGTCGTCGTGCAGCGTGGACAGCAGCCGGGCCAGCGCCATCATCGCGTCGGGCGCCGGACCGCCGAAGGCACCGGAATGCAGCGGATGCTCCAGCGTCGAGACCGTGACGATGCAGGAGACCTCTCCCCGCAGGGTGGTCGTGAGGATCGGGGTTCCGGCCTCGAGGTTGCCCATGTCGGCGACGAGGAAGGCATCGGCTCGGAACAGATCCGGGTTCGCCGCGACGTAGGCCTCGAGGTTCGACTCGGTTTCCTCCATGCCTTCCACGATCAGGCGCACCGTGCAGGGCGGCCGCGCACCCAGCGCACGCACGGTCGCCAGGTGGATCGCGATGCCGCTCTTGTCGTCGGCCACACCGCGTCCGTAGAGCCGGCCGTCGTCCTTCGAGACGGGTGCCCAGGGGTCGGTGGTCCAGCCCTGCTCGGGCGGGGCAGGTTGCACGTCGTAGTGGGCGTACAAGACGACCGTCGGCGAGCCGTCGGGGCCCGCGATCTCCCCCACGACCGGGGGGTAGCCCCAGGGAACGTCCCGCAGGGCGGCGTCGGCGAACCCGGCTGCGCGGGCGAGCTCCATCGTGCGCTCACCCATCTCACGCACGGGCGCGTCGGGATAGCCGGGGAACGCGATCGAGGGGATCCGCACGAGGCTCCCGAGGTCGTCGAGCACCTCCGGCATCAACCGAGCGATCGTGTCGCGAAGCGTCTGGGTGTCCAACGGGCGGCCTCCTCCGACGGCGAGGGCTCATTCCAACACGGCCGGCCTCCGACCGACCGGCGGTCGCGGTGAGCGCAACCTCGGTTTGGTGCGGCGCGACCGGTGGTCGTATCGTCCGGACGTTCGCGCTCACGGAGGGATGCGTCGCCACGATGAAGTCCGGACTCGAGATCGCACAGGAAGCCGAGCTGCGTCCGATCGCCGATGTCGCCGCCGCAGCCGGCATCGAGCCCGGCGAGCTCGAGAGCTACGGGAAGCACCGCGCCAAGATCGATCTGTCAGTGCTTCGGCGCCTCGCCGACCATCCCGACGGGAAGCTGGTGATCACGACCGCGATCACGCCGACGAAGGCGGGCGAGGGCAAGACCACGACGAGCGTCTCCCTCACGCAGGGCCTGGGGAAGGTCGGCAAGCGCGTGATGCTGTGCCTGCGGGAACCGAGCATGGGCCCGGTGTTCGGCATCAAGGGCGGGGGCAACGGTGGCGGCTACGCGCAGGTCGTGCCGATGGAAGAGATCAACCTGCACTTCAACGGCGACTTCCATGCCGTGCAGGCCGCGCACAACATGCTGGCGGCGGCGCTCGACGCGAGCGTGTACCACGGCAACGAGCTCGGCATCGATCCCGCGACGATCACCTGGCCCCGCACCCTCGACGTGAACGACCGGGAGCTCCGCTACACCGTGGTCGGCCTGGGGGGGAAGGCACACGGATACCCCAGGGAGAACTCGTTCGTGATCGTGGCCGCCTCCGAGATCATGGCGGTGTTCGCGCTCGCCTCCGACGTGGCGGACCTGCGGCGACGGCTCGGCAACATCGTGGTCGCATCGACCCATGACGGGAAGCCGGTCACCGCCGAAGACCTCAGGGTCGCGGGGGCGCTGACCGTGGTCATGAAGGACGCGCTCAAGCCCAACCTGGTGCAGACGCTGGAGGGGCAGCCGGTGCTGATCCACGCGGGACCGTTCGGCAACATCGCCCACGCGAACAACTCGATCATCGCCGACCGGGTGGCGCTGAAGCTCGCGGACTACGTCGTCACCGAGGGCGGGTTCGCGAGCGACCTCGGGTTCCAGAAGTTCTGCGACATCGTCTGCCGGTTCGGCGGATTCACCCCGAGCGCCGCCGTGCTCGTCACCACCGTGCGCGCGACCAAATCACACGGCGGGATGGCCTTCGCCGACCTCGGCACCGAGGATCTCGACGCGCTGCGACGCGGCATCGAGAACCTGAAGGCCCATATCGAGATCGTCCGGCAGTACGGCCTGCCGTGCGTGGTCTCGGTCAACAACTTCCCGAGCGACACCGAGGCCGAGATCGAGCTCGTCCGCGAGCTCGCGATCGAGGCCGGCGCCGAGACCGTCGTGGTGAACCGCGCCTTCACCCAGGGTGGCGACGGCGCCGTGGAGCTCGCGCAGGCCGTCGTCGACGCGTGCGAGCGACCGAACTCGTTCGAGTTCCTCACGCCGTCGGGAACCGGACTGAAGGAGCAGATCGAGGCGATCGCGACCCGCCTCTACGGCGCCGACGGGGTCGACTACGGGCCGCAGGCGGAGAAGGACATCGCCCGCATGGACGAGCTCGGCTTCGGACACGTGCCGGTGTGCATGGCCAAGACCCACCTCTCGCTCAGCCACGATCCCCTCATGCTCAACCGGCCGAGGGGGTACCGGCTCCCTGTGCGCGGGGTCGTGCCAAGCGCGGGCGCCGGGTTCGTGGTCGCGCTGTGCGGCGACATGCAGCGCATGCCGGGCTACGGACGCACGCCCGCGTTCCACAACGTCGACGTCGACGAGCAGGGACGAACGGTCGGCCTGTTCTAAGCCCGGACTCCTCCGATATCGCGGTCTCCACCCCCGAGCACCCGGGTGGTGCCATCCTGGCCCCATCCGGCCCGGACGGGCATGATGCGGACATGGCCGAAGCGACCGCACCGGCAGCACGCGGCGCCGATCGAGCGTCGCAGCTCCTCGCGCGACCGGCGATCCTGCGGCTGGCGTCGTCGTGCTCCGCCACGCTCATCGCCGGGGTGCTCGTCGGCG
>DASZOO010000177.1:0-23412 GCA_035550775.1 Actinomycetota bacterium | reverse complement strand
GCGGAGCGCCTCGTCGATCGCGTCGCGCTCGGCGTGCAGCCGTGCGAGCAGGTCGCTGGCTCGTGAGCGAGCGCCCAGCTCCCGGGACGAAGGCGCCGACGCGAGGTCGTCGACCTCTCGCCTCCGCCGCTTCGGCCGCGGCTTCGCTTCCCTGATCTGTGTCCGCATCGTCGCGTCACCTCTCGATCGAGCTTCGCAGCAGGAACCCCATCGGATGGTCGGTCAGCCGACAGATCGGGTGTCAGCCTCCCGACCCCTCGACCGGCGGCCTCGAGAGCCCCGGAGCGGCGTGACGGGGAACGAGACCACCGATCGGACGTGCGAGCGCGCGCCGACCGTGCGAGGCTTCGCGGGTGACACCCGCAGACTCCGCCGGCCTGCTCGCGAACTCGGCGCTGTTCGTCGAGCTCGCGCCCACGGCCCTCGAGTTCCTGGCCCAGCGCGCCACCCGGCTCTCCTACGATCGCGGACGCACGATCTTCCGCCAGGGGGACGCCGGGGATTCCCTGTTCGTGATCGCCGAGGGCTTCGTCAAGATCTGGGTCTCGTCGTCGGACGGCGGTGAGATGGTGCTCGCCACGTTGCGCTCACCCGATGCGTTCGGCGAGCTCTCCGCCGTCGACGGCCGGCCGCGGTCCGCCTCGGCGACGGCCGTGGAGCCCACCATGCTGGTCGCGCTCGATCGGGCGACGCTCCTCGACGGCGTGCACCGTCACCCCGACGTCGCCGACGGCATGCTGCGAGCGCTCGGCGGGCTCGCGCGACGCATCACCGAACAGACCTCCGACCTCGTGTTCCTCGACCTCGCGGGCAGGCTGGCCAAGACGCTCGCCACCCTCGCCGAACGGGACGGACGGCCCGATGGCGACGCGATCGTGCTGGCGCTTCCTCTCACCCAAACGGAGCTCGCCGAGATGGTGGGCGGTTCTCGCCAGAGCGTGAATCAGGTCCTGAAGACGTTCGAGGCCCGCGGCTTCCTGGAGGTTCGCGGGCGCGAGGTCGTGATCACCGACCTCGAGGCGCTCGTGCGGCGCGGCGCCCGCTGAGCACGATCACGGCTCGTCCTCCAACAAGGCCTCGACCGCTCCCGGCTCGAGGTCCACCTGGCGGTCCGCCACGATGCGCCGGAGCAGCTCCGCCCACCCGGGCCCGGCCGCGTGGGCCGTCGCCATCGTGCGCCTGGCGTCGCCGAGGCGGCCCGCGCCGGCCATCGCGATCGCCGCCCAGAAGGCCAGCTCCGGATGGTCGGGCTGCAGCTCGAGCGACGCCATGCGCTCGCTCATCGCGGCCTCGAGGTCCGGCATCAGCTCGAGCTCCTCGGCGCGCTCCGCGCGGCCGTATGCGCGCCAGAGCCGCAGCAGGCGGGCGAGCTCGTCCACCGGCGTGGCGTGGTCCTCGACCCGAAGGTCGACCACGCGATCGCCCCACTCGGTGCCCGTGGGCCGGGCCTCCACGACCAGCAGCGCCGACGACTGCATGCCACGGATGTCACCGCCCTCGGCCTGGCCCGCCCTGAGGGCGGCCACGAGTCGATCGGGCAGATCGCCCTCGGCGTCCCGGTACGCGGCCGCCATCGCGTCCCAGACCGTGTCGCGTTCCATCATGTTGGCCTGCACCGAGTATCCGTCGCCCTCGACCTGGCCGAACTCCCGGATGCAGCTCCTCCCGGTGTGCACGCCCACCCGTCCCGATGCGTCGACGAACGCGACCTGGCGCACATCGCGGTCCTCGTCGGCCCGCACGAGCGCCGACAGGGCGTCCGGGGCGCTCCGGCCTCTGCGCATCAGCTCGAGCCCGAGCGGGCCGTACGACCGCTCGGCGAAGGACTGCGTCGCCACCACGCCGACGCCCGCCTCGCCCCACGAGACGACGCTGCCGACCGAGAACCAGTGCGACTGAACGGCGACGCCCATGCGCCCGGTCTCGGCGTCGCGAGCCACGATCGAGTACGTCATCGCAGGTGCCTCCTCCTTGCCGGTTCACGCCGGCCCGCGAGCGTTCCGGGCGAGGGCCATCAGCACCGTCTTCGCCTGGAACGGTGTCAGCCCCGGATGCTTGGCGAGGATCAACGTCAGGACCCCCGCGATGTGGGGTGCAGCGAACGAGTTCCCCGTGGCCACGATCGTCTTCCGATCGAGCCACGGCACCTCGACGTCGATGCCGGGCGCGCCCCACTCCGCGGGCGGGGTCGCGTTGTAGTCGAAGGCGAGCGGATCCTCGACGGTGTCGTGCGAGGCGACGGAGAACACCGAGGAGTACTCAGCAGGGAAGCTCGGCCCCGGCATGTTGTTGATCGCGCACACGAGCATCACCCGGCGGAAGGCCGCCTCGTCGGCGATGCGGTGGAACACCGAGTAGTAGTCTCGCTTGCCGGTCGACAGCGACAGGTTGATCACGCGCATGTCGTTGCGCAGCGCCCAGCGGAGCCCGGCCGCGAACACGAAGCCCTTGCCGGTGAGCTTGCGGCCGAGCACTCGCACGCTGTGGATCGCGCAGTCCGGTGCGATCTTCCTGATGATCCCGGCGCACGCCGTGCCGTGGCCGAAGAGATCCTCGTGCGGGCCCTCGGTGAATCGAACGTTGCCCGGCGCATCGGGATCGTGATCGACGGCCACCCCTCCCTCCACCGATCGCACCCACGGGTGTTCGGCGTCGACGCCCGAGTCGAGCACCGCGACCTTGACGCCGGCCCCCGTGCTGCCGCCCCACGCCCAGTCGGGGGTGATCGCGTGGGGAAGGTCGACGTCGACCTGCTGCAGCGCGCCCGGCTGGAACGCCCACGACCACGCCGGACGCATCGGCTAGCCCCGCTCGCCCTGCGCATACAGCAGGAACGTGTACAGGAGCTCGGTGGCCGCTCGACGCTCGCTCGGCCCGAGGGCTCCGATCTCCGAGAAGAGATCGAGCAGCTCGGCGAGCTCGCGCGTCGGGCCGCGGGACGTCTCCGCGATCTTCTCGAGGGCGCGTTGCAGATCGCCGTCCTCGGCAGCCGCCGCCGCAGCGTTGAACATCACGCGACCGAGCGTCCGGAAGAGCCTCGCCGTCTCGATCGTGACCGCCGCCTGGCGGGCGAGCGTCGAGACGAGCCTGGACTCGTCGTGAGCGTCGGCACGGCCCTCCGGCGCGTCGAGGATCTCCATCACGCCCATCACCCCTGCCTCGGTCTCGAGGGGGATCGCGAAGACGGTGTCCGGGGTGTAGCCGGTGGCCTCGGCGATGTCGCGCGCGAACCGAGGATCGCTCGGGGCGTCGGAGATCGAGATCGACTGCCCCGACGAGAGCGCCCACCCGGCGATGCCCTTGCCGGCGTCCATCTCGAGGTCGACGATCTGGTCGCCGGTGGCTCCGGACGCGGCGACGAACGTGAGGATCTCGCGGTCCGGGTCGAAGGCGGCGATCGACGCCGCCTGCGCGCCGGTGATCTCCCGGGTGGTCTCGACGATCCAGTCGAGGAGGTCACGGTATCCGGGAGGCTCGATCGCCCTGCCGAGATCGGCTGCCGCCTCCGCGAGCTTCGCGAAGGGATCGGGGGTCTCAGTCATCGCGCGGATGCTACTCGTCGGACCGGCGCCGGCGGAAGTCGAGGCTGTCGCCAACCCGACACCGAGGGTGTCGCCTCGCTGACAGTCGGCGCCTCTTGCGAAGGGCAAGATGCATGAAGCAGGATGGGCCGGAGATCACGGCTCCCACCCGGAAGGAGGGTCGGCATGTCGGACCAGGAGAACCGCGAAGCCTCGGACGACACCGAGGGCCAGCGGCTGCAGCGACACGTCGAAGAGGACGACGCCGAGGGCCAGCGGCTCCAGCGGCACCTCGAGGAAGACGACACCGAGGGTCAGCGGCTCCAGCGGCACCTCGAGGATGACGACACCGAGGGCCAGCAGCAGCGGAAGCACTGACGGTCAGCGACAACCCCTCGGAGGGCCGCCCCCGGGCGGCCCTCCTGTCGCGTTCAGGAGCGGCCCATCTGCTCGTGATCGTCCTCGGGCTGCGAGGCCGCCAACCGGCTCGCCACCACCGAGATCAGGGTGGGGGAGATCCGCGGGGCATCGTTCACGATCCGCAGGAAGTCCTCGCCGGGGATCCTCAGCAGCCGAGCCGGCTCCACCGCGACGACCGTCGCGGTCCTCGGCCGCTTCTCCAGCAGGCCGATCTCGCCTACGTAGTCGCCCGCACCGAGCGATGCGACCATGTGCTCCGCCGCACCCGTGCCCGTTCGAACCTCGAGCGTTCCGTCGGCGATCGCGAACAGGTCGTCGGGCTCGTCTCCCTCGCGGATCACCACGCTCCCGACCGGCACCCGCTCCTCCCTCGTGACCGCCGCCAGCGCCTCGAGCTGCTGTGGCGTCGTGCCCTCGAAGATGCCGAGCCGTTCCAGCAGGTCGACCGTCGGCGCCAGCTCGATGGCGCGGGCCGCCGCGGTGCGATCCATCGCCCGGGCCCTCGGCAGCACCACCAGCGTGACCGCGAGCAGCACACCGCCCGCGAAGGCCGTGGCGACCGAGAGACCGAACACCTCGATCATCAGCGGCGCGAGCAGCGATCCGAGCACCATGCCGATCACCGACACGCCGCCGAGGATGCCGAACGCGCTTCCCACCTTGTCGTTGGGCACCACCCGTTGCAGCGTCGTGGTCGTCACGACGTCGCTCACGATCACCGCGGCGCCCTCGAACGTCAGCAGCGCGAACGCCACGACCGGATCGTGGATGAACGAGAGCAGCGTGAGCGGGATGCCCCCGAGGAACGTGGACAGGGCGAGGACGCCGGCCGTATGCGATCTCGCGGCGAGCCTCGCGGCCAGCGCCGCGACCAGGAGCCCGCCGATGCCCGGCGCCGCGAACAGCAGTCCGGTCGCGTCGATCCCGAGACCCAAGGAGTCCTCGGCCAGCGGCCCGTACAGCACGACCTCCTGCCCGAACGTCAGCCCGAACGCGAACGCGAGCCCGATCAGCAGGATCGCCTCCTTGGAGCCCCTGATCGCCTTGGCCCCGTGACCGATCCGCTCCACCAGTGACGACTCGGTCTCGACCTCCCCGATCCTGCCTCGAGTGCGCATCCGGGCCACCAGCAGGGCGGAGACCAGGAACGTCACGCCGTTGAGCGCGATCGCGACCGGCGGCGGGCCCAGCAGCAGCAACACGGCCGACAGCGCCGGACCGAACGCGAGCGCGAAGTTGTCGATCGTGCCGCTGAGCGCGTTGGCCGCCGCGAGATCGCGTTCCGGCACGATCGACGGCGTGATGGCCGTGACGCACGGGTAGTACGGCGATGTGAGCGTGTTGTTCACGAACGTCAGCGCGATCACGACGACGACGGCCACCGTCGAGGTGGAGATCGCGACGACGGCCA
Source organism: Actinomycetota bacterium (assembly GCA_035550775.1). Taxonomy (GTDB): domain Bacteria; phylum Actinomycetota; class UBA4738; order UBA4738; family HRBIN12; genus JAOUEA01. Next base: position 18,060 of record DASZOO010000177.1, on the reverse strand, counting down.
TCACGCCCATCAGTCCGGCCCGCGCGAGGTCGCAGACGATCATCACCCGGCGGCGGTCGTAGCGGTCGGCGATCGCCCCGCCGAACGGCTCGAAGAGCACGTACGGGAGCAATCGCACGACCGCGGCGACCCCGACCCAGGCGGCCGACCCGGTCGCATCGAGGATGTAGATGATCGTGGCCGCGGCGTACAGCCAGCTGCCCGTCTCGGAGACCGCGAGGCTCCCGAGCAGGGAGCGGTAGTCGCGATGGGAGAGCGCGGCGCGGAACCGCCGCTCCCGCGCCCCGTCGCTCATGTCGGAGGGTTATCCGACGGGCCCGCCCCGCGTGTCAAGCGGCAGGGATCGCCCCTTCATGCGATCGACTTGTCCCGCCGCGTAGCCCGCCATCTTCGCGGCATCGGTGAAGGCCATCAGTGCCGGCACCGCGACGGTCGACAGGGCTCGTTCGCGCGGGCCTCGCGCGCGTGCCCGTCCGCGCCGCACGGGGGTGCGCGCGTACGTGACGGCGCCCGCCGCGGCAAGCACGCGGGGCCACGTGCGTCCCGATGCGAGCGCCGCGCCCAGGCCCGCGTACACGCCGAACCGGAGCGCGTGCCGCTCCGGGTGCATGCCGGCCTGCGCGTCGCCCCGCGCGTATCGGAAGTACTGGCGCCAGGTCGCTCCGAGCCCGGAACGCAATCGCCAGCGCACGATCGCATCCGGCGCGAACCGCATGTCCATGCCGAGCTCGTGCCAGCGCTGATCCACCCACATGTCCTCGCCGATCGCCAGCCATTCCGGATAGCCTCCGACCGCGTCGATCGCCTCCCGGCGGAACGCCACCGAACGTGCGGAGGGATCGAACCTCGCCGGGTCCACCTCGGCGGGGTCCAGCGGGAGGTTCACCGCAGCCATCCATCGCTCGAACGCCGTGTCGAGCACGGGCTCGTACCAGCCCATCGACACGTCGGCGCCGGCCTCGATCGGGGCCACGATCGCCTCGAGCCAGCCGGGGTCCAGCTCGCAGTCGGCGTCGGTCACCGCGATGACCTCGTGGGTGGCCGAGGCGATCGCCACGTTGCGCCCCCGGGCGATGTTCGCCCTCGGCTCCACGAGCACGGTGACCTGCTCGCCGCCGGCGTACGCCTCCGCGGTACCGTCGCTCGAGCCTCCGTCGACGATCACGACCTCGTCGGGGGCCCGGGTCTGGCTCGCGAGCGAGTCGAGGAACGTGCGCGCAGAGCCGGCGCAGTTCTTCACGGTGGAGATCAGCGTCACCTTCATCGACGGCCGCGGCTCGCTCATCCTCGGGTGCCCACGACGTGACGGTACACGCGCAACGTCGCCCGAGCCGTCTCCTGCCAGGAGTACGTCGCCGCCCGTTCGGGTCCGCGACGTCGCAGATCGTCGGCGAGGGCGGGGTCGTCGAGCACGCGCTCGAGGGCCGCGCCGATGGCGTTTTCGTCGAGCGGATCGACGAGCACCGCGGCCTCGCCGGCGACCTCGGGGATCGACGATGCCCGAGCGGCCACGGTCGGCACCCCTCGTGCCAGCGCCTCGACCACCGGCAGGCCGAACCCCTCGTAGAGCGAGGGGTAGACGAAGGCGGCGGCCCCCCGGTAGAGCGCGTCCAGATCGCGCGCGCCGAGATCGCGTGTTCGCACCACGCGGCCGGGCCCCTCGGCGGCGAGCTCGCGCCGCAGCTCCTCGTCGAGCCAGCCGTCGGGGCCGTTGAGCACGAGCGCGTGCGGACGGCCCCCGGCCGCCACGCGGCGGTAGGAGCGCACCAACCGTGCCTGGTTCTTGCGGGGTTCGAGCGTGCCCACGGAGAGCACGTACGGCCTCGGCACGCCGAGCCGTGCCAGGGTCTCGTCGACGGTGCCGAGCTCGCCGACGGGCAACGACGGGGCGAGCGGGGTCACGTGCACCTTGGCCGGGTCGATGCGGGAGCGCTCCCGCAGCTCGTTCGCGGTGAACTCCGACGGCACGACGACCGCGTCGGCGCGGTGTGCGGCGGCTCGCAGCCCGGCCCGGTAGAGCATGCGCCAGTCGCGAGGGAACATCGCCGGATACCGCGTGAACGCCAGGTCGTGGACGGTCACGACCAGCCGCTGGCCGCGGCGCCTGGGCGGAACCGCGGCGTGGTTCGTCGAGTGCACGACCTCGGCCGGCCTCAGCTCGGCCGGCAGGCCGGGCCGGCCCGTGAGCGCCCACCTCGGATACAGGACCCGGATGGGCCGGTCGACGACGATGACCGGCGGCATCCGCTCGAGCCACGACGCCGCCGGTCCGCCCGCCGCGAACCTCGATCGGAACGGGAGCATCTCCAGCGTCGGATCCTCTGCGAGCAGCGCTGGCGCGAGCTCCCGGATGTACGTGCCGATCCCCCCCGGTGCCGAGAACCACAGCTGGTCGATGTGGAAGGCGACCTTCACGAGCCGCCCCGGTAGGCCTCGATGCACGCACAGCCCACGGGTCCTACCGTCGCCGAGTGCGGCGTGCCCGCCGGCAGGTCGAGGCGATCACCCGCCGTCAGCTCGAGATCGCCCTCGGCGGTGTGGAAGACGATGGACCCCTCGAGGCAGAACAGCACCTTGTCCGCGGCGTGCTGATGGCGTGCGTACCGGTCGCCCGGTCCGTTGCTCCACGAACGAGGCCCGTCGCAGCCTTCCGCCTCGAACACGGCGCAGGCTTCCGCCCGGTCGGTGGCGCCGGAGGTCTTGGTCGCGCCCACGTGCACCTCGGAGTCGGGTCAGGGATGGACTAGCGGACGTCGCTGCGACCGTGCACGCTCGGCACACCCTTGCGCGCGAAGGGACCCTGCTGTCCGTGCCAGGGTTCCCGCGCGTACCGGCGGGCCTGCAGGGCCCCGAGGCCGGTCGCGTCGATCCTTCCCTGCAGCACCCACGGAGCCGGCCGGGGGCTCTCGGCGATCAGGTAGCGCTCGAGGGCCATCAGGATCGCACGCTCTTCCTCGGGCGTGAGCTCGTCGGGAAGCTCGTACCGGCGCTCGCCCTCGTCTCTCACCGGCGACATGGCCCACACCTCCTAGAGCGGGATGTTCCCGTGCTTGCGCGCCGGCACGCTCTCGCGCTTCGTCGAGAGCATGCGAAGCGCCTGGATCAGGCGGGTGCGCGTCTCGGCGGGCTCGATCACGTCGTCGATGAACCCGCGCTCGGCGGCGGCGTAGGGGGTGGAGAACTTGTCCCGGTACTCGCGGATCAGCTCGGCGCGCTTGCGCGCCGGCTCGGCCGCCTTCTCGATCTCCTTGCGGAACACGACGTTGACCGCTCCCTCGGCCCCCATCACGGCGATCTCGGCCGTGGGCCAGGCGAACGACACGTCGCTGCGCAGGTGCTTGGAGTTCATCACGAGGTACGCGCCGCCGTAGGCCTTGCGCGTGATCACCGTCATGCGCGGCACCGTCGCCTCGGCGTAGGCGTAGAGCAGCTTCGCCCCGTGCCGGATGATGCCGTTGTACTCCTGCTCCTTGCCGGGCAGGAAGCCCGGCACGTCGACGAAGGTGAGGATCGGGATGTTGAACGCGTCGCAGAACCGCACGAACCGCGACGCCTTCTCGCTGGCGTCGATGTCGAGCGTCCCCCCGCGCACCTTCGGCTGGTTCGCGATCACGCCGACGCTGTGGCCGTCGAGCCTCGCGAATCCGATCACGATGCTCATCGCCCAGAGCGGGAAGACCTCGAGGAACTCCCCGTCGTCGACGACGTAGCGGATCACCTCGTGCATGTCGTAGGGCTCCTTGGCCCGGTCTGGCACGATGTGGGTGAGCGCCTCCGCCAGCCTGCGCGGATCGTCGGTTGGCGCGTACGCGGGGGGGTCCTCGAGGTTGTTCGACGGCAGGAAGCTCAAGAGGTACCGAACGCGGTTGAGCACGTCTTCGTCGTCCTCGCCGATGAACGAGGCGACCCCGGACTCGGTGGCATGGGTCATCGCGCCGCCCAAGGCCTCCATCGAGATGTCCTCGCCGGTCACGGTCTTGATCACGTCGGGGCCGGTGATGAACATGTGTGAGGTCTCACGCACCATGAACGTGAAATCGGTGATCGCGGGGGAGTAGACGGCGCCGCCGGCGCACGGACCCATGATCACGCTGATCTGCGGGATCACGCCGCTCGCCCGGACGTTCCGCTCGAAGATGTAGCCGTAGCCGGCCAGCGATGCCGCGCCTTCCTGGATGCGCGCACCCCCCGAGTCGTTGATCGCGACGAACGGGGCGCCGGTGGACATCGCGAGGTCCATGACCTTCGTGACCTTCTGGGCGTGCACCTCACCCATCGATCCGCCGAACACGGTGAAGTCCTGGCTGGCGACGAAGACCTTGCGGCCGTCGACCGTGCCGTAGCCGGTGACGATGCCGTCGCCGGGCGGACGGCGGCGATCCATGCCGAAGTCGTGGGAGCGATGCACCGCGAACGGGTCGGTCTCGACGAAGGACCCCTCGTCCATCAGCACGCCCAGGCGCTCCCGGGCCGTCAGCTTGCCCTTGTCGTGCTGCTTCTTCGCGGAGTCTCGGCCCCCGGGGGAGGCGGTCGCCTTGCGCCGCTTGCGGAGCTCCTCGATGCGGTCCTCGACCGACCGCTCGGGCTCGCCGCCGTCGGCGCCGCTTCCGGGGACGCTGGTGTCCGTGGTGACCATGCGGGGAGTCTAGCCCTCGTGCGGGCGGCGGGAGGCCGGCCGTCAGGCCGGCGTCAGCCGCACGACCTGCCGCCCCAGGGGCCCCATCCGATCTCGTGGGCCATGCGGATCGACACGATCGCGTTCGTGCGTCCGCTCACGATGCGCGGCGGCAGCGCCCAGAGGGGCCTCGTGTAGGTCCGGTAGTTCCCGTCCCACCACCGGACGTGCTGCTGGAACAGGCCCTTGTTGAGCCCGTCCTTCGAGGCGGCCCATGGAAGCAGCCCGCTCTCGCGCTTGGCGATGCACAGGGCGACCTTCGCGCCGCCCGGCACCCTCCAACGCGTGGCGGCGCAGCGGATCTGTCTGCGTGAGTGCTGCCTGATGGTGACGCCGGCCCCCTGATGGAAGTCGCAGGGGCCCGGGGCGTGGTGGGCCGTGGCGGCGGGGGCCGTCGTGAGCATGAGCCCGGCGGCGATCGCGACGACCAGCCCTCTCACAGGTCGGCTCATCGGTGTCGGTCGCATCTCTCGTCCCCCGGCTCGAGGTCCACGGACACACGTCACCGACCGGGGAAGGAGGGAGATCGCGCCGGTGACGGCACGCGAGGACCCTAGCACCGGCCGGCGGATCGCGTCGACCGGTCGTCGACGTGTCCTCGGCGGTCGCGATCGGGGCGCTCGCGTGATGACATGATTCGCCTCGTGTTCCACCTGCGCGTGTTCGTGCCGCCCACCCGCGTCGATGCGGTGGTCGCAGCCCTGTCGATCGAGGGTGTGCACAACCTCGCGCACCTTCCCGGCGTGGAGGTCGCCCACGGGGAGGATCTGATCACGGCGGCGGTGGAACCGACGGCGGCCAACGACGTCGTCGACCGTGTGCGCGCGCTCCGGATCGAACGACCTGGCGCCGTCGCGATGATCCGCCAGGACGACACCGAGGTCATGGCGGCCGAGGACGACGACATCGGCTACTGGGATGCCACGGCCGACGCGATCGTGATCGAGGAAGTCGTCGACGAGGCCCGCGAGAACGCCCGGCTCTCGGTGACCTACCTCGCGTACATGGTGGCCGCGGGCGCGATCGCCGGCATCGGCGTGGGACAGGACCAGTCGGTGCTCGTGGTCGGGGCGATGGCGATCAGTCCCGACCTGTTGCCCCTGTCCGCCGCCTGCGTGGGGCTCGTCGCCCGCGCACGGCGAACGGCGCTCGTCGGGGTGAGCACGCTCCTGGTCGGGCTCGGGGTCGCCGCGCTCGCGTCGGGCGTGCTCGTCCGGTTCGCCGACGCCTTCGGCGTGCTCGACGCCGATCTGGGGTCCAACGTCCTGACCGCGTTCGTGACGGAGCCCTCACCGTCCACCGTCGTCGTCGCGCTGGCCGCGGGCGTCGCGGCGATGCTCTCGATCGAACGGCAGGCGGCGTCGGCGGTGGGCGTGGCGATCTCGGTCACCACGATCCCGGCAGCGGCGGCGATCGGCGTCGCGCTCGGCCTCGCCGAATGGGAGGACATGTGGAACGCCGCCCTCGTGCTCGGGCTCAACCTGGTCGCGCTCACGCTGGCGGGGTCGCTCACGCTCTGGATCCAGCTGCGTCGGGGTCACTCGATCGCCGGCCGCACGATGCACGGTCCGCCCTCGGTCCGCTCATCGCCGTTCAGAGGTCGACGCGCCCGCCCGCCCGCCAGTAGACGCCGCCCTCGCGGTCGAGGAAGCCCTCGTCGACCAGGTAGCGACGCAGCGACGCGTGGTCGTTGAAGAAGCGCCCGACGACGGCGTTGACCTCGCGCTCGTCGTAGTGCCGGCCCGGCTCGAACTCCACGGCGATGCGCTCCAGGACGATCCGGCGCTTCGACTCCTTCGCCGGGACCTCGGTGAGACGGCCATCGCGGAAGAACGTGCGAAGCACGGCTTCCTCGTCGTCGGTGGCCGCGCCCAACGCCAAGCCCGCGTCGCGGGTCGGGCCGACCTGCTCCGCCGCCCATCGCAGGGTCTCGGGGTCGAGCCGGTACGTGTGCCGGTCGTCGTTCACGCGAACGACGCCGGTCGCCGTCAGCCGGTTCAGGTGCTTGTGCACCCGTGGGATCGTGAGTTCGGTCGCCGCCGCGATCTCGTCGGCGGAGCGATCGCCAGCCGCGAGCAGGCCGGCGATCGCCAACCGCTGCGGGTCGGCGAGGGCGCGCAGGATCTCGTCGGGGGTCTCGGCCATGTCGGTGCTCCTGCATACCATGCTCCCGTGCAGCTCACCGACCCCCAGCAGCGCACGCTCCAGAACCTGATCGGCACCGGTGACCGTCCGACGTTCCCTCCCGACCTCGCTCAACGGCTGCGCGACCGCATCGAGGGCGCGGCTCGTGAGCTCCAGCTGGCCGAGCAGCTGTGGATCGGCAAGGAGAAGCTCAACCAGCACGGCCGGTGCGAGGGGCTGTTCCACGCGGTGCTCGCCGGCGAGGCGCCGCCGTTCGCGCACTCGGCTCGCAGCGCGCACGGGGTGCTGCTCCACAAGGCGATCGAGGTCGAAGTCGGGTCACGCGAGGGTATGGACCCGCACGAGATCGCCCGGGTTGCCGTCGACCGCGTGCTCGAGCGCGAGGAGCGCTTCGGCGAGTACTGGCGCGAGCTACCTGTTTCCGACCAGGACGACGCGCTGATGGAGGTCGTTCGGCGCGTCTCGCTGTTCCAGGCGTCGTTCCCCCCGCTGAAGCCGCTGCGTCGCGAGCTGGCTCCGATCAGCGAGCTCAGGGTGCGCGCCGAGCTGCTCGGGGGCGATCTCGTGCTCTCAGGGCAGATCGACCTCGTCCTCGGCCTGCCCGACCGGCTCGAGCCCAACCGCGCCACCCGCCTCGTCGTCGACCTGAAGACGGGGTCGGCGTTCCCCGAGTACGCCGAGGACATGCGCTTCTACGCCCTGCTCATGACGCTGCGGTTCGGGGTGCCGCCCTACCGCGCGGCGTCGTTGTTCCTGGAGAGCGGCACGTGGCAGGCCGAGGACGTCACCGAGGAGATCCTGCAGCACGCTGCCGACCGCGCGATCGAGGCTGCGAGGGTGGCGGCCGCCCTCTCGAACGGGCGGGAGCCCTCGCTCACCCCGGGGGCGTACTGCTCGTGGTGTCCGCGCGCCGGTGTCTGCCCGGTGGCCGAGCTCCCGTCGATCGCGGCCCACCCGTCCTGAGCCGAAGGCTCCACGTGGACCCGAACGCGGCGCGGTATCGTCGCCCCTTCGAGAACGGGCGCGTTCAGCGAGGCCGATCTCAACGCCACGTTCCGACCTCGGCGTGGAGCCCCGGCGATCTGCTCGTTCGCCGTCGCTCCGGGTCGATTGTTAGGGTGCTCGCGTTCCCCGAGACCGACGCTGGCGGAGGCTGAGACCCGATGGCCAAGGACCTGTACGAGATCGGCGAGATCCCACCGGTCGGCGACGTGCCGGCGCGCATGCACGCGCAGCTCGTGCGCCCCGATCGCTACGGCGAGCCCGAGAAGGCGATCCAGAGCGAGGTGATCGACGTGCCCGAGATCGGGCCGCACGACGCGCTCGTGATGGTCATGGCGGCCGGCGTGAACTTCAACAACGTGTGGGCGGCACGCGGCGTGCCGGTCGACGTCACGAAGACGCAGGCGCGCTGGGGTGAGCCCACCGACTTCCACATCGTCGGCTCCGACGCATCGGGCGTCGTCTGGGCCGTCGGCGACCAGGTGACGAACGTGCAGGTCGGCGACCGGGTGGTGGTGCACGCCGGGCAATGGGACCCGGACGACCCGTGGGTCGCGGCCGGCAAGGACCCCGGACTCGCGGGCAGCTTCCGGGTGTGGGGCTACGACACGTGCTGGGGCTCGTTCGCTCAGTTCTGCAAGGTGCAGGCCCACCAGTGCCTGCCGAAGGCGGACTTCCTCACGTGGGAGGAGGCCGCGGCGCCCACCCTCACCGGTGCGACCGCCTACCGCATGCTCTTCGGGTGGCCGCCGCACACCGTGGAGCCGGGCGACGTCGTGCTCGTCTGGGGGGCGAGCGGCGGGCTCGGGTCGCTCGCCGTGCAGCTCGTCGCGAACGCCGGCGGGCGCCCCGTCGCGGTCGTCAGCAGCGACGAGAAGGGCGCGTACGCGAAGGAGCTGGGCGCGGTCGGCTTCATCAACCGGAAGGACTTCTCGCACTGGGGCGTGCCGCCGAAATGGGACTCGCCCGAGTGGAAGGACTGGTTCGCCGGCGCGAAGGCGTTCGGCAAGGCGATCTGGGACGTGCTCGGCGAGAAGACGTCCCCGCGGATCGTGTTCGATCACCCCGGCGAGGACACGATCCCGACGTCGATCTTCGTGGCCGACCGGGGCGGCATGGTCGTGATCTGCGCCGGTACGACCGGGTACGACACGCTCGTCGACGTGCGCTACCTGTGGTACATGCAGAAGCGCTACCAGGGCTCGCACCTGTTCAACGACGAACAGGCCGCCGCGTTCAACCAGATGGTGATCGACGGGAAGGTCCGCACGACGCTCGGCGCCGCCTACCCGTACGACCAGGCCGGACACGTGCATCAGCTGATGGGCGACGGCCGGCTCCCGGAGGGCAACGTGAGCGTCGTCATCAACGCCCCGACGGAAGGCCTGACCGACCTGCCCTGACTCACCGCTCCTGGACGAGCTCGACGAGCACCCCGCCCATGGATCGCGGATGCACGAACGCGATCAGCGTGTTGCGCGATCCCTGCCGGGGGGCGTCGTCGACGAGCTGCGCGCCCGAAGCGCGGAGGTGCTCCAGGGCGGCCGCGACGTCGCGCACCCGGTAGGCGATGTGGTGCACGCCCGGGCCTCGCGTCGCGAGCGACCGGCCGACGGGCGTCTCCGGCCCGAGCGCACCCAACAGCTGGATGTAGGACGAACCCACCGCGAAGAGCACCTCTTCGACCCCTTGGTCGGGGACCAGCTCCCGGTGGGCCGGTTCGACCCCGAGCAGACGCCGGTACTCGGCGACCGCCGCCCCCAGGTCGGCGACGGCGATGCCGACGTGGTCGACGTCGGTGAGCTCGATCGTCATGGACGGACCCGTCCCCTCGACCGGCCGAGGTCGGGCTGCATCCGCTCGATCAGCTCGTTCGCCCGGACGACGTGATACGCGGGGAGGGTGAGCGCCCTCGTGACCGCGGCCACTCCGAGCGCGCGCAGGTCGGCGTCGGCCTTCCGGCCGGTCGCGGGAGAGGGTGAAGCACCCAGCACGTAGAACTCCACCAGCTCGAGGAACTGCGCCAAGGAGGGCACCAGTCCGCCCCGTTCGTAGGCGTAGATCGTCTGCCGCGATGCCGGGCAGCCGCTCGCGCGGGCGGCGGTCTCGGCCGAGCGGTATCCGGCCGACCGGCGCACCTCCCGGAGCAAGCCGCCGATCACCGCCTTGTCGTCGACGTCGATCTCCGGCTGCCGCTTCCTGGCCACGACCTGCACTGTAACGGTTCCGCCATCCGGAACCCGCCCGATGCCGGACCGGGCGGCCGGTCATCTGGGCCGAAGGACCGATGCCTGCGGAAGCGACCCGGCGTAGGGTGGTCCCCTCGGAACCCGTCTCGGGGGCCGAGCCCAGGAGGAGGGGTCTGCCCGTGTCGAACAAGGAACCGGCTGGCGCCGCGGCCCTGCTGAAGGGGTCCCAGCTCCTGCAGCAGGGGCGTGCCGACGTCTTCCGGAAGCGCGAGCGCACGAAGCTCAAGCGCGTCGTGCGGGCGATCGTCGTCGTCTTCCTCGTCGATTGGTACCTCTACCGCCGCTACTCGAGCGGGAACCCGATCACGATGCCGTCGCTGCCCGACGGATGGGTCTTCCTCGCGTTCCCGCTGCTGATCCTGATCCCCGTGCTGATCATGGTCGCGCTGCCCCTGATCAACGGGAAGTCGCCCCACGTCACGGTGTACCCCGAGCAGGTGGAAGCCGGGCTGACCGACATCAAGGGGCTCGACACCCAGGTCGACGAGGTCGTGCGGTCCCTCGACGTCTTCCTGGGCTACGCCACGTTCAAGGACGTGCTCGGCGGCACGCCGCGGCGCGGCATCCTGTTCGAGGGGCCGCCCGGCACGGGCAAGACCTACCTCGCCAAAGCCATGGCCAAGCAGGCCGGCGTGCCGTTCCTGTTCATCTCCGCGCCCGCGTTCCAGTCGATGTGGCAGGGCATGACCGCCTACCGGATCCGCTCGTTCTTCAAGGCGCTGCGGAAGATCGCGCGCAAGGAAGGCGGCGCGATCGGCTTCATCGAGGAGATCGACGCGATCGGCATGTCGCGCGGCGGGGTGAGCAAGTCGACCACGGGGCCGGAGGGCGTCGCTCGCGCGACGGAGGCGTTCATGGGCCCGGGCGACGGCGGGTCGATGGTGAACGAGCTGCTGATCCAGCTGCAGTCGTTCGACCAGCCACCCCTGCGCAAGCGCCTGCGCGCTCGCATGATCGGGTGGATCAACTCCTACCTGCCGAGCGACCGGCAGCTCACGCAGATCAAGAGCGAGTATCACAACATCCTGTTGATCGCCGCCACGAACCGGGGCGACTCGCTCGACCCGGCGCTCGTGCGCCCGGGCCGGTTCGACCGCCGCCTGTACTTCGACGTGCCGACCAAACAGGGGCGGCTCGACCTGATCGACTACTTCCTCGATCGCAAACGCCACCACCAGCAGCTCGACGACCGCTCGATGCGTGAGCGCATCGCCTACGAGACGTTCGGCTACACGCCCGTCATGATCGAGCACCTGTTCGACGAGGGGCTGCTCGTGGCCCTCCGCGAGGGCCGGCGCGAGATGAACTTCGACGATGTGATCGAGGCGAAGTTCAACGAGGAGATCGGGCTGAAGCAGCCGGTCGTCTACACCGAGCAGGACCGTGAGGCCGTGGCCACCCACGAGGCGGGGCACGCCACCGTGGCCCACTTCGTGGGTCAGAATCGGCGCCTCGAGGTGCTGTCGATCATCAAGCGCCGGGCGTCCCTCGGCCTGCTCGCCCACGGCGACTCCGAGGAACGGTTCACGCGCACGCGCTCGGAGATCGAGGCCGGCATCGCGATCGCGCTCGGCGGTCTCGTGGCCGAGGAGCTCTGCATCGGCGACACGGGCACGGGACCGGCGGCCGACCTGGCCCACGCGACGACCCTCGCGGCCAACATGGTCGGCTCGTTCGGCATGGCGGGATCGCTCATCTCCTTCGACGCGATCAGCGACGGCCCGATCGGCGGGCCGAACCTCGTGGGCAAGGTGCTCGCCGACAAGGAAGGCCGCCAGCGCGTCGAGGACATCCTCGAGCAGCAGCGCCAGCGCGTCCGCGAGGTGCTCGAGCTCAACGCCGACGTGCACGCGGCGCTGCGTGACGCGCTGATCGCCCGTGACGAGCTCGTGCGCGACGAGATCCTCGAGGTGATCGAGCGGGCGTTGTCCGCCCGCGGCTGACGTCCCTGCGCGGGCTAGACTCGGGGGCATGACGACCTCGGTCATCGTCGCCGGCGCGCGTACGCCGATCGGTCGCTTCAACGGGGCCCTGGCCGGGTTCCGCGCGGCGGACCTCGGAGCGATCGCGATCCGCGAGGCGCTCTCGAGGGCGGGCGTGCCGTCCGATCAGGTCGAGTACTCGATCATGGGTCACGTGCTGCAGGCGGGGCAAGGACAGATCACCGCCCGCCAGGCCGCGATCGCGGCGGGTGTCCCGATCGAGACCCCGGCGATCACGATCAACAAGGTCTGCCTGTCCGGAACGTCCGCCGTGGCCATGGCCGACCAGATGATCCGAGCCGGGGAGCTCGAGGTCGCGATCGCGGGCGGGATGGAGTCGATGACCAACGCGCCGTTCGTGCTGCCGAAGGCACGCGAAGGGGCACGGCTCGGCGACACCCCCATGGTCGATGCGATGATCCACGACGGGCTGTGGTGCGCGTTCGACGACCGGCACATGGGCGAGGGCACCGACGCGATCAACGCCGAGCTCGGCATCGATCGCGAGGCACAGGACACATGGGCCGTCCGATCGCACAGGCGGGCGCACGATGCCTGGGAGGGCGGCCGGCTCGCCGAGGAGGTCGTCGCCGTCGAGGTCCCGCAGCGCAGAGGTGACCCGGTGGTGTTCGACCGCGACGAGGGCATCCGCCCCGACACGACCCTCGAGGCGCTGGCGGGGCTGCGGGCGGCGTTCACGGCCGACGGCACGGTGACCGCCGGCAACGCGTCGCAGATCTCCGACGGCGCGGCTGCCCTGGTCGTGATGAGCGACCAGCGGGCCGCGGAGCTCGGTCTCGAGCCGATCGCCGAGATCGTCGCGTTCGGCATGTCGGCGGACCGGTACGCCTCGCTGCAGACGGTGCCGGCGCTCGCGCTCGAGCGGGCGCTCAAGAAGGCCGGGCTGTCGGCATCCGATCTCGGGCTCGTCGAGGTGAACGAGGCGTTCGCCGCTGTCGCCCTGCACGCCAGCCGCATGCTGGGCGTCGACGAGGCGATCGTGAACGTGAACGGGGGCGCGGTCGCTCTCGGACATCCGATCGGCGCGAGCGGTGCCCGTCTCGTGCTCACGGCGGCGATGGAGATGCGTCGCCGCGAGGTCGACCTCGGCGCCGTCGCGATCTGCGGCGGTGGCGGCCAGGGCGACGCCCTCGTGCTGCGGGCCCGCTAGCGGGGGCCGGCCGGGTTCCCTCCGTTCCGGCTCGACGGCCGCCGGGGCGCCCCCTCGCCGCCCCGCCGGCCGTGCCGTCGTTCAGTCCTCGGCCGTGGAGAGTCGGTGGAGCTCTTGCACGAGCGCCGAACCGTCGGCACTCGCGCTGGACTCGACGCCTTCGACGACGATGTGCAGCGCGTCGGCGGCGGCCGGTTCGGCCGAGCGGGCGTCGCCGTTCGGGTCGCCCGCGCCCGCGTCGCCGGGCAGGAAGACCTTGAACGACGAACCGCCGTTCTCGCGGCTCTCGACCGTCGCCCAACCGCCCTGCACCTCGGCGAAGCGCTGGACCACCGGGCTCAGCGATGCATCGGACGACGGCTCCGGGTCCTCGACCGCGATCGTCGCTCCGCCCTCGGACGCGGCGAGCCGGACCATGATCGTCTTCTTCGGAGGGGTTCGGTCTCCCGATGCTCTGAGCAGTCCCGACAGGATCTGCTCGGTCCGCAGCTGATCGACCGCGACCACCACGCGCTCGGTCTCGATGCGCACCTCGTGGTCGGCGTCGATCCCGGATTCCTCGACCACCCGCCGCACGAGCGGCTCGAGATCGGTCCGGCGCACGTTGAGCTCCACGTCGCCGTGCACCAGGCGGTCCGCGTCGGCGAGGTCGGACACGATGTGCTCCAGGCGACGGGTGTGCGCCGTGAGCTGGCGCACGAGCTGCGCCTGGTCCTTGCCGTCGCGCTTGTGCTTGAGGACCTGCGTGATACCCAGGATGCGGGTCAGCGACTTGCGGGCGTCGGTCGAGAGCTCCTGCATGAACGGCGACGTCGCGCGCCGGTCCTCGAGCGGAGCCGTGTCGGTGTCGGGCGCTGCCACCGGTGGCGTGCCCGCGCCCTCCGGCTCGCCGTCCTCCCCCCGGATGTGGCGCATCGCGGCGGCCATCTGCTGTTGGCGAAGCTCGCTCTGGGTCTCCTCGAGCTTCGAGGAGGCGGCCCGCATCTCGCGTTCCAGCGCATGGACGCGCTCTTCCGCGGCGATCAGCTTCTCGGTCTGGCCGGCCAACCGCTCCTGCGTGACCCGGAGGATCTCGTCCAGGTCGGCTCGTCCCTCCGCGTCCGCGAGTTCGAGCTGACGGCGCGACTCGAGCTCCTGCAATCGCCGGTTGAGATCCACGTTGTCCTTCGCCGCGGCCTCCAGCTCGGCCGCCAGCCGCTGGCTGCGGGTCATCGCTTCCGAGGACGTGCGCTCGAGCACCTGCAGTCGCTCGGTCGCCTGGCCGTGCCCTTCCGACTCGGACGCGAGTTGTGCGACCGTCGTTTCCAGCTCCGCGCGCGCCACCGTGAGCTCGCTCGAGAGCCGGGCGGCCTCGGCCTGTGCCTTCGCGATCTCGTCTTCCGCGTTCGCGAACCGCTTCGTCCGCTCCGCGAGCTCGCGCTCGACCTCGTCGACCCGCTGCTGCGCGGCATCCTCGAGGTTCGCGATGCGCTGCGTCACGTGCTCGTCCTTGGCGGCCAGCTCCTCGGTGTGCCGCGCCTCCATGCGCGCGAGCTCGGACTGGAACTCCTCGCGTGCGGAGCGGACCTTCTCCTCCAGGTCGACCTCGCGCTCGATCAGCTCCGCCCGATGGGAAGCGGTGACGCTCTCCAGCTCGGCCTTGACCGAGCGCAGCTCGTCGCCGAGCATCGCCGCACGCTGCTCCTCGGCGCGCAGGGCCCGGACCTCGGCTCGCAGATCCTCCAGCTCGCGCGAGGTGGTCGAGAGCTCGGTCTGCGAGCTCGCCGTCGTGTCGCGCGCCGCCCGCGCCTCGGATCGGATCGTCTCGAGTTCCGCCAGCAGCTCGCCGGCGCGCTCCGCCTGTGGGCGCACCGTCTCCAACTCCCGGCGCACGAGCGACAGCTGAGTCTGGGCCCCTTCGAGCTCGGCGCGCAGCCCGATCGTCTCCTGCTCCGCGACCTCGAGGCGCTCGTCGACGTCGCCGTCCGCCGCGGGGGAGCGTTCGGTGAGCCGGCGGGTCATCTCGTCGAGCTCGGCCTTCGAGCTGCTCGCCTGACGCTCGAACAGGCGGGCACGTTCCTCGAGCTCGCGCGATCGCTCCTCGAGGGCGCGCGCACGCTCGTCGGCGCTCCGCGCGTGGTCCTCGAGCATCGCCGCGCGCTGTTCAGCCTGCACGGCCCGCTCCTCGAGCGTGGCGTCGGGGGCCGCGGCGGCCGCCTCGCGCAGCTTGTTCTGTGCTCCTTGCAGCTCGTCGAGCGTCTTCCGGTACTGATCCTGCAGCACGCTCAGCCGCTCCTCGGCCGCGCGGGCGCGATCCTCCGCCTTGCGCCGCGCGTCGCCTTCCTCCTTCACCCCGTGCGAGGGCACGGCGATCGGGCGGGCCGCCGCGGCGGGGACCGGTCCGGCGACCCCCCGCCGCTGTACCGGCTCAGGCCGCGCGTCGAAGGGGTGGCGGCGGTCCCACAGGAGCAGCCCGCCCACGAACAGCAGCGCGATACCGCTGAACCAGGCCATCGTGCGCCACGGCGCCCCGGCCGAGTCGATGGGCCCCGCGGGGGCCGTCAACTCGACCACGGCGGGCTCGCCGACGCCCGAGTCGAAGCGCAACGGCATCATCACCGAGATCGTCCCGTCGGTGGTTCTCGTCTGCGGGGTGCCACGCAACGTCGACCGGATGCGCTCCCCCTCGCCCGCGAGACGGTTGCCGATGCGCCCCTCATCGGTGGAGTACAGGATGTCCGAGGTCGGGGACCAGAGCGTGACGGCGTCGAAGTCGCTGGGGTCGACGACGACCTTGCCGATCTGATCGGTCAGCATCGCTGCTCGTGGGTCGGACGCCACGTCGTCCAGGTCGTCGGGTCTGAAGACCAGGCCGAGGGATCCATCGGTGATGGCCTTGGCTTGCGCGCGGACGTCGTCGATCGCGGCTCCGCGGGCTCGCATCCCCATGACGATGGAGCCGACGACGCCGGTGAGCAGCAGCACGGCGAGGCTGATGGTGGCGATCCTGGCGATGCCGGTCCCGTTCTTCGTCGTGACCACTGGCGCTCCTGGCATGGTCGGTCTGGTCGTGGGTGGGTTATCGGCAAGGCTTCCCCAGGGGTTCAGTCGGCCATCTGGGGTTCGTTCCACCCATCTGCCTGCGACCGACGGCCTAGGGCCTGTGCCGCGCGCCCTCGCGATCGACCGTGGAAACCGGGAGGCAGGATCAGACGAGCGCCGCGCCGGACACGACCATCGTCTCGCCCGTGTGATCGTGCTTGTCGAGCACGATCAGGTCTTCGAGCGCCTCCCGCATCTGTTCGACGTGGCTCACGAGGACCACGAGTCGACGCGGATCGTCGGCGACGAGTCGTCCGACGCCATCCATCGCGCGGTCGAGGTGCTCGGGGTCGAGCGAGCCGAACCCCTCGTCGAGGAAGAACGCGTCGAGGCGGCCGCCGCCCCGGGCGACCATCTCGGCGAGGGCGAGCGCCAGGGCGAGCGATGCGAGGAAGGTCTCTCCTCCCGAGAGGCTGTCGGCGCGCCGTTCGGTTCCGGCCGCGTTCATGTCGAGCACCTCGAACCGGTCGTCGTCGGTGAACCGGTACGCGTTGCCGGAGAGCTGCTCGAAATGCAGGCTGCCGAGCTCAGCCAGGGATCGGCGTTCCTCCTCGAGCAGGAAGGCGAGGAACCGTCCCGGTTGGAGGTCGGCGGTGAGGCGTTGCGCGAGGGCGTGCTCGATCTTCGCCCGCACGATGCGCGCGTCGAGGTCCGCGCCGGCCTCGATCGTGGCCCGCGATCCGCGCACCTGCTCGTCGGCCGCGCCTCGTTCCGCCGCCGCCTGGGCGAGCGCCATCGTGAAGTCGTCGCCGGGCCCGAGGCCGGCGCGCTCGAGCACGTCTCGAACCGTGGCCGCCGCCCCGTCCATCTCCGTGCGGGCCGTCGCGAGTGACGCGCCGGCCCGCTCGTCGGCCTCGATCAGCCGTTCGCCGACCTCGACGAAGGCGTCGTGCACGATGTCCGGCTCGGCTTGCACCTCGCGGGTCTGGCCGAGCATGCCCCAGACCGAGGCGAGGCGGTTCGCGAGCGCGCCCAGCCGGGCGCGGCTCTCGTCCCCCAGCCGGCGGGCCTGCTCGAGCGCCGAGCGCGCTTCGCTCGCCGCAGCGGTGGCGCGTTCCGCAGCCGCGGTCACCTCCGCGAGCTCGCGGCTCCGCTCTTCCAGCAGCACCCGAGGGTCGCCCTCGCCGAGCCGATCGACGAGCTCGCTCTGGGCGGCGGCGAGCGCGGCCTCGGCGGCGCGCAGCGCCTCGTCCGCCTGCTCGAGCTCGTGCGCGCGTTCCTGCTCACGGGCACGAGCCGACGACAGCCGCTCTTCGGCGGCCGCGACCTCGGCCGCGGCCGTTTGGTGGGCGGCGCGCCCCTTCGCCTCCGCCTGCTTCACCTTCTCGAGCGTCCGTTGCGCCGAGGCGATCGCGGGGGCCCTGCCGGCCCTCGGGACCGTCGCCACCGCCTGGGCGCACACGGGGCACGGCTCGCCGGGCACGAGCTCGGTGCGAAGCGTGCGCGCCATGTCGGCGTGGCGGGCATCGTGCAGTGCCCGGTCGGCCTCTCCCACGCGTGCGACCGCACCCTCGAGGGCCCGGGCCGCCTCGTCGAGCGATCGACGAGCCTGTTCGTGGGCCTCTGTGAGTCGCTCGACCGCCTCGATCGCCTCGAGAGCCGAGACGCCGGCGCGATCGCGCGCCTGCGCGGCGCGCTCGGCGCCGGCCACCAGATGCTGGTGTTCGGCGACCAGGGCCGCGAACGCCGCCTGATCGCCTACCCGCTCGGCGACCGCGGACCGCGCCGCCTCGGCTTCGGTCCGGGCGGCCTCGG
>DASZOO010000176.1:0-7700 GCA_035550775.1 Actinomycetota bacterium | reverse complement strand
GGATCGAAGTTCGACAGTTGCAGCGCTTCGCACGGTTCCTCTCCGCCGCAGAGCCCCTCGGTCGCCGGCCTCACCAGGTACCAGTCGCTCTCGATCGTGATCGTGAAGTTCCCGACCGTGGCCGTGCGCTCGAACACCTTGTAGCCGGCCCACGGATCGTCGGCGGGCGTCGGCTGCCGATCGCCACCGGTGTCGACGGCCCGGATGACCCCCACCGTACCGACGACCACCGCGAGCGCCGTCAATCCGCTCACCACAGCCGTGCCGAGCTCGCGGCGACGGCTCCGCTGCCGCACCCTCTCGGGCAGGCGGGGCGCCACACCGCCCACAGACGACGCCTTCCGGTCGAAGAGCTCGCGCAGGTCGTGTTCGACGTCGTTCATCCGTCCTCACCCCTGATCCGTTCGCGCAGGGCGCCGCCCCCCCGCGCGACCAACGACTTCACCGCGGCGATCGAGCATCCGAGCACCTCGGCCGTCACGCGCTCGGACAGGTCCTCGTAGTAGCGGAGGACGAGCGCGGCGCGCTGACGTGACGGCAACGTGGCGAGCGCGCGCCACAGGTCCTCGCGCGCGCCGACGTCGGGCTGCGAGGCGACGCGCGACGCCGACGCCGCGCCCTCCCGCGCGAGCCACTCGCGCTCGAGGCGGCGTCGACGCAGCCCCGATGTGTGCAGGTTCACGATTGCCCGGCGGAGGTACGCGGCGAATGCGTCGGGACGCCGCAGGTGCCGGAACCGGCCGACGCAGCGCACGAACGCCTCCTGGGCGAGGTCCTCGGCGTGCACGCGGTCGCCGGTCAGCAGGAACGCGAGCCGCACGCCGGCACCGATGTGCCTCGCGTACAGCTCGTCGAGGCCGCCCTCGATCGCATCGGGCTCCTCGAGACCGCGCTCGGCCGGCCGATCCTCGAGGCCCACGTGCATCCCTTCGGTCATCTCACCCGTGAAGACGCACGGGTGGTGCCGAAGGTATCGCTCCGGGGCACCGAACATGGGGAGCGGTGCCGCCCACCTGGGGATTCCTGTACCATCGCGAGGTTCTGCCAACCACCTCCCCACGAACTCGAAGGGCCCCTGATCCGTCATGGAAACCAAGCTCAACGCCGTACGACGTTCCGACGCCGGCAAGGGCGTCGCCCGCAAGCTCCGTGCCTCCGGGAAGGTGCCCGCCGTGCTCTACGGCCAGGGTCTCGACACGACCCCGCTCACGGTGGATTCGCGAGACCTGACCCATCTGCTGCACAGCAGCGCGGGTTCGAACGTGCTGGTCGACCTCGTGGTCGACGGCGAGGAGCACCTGGCGATCCCGCGTGAGATCCAGCGCGACCACATCCACTCGAAGTGGGTACACGTCGATTTCCTGGCGGTCAGCCGCACGCAGACGATCACGGTGAGCGTGCCGGTGCACGAGACCGGTGAGGCCGTGGGTGTGAAGGAAGGCGGCGTGGTCGAGCACCACCTGCGCGAGGTGCAGATCGAGTGCCTGCCGCAGGACGTGCCCGACGAGCTGATCGTCGACATCACGAACGTGGAGCTCGGCGAGATGGTGCACGTGAGCGACCTGGTTCCCCCACAGGGCGTCACGATCCTGACGAACCCGGAGGACGCGATCCTGTCGGTGATCACGCCGGCGCTGCTGCGCGTCGAGGCCGACCTGTCCGTGCCCGGCGAGGAGGGTGTCGAGGTGCCCGCCGAGGCCGAGGAGGCCGCCGAGGCCGTCGAGGGCGAGGTGCCCGCCGAGGGCGAGGCCGCTGCGTCGGCCGAGGGCGAGGCTCCTGCGGCCGAGGAGGAGGGCGGCGAGGGCTAGCCCCACGCCACGCCCATGACCTGGCTCGTCGCCGGTCTCGGCAATCCCGGCGACCGCTACGCACACACCCGCCACAACCTCGGCCGCATGGTCGTCGAGGAGCTCGCGCGCACCCAGGGGGAGCGCTTCAAGAAGGTGCGCTTCCTGCCCGCCGAGGCTGCGGAGATCCGTGAGGCTGGGGAACGGGTGGTCCTCGGCGTGTCGACCCGGTTCATGAACGAGTCCGGCCCCTCGTACGCGAGCCTCGCGAAGAAGCTCGACGTACCGGCCGACCGACTGATCGCGGTCTACGACGAGCTGGACATCCCCGCGGGCGAGCTCCGGGTGAAGCTCGGGGGAGGAAGCTCGCACAACGGCGTGAAGTCGTTGCAGCAGGCGATGCGGTCGCGTGAGTTCCTGCACGTGCGCATCGGCATCGGGCGTCCGCCCGGCCGGCAGGACCCTGCGGACTTCGTGCTGCATCCCATCGGCAAGCAGCTCGAGGCCGAGGTCGCGATCTGGGTCGACCACGCGGCGGACGCGGTGAGGAGTCTCCTCGCCGAGGGCCTCACGGCGACCCAGGACCGCTTCAACCGCCAGTCGCCCACGGGCTGACCGGGCTCACCGCTACACTGCGTCCCCGAAGGCCCGCCGCGCCGCGGCGAGGCCTGTTCATGGTGTCCGGGTTCCCGGATGAGGAGGGCTCGTGGGTCTGCAGGCAGCGGTCGAGGTGCTCGTTCGATCCGAGCCGTTCGAACGGCTGTTGCTCGAGCGACCTCGGCCGATCGTCGCCCACGCTGCGGCCGGCGAGGACTTCGTCGTCGCCGGGGTGGCGACCGCCTTGGATGCGCCCGTGCTCGCCGTGGCCCCAGGTCCGCGGGAAGCCGAGGCGCTCGCGGCCGACCTCGCCGCTCTGCTCGGCGTGGAACGGGTGGCACTGCTGCCGGCGTGGGAAGCCCTTCCGTACGAGGGCATCTCGCCGGCGCCCGAGTTGGCCGCGCGGCGGGCCGACGCGATCGCCCATGCGCGCGAGGCCAAGGGAGCGTTCGTCCTGGTGGCGCCGGCCCTCGCGGCGATGCACGGCATGATCCCCACGCTCGGCGTCACGCCGCCGTTGCAGCTGGTCGCCGGGCTCGAGCTGGCGCCGGACGCGCTCGCCGAGCGGCTCGTCGATCTCGGGTACGTGCGCGCCGACCTCGTCGAGCATCGCGGCGAGTTCGCCGTTCGCGGCGGAGTCGTCGACGTCTTCCCGGGGACCGCGCGGCGGCCGGTGCGTCTGGAGTTCTGGGGCGACGAGGTCGAGTCGATCCGCGAGTTCGTTCCCTCGACGCAGCTCTCGACCGACCGGGTCGCGCTCGCCGAGGTCCCGGCGACGAGGGAGCTGATCCCCGACGACACCGTGAAGGCGCGGGCGCGAGAGGCCGCGGGAACCGCGCCCGAGCGCTTCGCCGATCAGCTCGAGCGGCTGGCCGACGGGCTGTTCGTCGAGGGCGTCGAGACGCTGGCGCCGTTCCTCTTCGAACGCATGCCGACGCCCGCCGATGTGCTGCCCGAGGGCGGGTGGGTGGTGCTGACCCATGCTCACCGCACGCTCGATCGGGCGCGAGCCGCCCATCAGGAAGCGGAGGCGCTCGCGGACGCGACGGCGTGGCCGGCGGCCCGCGTGCTGCACTCCCTCGACGACGCGCTCGGCTCGCGCGTGCGCCTGCACCTCACCGAGTTCGCCGAGGGGCTCGACCTCGGCATCGAGAGCTGGGGCAGCGCGCAGGGCAACGCGGCCGAGCTCGCACAGCGCGCGCGAGATCTGGCCGGACGCGGCGTCCGCGTGGTGCTGTCGGCTCGGGGTCACGGGTCGCTCGAACGAGCGCGCGAGGTGCTCGGCGACGACGTGCCCGTCGAGGCGGTCGAGTCACCGCTGGCCGACGGGTTCGTCTTCTCGGCCGGTGAGCTCGCCGTCGTGACCGAGGAGGACCTGTTCGGGTCTCGCCGGCACACGCGTTCGGCGCCGAGGTTCACCCGTCGGCGGACCGATCCGATCGCCGACGAGCTCGAGCCCGGCGATCACGCCGTGCACCGGATCCATGGGGTCGGGCGCTACGCCGGCATCACCCACCGGGCGCTCGCCGGCGCCGAGCGCGACTACCTGGTGCTCGAGTACGCGGGGGGCGACAAGCTGTTCGTGCCGAGCGATGCGGTGGGCATGGTCGCGAAGTACGTGGGCGGCGACACGCCGCGCCTGCACCGCATGGGCGGCAGCGACTGGGCGCGCGCGACGGCGAAGGTCAAGCGGGCCGTGCGCGACATGGCCGGGGAGCTCGTGCGCCTGTACACCGTGCGCATGACCGTGCCGGGCCACGCGTTCGGTCCCGACACGCCGTGGCAGCAGGAGCTCGAGGACGCGTTCCCGCACGAGGAGACCACCGACCAGGTCTCGGCGATCGACGAGGTCAAGGCCGACATGATGGTGCCCAAGCCGATGGACCGCCTGATCTGCGGCGACGTCGGGTTCGGCAAGACCGAGATCGCGGTGCGCGCGGCGTTCAAGGCCGTGATGGACGGCAAGCAGGTGGCCGTGCTCGTGCCGACGACGCTGCTGGCCGAGCAGCACTTCATCACGTTCAGCGAGCGGTTCGCCCCGTTCCCGGTGACCGTGAAGATGCTCAGCCGGTTCGTGAGCCACGCCGAGCAGCATCAGGTCGTCGAGGACGTGAAGGCCGGCAAGGTCGACGTCGTGATCGGCACGCATCGGCTCCTGGGCAAGGACGTGGCGTTCCGTGACCTGGGCCTGCTCGTGGTCGACGAGGAGCAGCGGTTCGGGGTCGCGCACAAGGAGCGACTGAAGCAGTTCCGCGCGAGCGTCGACGTACTCACGATGACGGCGACGCCGATCCCCCGAACGCTCGAGATGGCGCTCACGGGCATCCGGGAGATGAGCACGATCGACACGCCTCCCGAGGATCGTCACCCGGTGCTCACCTACGTCGGCAGCTACGACGAGGGGCTCGCGCTCGGGGCGGTGCGCCGGGAGCTGCTGCGCGAGGGCCAGGTCTTCTGGGTGCACAACCGGGTGGCCACGATCGACCGCCAGGTGGCGTGGCTGCAGCAGGAGCTGCCCGAGGCGCGCATCGTCGTCGCGCACGGCCAGATGGACGAGGCCATGCTCGAGCAGCAGATGATGCGGTTCTGGAACCGCGAGGCCGACGTGCTGGTCTCGACCGTGATCATCGAGAGCGGCCTCGACGTGCCGAGCGCGAACACGCTCGTCGTCGACCGCGCCGACCTGCTCGGGCTGGCGCAGATGTACCAGCTCCGGGGGCGGGTGGGGCGCTCCACCGAGCGCGCGTTCGCGTACTTCTTCTTCCCGCCGCAGCGCGAGATGACCGAGGAGGCTCGCGAACGGCTCGCCACGATCAGCGCGCACCAGGCGCTCGGCTCGGGCTTCAAGATCGCGATGAAGGACCTCGAGATCCGCGGAGCGGGCAACATGCTCGGAGCTGAGCAGTCGGGTCACATCGCGGCGGTGGGTTTCGACGCGTACGCGCGCATCCTGCAGGAATCGATGGCCGAGATGAAGGGCGAGCACGTCCCCGAGGAACAGGAGCTGCGCATCGACCTCCCGGTGAAGGCCTTCGTACCCCCGGGGTGGGTCGCCCAGGAAGCCCTGCGCCTCGAGCTGTACCGGCGCATCTCGCTCGCGCCGGACCACGCGACGCTGGAGCGCATCCGGGCGGAGACGACCGACCGGTACGGGGCGCTCCCCGACGAGGTGGTCACGTTGTTCGCGATCGCGTCGCTGCGGGTCACGGCACGGGCGCTGGGCGTGGAGGAGATCTCGACGTTCCGCGACCAGGTGCGCCTGAAGCCGGTCGCGATCCCCGACCACCTGCTGGTCGACCTCGAGGAACGGGTGTACGGGGCGAGCTACGCGACCGAGTCCCGCACGCTGAACCTCGTGCCCGAGCGCGTCTTCGGCGCCGACCTCGTCGCGTTCGTGGAGCGGTGGCTGCTGGAAGCGGCGACCGGCGACTCCGTGCTGCCGGCGGCGACATGACGTTCGTGTGTCGGGCCATCGAGGGCGACGGCCGGTCGCCGCGCACCCCGTAGACTGGTCGATCGTGATCCCCAGAACGCTCCGACTCGTCGCCGTGCCCGCGATCGCCGCCGTCTTGCTCGCCGCGTGCAGCACGGGGCCGTCCCCGGCCGCCACGGCGGGCTCGACCGACATCACCGACGAGCAGCTCGCCCAGGAGGCGAAGCTGTTCACGTTCCTGGCGGCGCTGAACCAGCAACAGTGCGGCGGCCCTGCGGCCGGTGGCGAGAGTCAGGCGGCCACGTGCAACCGGTTCACGCTCGGCAACATGATCCAGAGCGCGTTCGTGACCCAGTACGCCGAGGCCAACGACATCTCGGTGAAGGCGTCGGAGGTCGACGATGTCATCGCGAACCTCGACGAGCAGCTCACCGCCGAGACCGTCGATCAAGAGCTCGAGAACCTCGACCTCACCCGCGCCGACCTGCAGACCCTGGCGAACGAGGTGCTGCTGTTCCAGGCTGTGCAGACGGCGGTCGCCGAGGAAGGGCTCAGCGACGAGCGATTGCGGGAGCTCTACGACGAGGAGATCCTGCGGTTCACGACGATCGAGGCCCTGCACATCCTGGTCGACACGGAGTCGGAGGCCCAGGCCGTCTACGAGCAGGTGACCGCGCCGGGGGCCGACCAGAAGACGTTCGAGAACCTCGCCAAGGAGGTCTCGACCGACACGGGCTCCGGAGCCAACGGCGGCAGCCTCGGCCAGGCGGTCGCCTCGACGTACGTGCCGGAGTTCGGCGAGGCAGCCGTCGCGCTCGAACCGGGCGAGATCTCCCAGCCGGTCCGAAGCGAGTTCGGCTGGCACGTCATCTACCTCGTGGACGAGCAGGTCACGCCGTTCGACGAGGCGGCGGCCCAGTTGAGCCAGGGCGAACAGGGCACCGTGTTCAACGCGTGGATGCGCGACCAGATCGAGACCCAGGGTGTCGACGTCAATCCCAAGTACGGCCGGTGGGACGACGAGACCCTCACCGTCGTCGCCGTGGACAGCACCGACCCGAGCGCGTCCGCCGAGCCCACCGACGGGGACGCGCCCGCCCCGTGACCGACCCGCCCTCGAGCGACGGCGACCTGCTCGCCCACGTCCCCGAGGGCCCGGTGCCCAGCTCGCAGCGAGGCGATCGGCTGCTCGATCTCGTTCGGGTCATGGCTCGCCTGCGGGGCCCCGGCGGCTGTCCGTGGGATGCCGAGCAGACGCATCGGACACTCGCTCGCCATCTCCTCGAGGAGACCCACGAGCTCCTCGAGGCGATCGATGCCGGCGACGACGATGCGCTGCGCGACGAGCTCGGCGACGTGCTGCTGCAGGTCGTCTTCCACGCCCAGATGGCTGCCGACGAGGGCCGCTGGGACGTCGACGACGTCGCGGAGGGCCTGGTGCGCAAGCTCATCTACCGCCATCCGCACGTCTTCGGGGAGGCCGAGGTCGCGGGGGCGAACGAGGTGCTCGTGAACTGGGAGAAGCTCAAGGCCGCGGAAGCGGGGGAGCGCGCTCAGGTCGACGACGACATCCCGGCCGCGCTGCCCTCGCTCGCACGGGCCGCGAAGGTGCAACGCCGCGCCGCCGGTTGGGGCTTCGAGTGGCGCTCGGTCGACGCTGCCGTGGGGGCGCTCCGCGAGGAGGTCGACGAGCTCGCCGCCGCCGCGGATCCCGCGAACGCCGAGGAAGAGGTGGGCGACGTGCTCTTCGCGACCGTCGCCCTCGCCAGGAAGCTGGGTGTCGACGCCGAGAGCGCGTTGCGGCGGACCGTGCGTTCGTTCGCCGAGCGCTACGAGCGGTTCATGGCGCTCGCGGCCGAGCGCGGCCTCGATGTCGAGACCGC
>DASZOO010000175.1:0-3785 GCA_035550775.1 Actinomycetota bacterium | reverse complement strand
GCCGCCGATGTCGTTGTCGATCGTCTTCGGCACCCCGACGATCGGCACGTCCGGCATCTCCGCACAGGCCCCCATCGTGCCCTCGCCTCCGATCACGATGAACCCGTCGAGCTGATGCACGTCGAGCGCCTCTCGCACACGGTCCACCCCATCGGGGGTGCGGAACGGCTGCACGCCGGAGGTGCCGAGGATCGTGCCCCCGCGCGTCAGCAGGCCCCGAACGTCGTCCCGCGTGAGCTCGTCGGCCGTGCCCTCCATGACCCCCTGCCAGCCGTCGCGGAAGCCGAACACGATGGCACCGTGCATGTCCTGCGCGTAGCGCACCACGGCCCTGATCGCCGCGTTCAGGCCCGGGCAGTCTCCTCCGCCGGTCAGCAGCCCCAATCGCATCAGCCAAGCCTACGACGGACGACGCCGATCCTTGCCGACCTCGACCGTGCGTCTCCTCGCCCTCGTACCAGCGGTGACCGGCGCGGAAGGGTCGCGCCACCGCCTCGGGTAGGATGGCGTCCATGTCCGCCGCCACGATGCTCGCGAGCTTCTTCCCGGACATCGAAGGATGGCTCGAGGCGATCTTCGTCGGCCTGCTGGTGCTGCTGGCGGGGGCCGTCGGCGTGTTCGCCCTGTTCGTGATCGTGCAGCAGTTCCGAAACCCGGGACGCCGAGGGCGGACCGGCTCCTAGCTCGACGGCACGATCTCGGTGCCGGCCTCGCCGCGCAAGGCGTCGGTGGCATCCTCGAGGTCGGCGATCACCGCCCGAGCGCCACCGTCGCGCACGAACCCGGCTGCCGCCTCGACCTTGGGGCCCATCGACCCGGCGCCGAACTCGCCTTGGCCGATCAGCTCGAGGGCCTCGTCGACGGTCATCCGGTCGATGTCCTCGGGGTAGAACGAGCCGTAGCCGCGTTGCACCTTCTTCACGTCGGTGAGGATCAGCAGGGTGCTCGCGGCGACCTCCTTCGCCAGGATCGCCGCGGCGAGGTCCTTGTCGACGACCCCCTCCTTGCCGATCAGCCGTGGGCCGTCCTCGATCACCGGCACCCCGCCGCCCCCGCTGGCGATCACGACCACGTCGTCGGCCACGAGACGGGTGATCACCGGGGTCTCGACGATCGAGTAGGGCCTAGGGCTCGGCACGACGCGTCGCCAACCCCCGTGGGGATCGGGCTTGATCGTGTAGCCGCGCTCGGCCTCCAGTCGCCTGGCCTCGTCCTCCTCGTAGTACGGTCCGACGAACTTCGTCGGGTTGGCGAACGCCGGGTCGTCGGCGCGCACCCTCGTCATCGACAGCACGGTGGCGACCGGACGCTCCATGCCACGCTCGAAGAAGACGTCGCCGATCGTCACCTGCAGCAGGTAGCCGATCTGCCCCTGGCTCTCCGCGCCGCAGACGTCGAGCGGCATCGGACGCACGGTGTCGGCGGCCGCTTCCTGCTGCAGCAGGATGCGCCCGACCTGGGGCCCGTTCCCGTGCGTGAGGACCACCTGCCACCCCTCGGCCGCGATGTCGGCGACCCGCTCTGCCGCCTGGCGGCACGCCCGGTACATCTCCTCGAACGTGTCGTCCGCGCCGCGACGGAGCAGGGCATTGCCCCCGAGGGCGACCACGACCCGCTCCACCGAACATCAGCTCCTTCGGTCCACCGGACGAGGACGCGGCCGGGCCACGTCCTCGTCCGTTCGGGGTCGGCTCAACCGAGCACCGGCTTGAGCACGTCGATCAGCTGGGGCGACTCGGGCAGCACCTCGAGGTCGTAGCGCACCCGCACGGCCGGCTTGCGGATCTCGATCACGCTGCGCAGGTCGATCGGCGTCCCCACCACGACCAGGTCGGCGTCGGCGGCCTCGATGATCGCCGACAGCTCGTCGAGCTGGCCATCGCTGTAGCCCATCGCCGGCAGCACCGCGCCGACGTCGTACTTCTGGAAGGTCTCGGCGATCGTGCCGACGGCCCACGGCCGCGGATCGACGATCTCGGCCGCGCCGTTGCGTTGGGCCGCCACCACACCGGCCCCGATCTTCATCGAACCGTGGGTGAGCGTGGGGCCGTCCTCGACCACGAGGACCCGCTTCCCACGGATCGCGTCGGGATCGTCGACGGTGACCTTCGAGTTGGCCTTGACGACCGTGGCCGTCGGGTTCACGTCGGCGATCGTGGCGTCGAGCTCGGCGACCTGCTCCGGCGTCGCGGAGTCCATCTTGTTCACGACGATCACGTCCGCCGCCCGGAGGTTCGCCTCCCCAGGGTGGTAGGTGAGCTCGTGACCCACCCGCAGAGGGTCGACGAGCGTGATCCAGACGTCGGGTCGGTAGAACGGCAGGTCGTTGTTCCCGCCGTCCCACAGGAGCACGTCGGCCTCGGCCTGTGCCTGCTCGACGATCGCCCCGTAGTCCACGCCGGCGTAGATCACCGTGCCGCTCGTGATGTGCGGCTCGTACTCCTCGCGCTCCTCGATCGTCGTGTCGTAGCGGTCGAGGTCGGCGAGCTCGGCGTACCGCTGCACCCGCTGCGCCGCGAGGTCACCGTAGGGCATCGGGTGGCGCACGGCGACGACGGTCTTCCCCGCGTCCCGGAGCACGCCCGCGATCGCCCGGGTCGTCTGGCTCTTGCCGACCCCCGTGCGCACGGCGACGACGGCCACGGTCGGGATCGTGGCGCGGATCATGGTGTCGTCGGGGCCGAGGAGCACGAAGTTCGCTCCTGCCGCGAGCACCTCGTTGGCCTTGTGCATCACGTACTCGTGCGAGACGTCGGAGTAGCTGAACACCACGTCGTCGACCTCGAGATCCTCGATCAGACGAACGAGCTCGGATTCGTCGTGGATCTGGATGCCGTCCGGGTAGTTCGCTCCGGCGAGCTCGGCCGGGTACTTCCGGTCGTCGATGAAGGGGATCTGGGTCGCGGTGAACGCCACCACCTGGGTATCGGGGTCGTCCCGATAGACGGTGTTGAAGTTGTGGAAGTCGCGACCGGCGGCTCCCATGATGAGGACTCGTCGCTTCGCCATGACGAACTCCCTTCGGCTCTGCGGCCAGTGTGTCGGAAGCGTCTGATGCGCGGAGGCGATACGGTCCGGGGCCCGCGCCCCGGGCGCCGTCCCCGCTCTTCACCGCGGAGCCTACCCCACGCCGCTCGCGCGGGTCAGGAGGCTTCGGCCCCGCCCTCGGGGGGACCCGCCGACCGCCAGCCACGCTCGTCGACCCGGCCGAACGGGCGGGCGAAGTGCGGCACCCCGACCAGCCAGCCCTCACGCGCCGCGCGGCCCAGGAGCGTTGCCCTGGACACCGCCCCGGTCTCCGGATCCACGTCGTGGCTCGAAGGCCAGTCCGGGTGCGCCGCCTGGATCGGGACGTGCAGCAGGTCGCCCGTGATCACGACCCGGTCGTCACCGGCCTCGAGCACGATGCTTCGATGCCCGGGCGTATGGCCGGGCGTGTGCACGACGCGGAGTCCTGGCGCCACCGTGCGATCCGCGGGGTCGAGGTCGAGCAGCCCGAGCTCGCGGAGCCGATCCATCTCGGACACCGCCGCGTACGGCTCGTGCTGCTCGGCGAAGAAGGACAGGTCGTCACCGTGCAGCACGACGCGAGCGTTGGGGAAGCGTGGAGCCTCGCCCGCCCAGGTCCCGCCCGCATGGTCCGCGTGCAGATGCGACAGCACGACGAACCCGACCTCGGTGAGGTCGACGCCGAGCTCCTCGTAGGCAGCCTCGGCGGTCCTGCCCGATCGGCCGGCCCACGGTTGGAACGGCGGATACGCTCCGACGCCCGTGTCGATCGCCGC
>DASZOO010000174.1:0-4591 GCA_035550775.1 Actinomycetota bacterium | reverse complement strand
CTCTCGTGGAACGCGTCCGCCGGGGCGACCGGGTACAACGTGGTGCGCGACGGCGCGTTCCTCGCCACCACGGGCTCGACGTCGTTCTCCGACACGACCGTGCAGCCCGAGACCACCTATCGGTACACGGTCCAGGCGTTCAACAGCGCAGGACCGTCCCCGGTGTCCGACTTCGTCGATGTCACGACACCGCCCGAGTCGAGCGGCGGGAGCACCGTGGTCATGGCTGCGGGCGACATCGCCTGTGACCCAGCCGACTCGTCGTACAACGGCGGCAACGGCACGTCGTCGAAGTGCCGGCAGAAGTGGACGGCCCAGCTGCTGGCGGGGGCCGATCGGGTCCTAGCGCTCGGGGACACGCAATACGACTGCGGCGGCTTGAGCGCGTTCAACCAGTCCTACCACCCCACGTGGGGGCAGTACAAAGACATCACGCACCCGATCCTGTCCGACGAGGACTTCGACTCGTCGGGCACGGGCTGCGGGCCGCCCGGGGCCGACGGGTACTTCGCGTACTGGGGCTCGAAGGCCGGGCCCAACCCGGCGGGCTACTACAGCTTCGATGTCGGGGGCTGGCACATCATCGCCTTGAACTCGGAATGCAACGACGTGCCGGGCGGCTGTGGGGAGGGCTCGCCGCAGAACAACTGGCTCGAGCAGGACCTGGCTGCGAGCGGGGCGCAGTGCACGATCGCCATGCTGCACGAGCCTCGGTTCCGGTCCAAGAAGAACGGCGCGCAGGTCGGGCCCGACATGAAGCCGTTCTGGGACGACCTGCACGCGGGCGGCGCGGAGATGGTGCTGTCCGGAGACTCGCACTTCTACGAGCGGTTCCGGCCGCAGAACCCCAACGGCGGCTTCGACGCGAACGGTGTCGTGCAGTGGGTCGTGGGGGTCGGCGGGAAGAGCCGCGGGGGGCTCGCCGGCCAGTCCGCGAGGCTCCCCAACAGCCAGAAGGCGACCTCCCAGACGTTCGGGGTGCTGAAGCTGACGCTGGAGGCGGGGAGCTACGACTGGGAGTTCCTCGTGGAGGGATCCAACAGCTTCAGCGACACCGGAAGCGCTTCCTGTCACTGACCTCCTCGGCGCCGGCGCGGGCCTCGCGGTTCACCGGTATCCTTGGTGGCCACCGGCCGGCGCGTTCGAGCGCGCCGATGCGAAGCCCAGGTGATACAGGAGGTTCGACGGTGCCGATCCCCGAGGTCGAGAAGATCTGGATGAACGGCGAGCTCGTGCCCTGGCACGAAGCCAAGGTCCACGTGCTCAGCCACGCACTGCACTACGGCAGCGGCGTCTTCGAGGGCATCCGGGCCTACGAGACCGCCCGCGGCCCGGCCGTGTGGCACCTCGACGCGCACCTGGACCGCATGTACTCCTCGGCATCGATCTACTTGATGGAGATCCCGTACTCGAAGGCCGAGCTGATCGAGGCCGTGAAACAGACGATCAGTGCCAACGGCCTGCAGTCGTGCTACATCCGGCCGATCGCGTTCCGTGGCTACGGCGAGATGGGCGTGAGCCCGCTCGCGAACCCGGTCGACGTCTCGATCGCGGTCTGGCCGTGGGGGGCGTACCTCGGCGAGGAAGCGCTGGAGCAGGGCGTTCGCGTCAAGATCAGCTCGTGGCGGCGCCACGATCAGAACTCGCTGCCATCGGCGGCCAAGGCCACGGGTGGGTACCTGGGCTCCATCCTGGCGAAGGTCGACGCGATCAAGTCCGGCTACGACGAAGGCGTGCTGCTGAACGCCGGCGGATACGTGACGGAGGGATCCGGCGAGAACATCTTCGCGGTCAACGGCGGCACGATCGTCACCCCCCACACCGGGCACGGGTGCCTCGCGGGCGTGACCCGGGCCGCGGTCATGACGATCGCCCGGGACCTGGGCTTCCCGGTGGTCGAGCAGAACCTCGTGCGGACCGACCTGTACACGGCCGACGAGGTCTTCTTCACCGGGACGGCGGCCGAGATCACGCCGATCCGCGAGGTGGACGACCGCACCGTCGGCGCCGGACATCGAGGCCCCGTCACGAAGTCGCTGCAGGACGCGTTCTTCGCAGCCACGAAGGGCGACGACCCCAAGTACGCCGACTGGCTCACCTACGTGCAGGATTGAATCCGATCCCGGCGCGGCGGCGGTGGAAGGGTTGGCTGCGCCGCACTTCCAACCCCGGCGCGATAGGCTCCCGTTCGCATGCAGGACCGCTACCGACTCCCGCGAGCGGTCGTCCCCTCGCGGTACGACCTGGTGCTCGAGCCCGATCTGGACGCAGCGACGTTCTCCGGGAGCGTCGAGATCGCGGTCGAGGTGCACGAGCGCGTCGAGGAGATCGTCGTCAACGCTCTGGATCTGACGATCGACGACGCCGATCTTCGCAACGATCACGGGGTCGGGATTCCGGTCACCGACGTGGCGCTCGACGCCGAGCTTCAGCGTGCCACCCTGACGCTCGCCTCCCCGGCCGATCCGGGTCCCTGGGTGTTGCGCTCATCGTTCCACGGCCGGCTCAACGACCAGCTCGTGGGCTTCTATCGCTCGACCTACACCGACGACTCCGGAACCCACACGATCGCGACCACCCAGTTCGAGGCCGCCGATGCCCGGCGCGCCTTTCCCTGCTGGGACGAGCCGGACCTCAAGGCGGTGTTCGGCGTCACGCTCGTGGTTCCCGACGACGTGGTGGCGCTCTCGAACGGTCCCGAGGTCGGGCGCGAGCCTGCCGACGCGGGCCGGGCGCGCGTGCGTTTCGCCGACACGATGTCGATGTCGACCTACCTCGTCGCGTTCGTCGTGGGCCGACTCGAGATCACCGAGTCCGTCGACGTCGACGGCGTGCCCCTGCGCGTCGTGCACCTGCCCGGCAAGGGTCACCTGGCGCGCTTCGCCCTCGAGGCCGGCGAGTTCTCCCTGCGCTTCTTCAGGGAGTACTACGACCTTCCGTACCCGGACAGGAAGGTCGACTTCGTCGCGATCCCCGACTTCGCGCAAGGGGCGATGGAGAACACCGGGCTGATCACGTTCCGGGAGTCGCTGCTGCTCGTCGACCCAGGGCACGCGACCCAGCCCGAGCTCGAGAACATCGCCGACGTGGTGGCGCACGAGCTCGCGCACCAGTGGTTCGGCAACCTCGTGACGATGCGGTGGTGGAACGGCATCTGGCTGAACGAGGCGTTCGCGACCTTCATGGCCCTGCTCACGGTCGACGCGTGGCGGCCCGATTGGGAGCAGTGGAACACGTTCGCGCGCGGCGTCACGGCGGCCAAGGAGGTCGACGCCCTGCGGTCGACCCGCGCGATCGAGTACCCCGTGCACTCGCCCGACGATGCCTCGGGCATGTTCGACGTGCTCACATACCAGAAGGGTGCCGCGATCCTTCGCATGCTCGAGCGCTACCTCGGGGCCGAGCGGTTCCGCGAGGGCATCCGGCTGTACCTGGCCCGGCACGCTTACGGCAACACCGAGACCCACGATCTCTGGCACTCGATCGAGGAGGCGAGTGGGGAACCGGTGCGGCGCATCATGGACCAGTGGATCTGGCAGGGAGGCTATCCGCTCCTGACGGCTTCGCCCGACGCCTCGGGCGTTCGGCTCGACCAGCATCGGTTCCTGGCCGACGGGGGCAGCGACCACGCGGTCTGGGACGTACCGCTGCGGGTGCGAGCGCTCGACAACGACGAGGCCTCGGTGCTCGTGCCCGCCGACGGGATCGTCGTGGCCGGGCCGGCCGACGCCTCGGTCGTCGTCAACGCCGGGGCGAGCAGCTTCGTCCGGGTGCGGTACGAGGGTGGACTGCTGGAGCGATCGATGGATCGTCTGCCCGAGATCTCTCCGCTCGAGCGATACGGGCTGGTCGACGACCACTGGGCGGCCGTGACCTCCGGCGCGGCCCAGGCGTCGGAGTTCGTGGCGGCTGCCTCGCGCTACGGAGAGGAAGACGACCTCGCCGTCTGGCAGGTGCTGTTGCAGGGGCTCGGCTGGTGCGACCGGTTCCTCGACCACGAGCCTCGCGAACGGTTCCGGGCGTTCGTCCGCCGCCTCGTGGCCCCGGCGATGGATCGCCTCGGATGGGAGGCCGATGCGGACGAGCCCGACCGGATCCGGGCCCTGCGGGGGGCGCTGCTGCAGGGACTCGGAGTACTCGGGGCCGATCCCAACGCCGAAGCCGCGGCGCGCGAGTTCGAGGCCGAGGCCAGGTCCGGCAAGCCGGTCGACGCGTCCCTCGCCGCCGCCGCGGTGAACGTCGTGGCCGCGACCGGCGACGGGGCCGACTACGAGCGCTACTGGGCCGCCTACCGGGATTCGCCGACCCCGCAGGAGCAGTACCGGTACCTGTTCGCCATGCCGCTGTTCCGAGATGCCGGGCTGATGGACCGAACGCTCGAAGCCACGTTCTCCGGCGACATCCGGAGCCAGGACGCCCCGTTCGTCTTCGCCTACTCCTTGATCAACCGTGATCTCGGCGAGCACGCGTGGGCGATCCTGCGGGAGCGCTGGGAGGAGGCCGAGGAGCGGTTCCCCTCGCAGCTCACGATCCGCACGGTCGAGGGCGTGCGATACCTCACCCTGCCGGAGCACGTGACCGAGGCCGAGGC
>DASZOO010000173.1:0-9258 GCA_035550775.1 Actinomycetota bacterium | reverse complement strand
CGGCGGGAGCGTGGGCGAGGCCGACCACGGGTCGGCCCTGGTCCACCAGCGCGATCAAGGTGGTCCAGAGCTGGATGCCGTCGATCAGGTTCCGGGTGCCGTCGATCGGATCGACCACCCACGTCCTCGGGCCGCCGCTCGTCGAGCCCTCTTCCTCGCCGAGGAAGCCGTCGTCTCGGAACCGTGCCCTCACGGCTGCCCGCAGGGCTCGCTCGATCGCGACATCGGTGTCGGTCACGGGCGTGGCATCCGGCTTGTGACGGACGCCGAGGTCGCCCTCGGTCCAGCGCGCCGAGATCGAGGCGGCCGTGTCGGCGAGCTCCCGCGCGAACTCGAGCTCCTCGGCGTAGGGGGCGGGCGTCATCGGTCGCTCCGTGCGCGCAACCGCGGGTTCAGGATCTCTTCGAGCGCGTACCCGCACATCGTGAAGGCGAGGACGACCAGCACGATCGCCAGACCCGGCGGTAGCAGCCACCACCACTGCCCACCGCTGATCGCTCCGGCGATGAACGCCTCGTAGATCATCGTTCCCCACGAGATGCTGCTGGGGTCGCCGAGGCCCAGCAGCGACAGCGTCGTCTCCGACAGGATCGCCAGCGCGATCGCGAGCACCGTGTTGGCCAGGATGACGGGCACGAGGTTCGGCAGCACGTGGCGGGTCGCGAGGTGCCACTCCGAGCCGCCCAGCGCCCTGGACCGCTCCACGAACGGGCTCTGCTTGACGCTCAGCGTC
The DNA here is from genome assembly GCA_035550775.1 of Actinomycetota bacterium. Classification (GTDB taxonomy): domain Bacteria; phylum Actinomycetota; class UBA4738; order UBA4738; family HRBIN12; genus JAOUEA01. Next base: position 8,525 of record DASZOO010000173.1, on the reverse strand, counting down.
TGGGCGCGCACGAGCCGGGCCGTCGATGCCCACGACGTGATGCCGATCACGATGATCACGTTGAGCAGCGTGGGTCCGAGGATCGAGGCGAGCGCGATCGCCAGGGGGATCCACGGGATGACCAGGAACCAGTTGGCCACTGCGTTGAGGATGCCATCGGTCCTGCCTCCGACGTATCCGCCGGTCACCCCCACCGAGGTCCCGATCGACGCGGCGATCGCGGTCGCTGCGAACCCGACCAGGAGCGACACACGCGCTCCCCAGATCGTGAGGGTGAGCACCGAGCGTCCGTAGAGGTCCGTGCCCAACGGATAGGCCGACGAGGGCGGCGCCAGCACGGGTCCAGTCGCGAACGCCTCCTGCGTCTCCCGCTGATCGGTCAGCACGGGCGCCAACAGCGCCACGGCCAGGGTCACGACCAGGATGCCGACGCCGATCATGCCCATGCGGCTTCGCCGGTAGTCCCGTCGGAACGCCGAGAAGGCCCGGCGCCGGCGCACACGGGCGGCCGCACGCGCCGATCGAGGGATCCCCTCGCGCACGAGCTCGGATCCGGCGGCCATCAGCGCTCGTGCACCCGTGGATCGATGTACCCGTACGACAGGTCGGCGGCCAGGTTGAACGCGATCACGAGGAAGCTCGAGAGCAGGAAGACGCCCTGGATCACGGGGAAGTCCTGGTTGTCGATCGCTTGGAACGTGAGCAGCCCGAGACCGGGCCAGTTGAAGATCGATTCGATCACGACCGCCCCGCCCAACACGAACCCGAAGCTGTAGAAGATGAGCGTGACGATCGGCAGGAGCGCGTTGGGGACGGCGTGACGCCGCCTCACGTCCCGATCGGTGAGACCCTTGGCCCGAGCGGTCGTGAGGAATTCCTCGTGCGTCACCTCGACCATCGAGGAGCGCATGATCAAGACATACTCACCGATGTAGGCCAGGGCCAGCGTGACGACGGGCAGGAACGCGTGCGTCATGACGTCCGCTACGTAGGCGGCGCCCTCGGGCGGAGGGCTCGACGAGTAACCGCCGAGCGGGAACACGCCGAGCCAGACGCCGAAGACGACGAGCAGCATCATGCCGAGCCACCCTTCCGGCGTCGAGTAGAGGACCAGCGAGGCCCCGACCGATCCGGCGTCGGTGCCCGACCCTCGGCGCCATCCCGCGTGGATGCCCAGCCACACCCCGACCGAGACCGAGATGATGGTCGCGGGCAGCACGAGCACGACGGTCGGCCACACCCGCTCGGCGAGCACCGAGACCACCGACCGGCCCGAGGTGTAGGAGACGCCCAGGTTGCCGCGGACCGTGTCCCACAGATAGCCGGGCACCTGTTCGGGCAGCGGTCGATCCAGACCGAAGTCGGCGATCAGCGCCTGGATCTCCCCCGGCGACAGGCGCTGGTTCCTGGCGATCGTGTCGACCGGGCTGCCGGGCATCACCCGGAACAGCACGAAGTTGAACAGCATCACGAACAGCAGCGTGCCGGCGGCACCGAGCACCTTCCTCGCGACGTAGCCCCGCATGCGCTAGACGCGTTCGTCCTCGCGCGAGCGTCGCGCACGGGAAACCAGCATCACCCCGGCGACGGTCGCCACGGCCGCCGCCCCCCACACCCAGAGCGGGATCGCCTCCGAGCCCGACGAGACCGTACTTCCGTCGGCTGCGCTCACCGGCTCGATGTCCATGTAGGGATACGGGAGGTAACCGAACACCATGTACCCGTCGGGCGGCGGGGTCGGCGAGTACCCGGTGAACGTGTCGGTGCGGTACGCCTCGAGATCGGCCGAATAGAACAGGATCACCTCGGCCACGTCGTCGTAGAGGAACGACTGCATCTCGGCGACGAGCGCTCGGCGGTCTTCGACGGACGTCGCCTGTTGCTGCTCCGTGTACAGCTCGTCGTACGCGGGGTTGGAGTAGCACCCGTCGCTCCAGTTCCCGCACTGGGCGGTCGTGAAGACCGACAGGATGAAGTCGGGGTCGGGATCGGGGGTCCAGCCCCACAGATACGCGTCGAAGGTGCCGCGGGTCCAGACCTGGTTCATCGCCCCGTCGCCGACGGCCTTGACCTGCGAGTCGATGCCGATCTCCCCCAGCCACCCGGCGATCAGCTTCGCGGTTGCCGGCGCTTCGACCACGCTCGAGGCCGCGACGATCTCCAGGTCCAGCGGTTCTCCGCCTCCGGGCATCTCACGGATGCCGTCCCCATCCGTGTCGAGATAGCCGGCATCGTCGAGCATCGAGTTCGCCGCATCGAGGTCGAACGGTTGTTCCTGGTCTGCTGCCGGCTGCCAGTGCCACGGACTGGACGGCGGCATGACGCTCGTGCCGGGTACCCCGCTGCCCAGCAGCACCTTGTCGACGAGCGCCTGCTTGTCGATCGCATGAGCGATCGCGGTCCTCACCGTCAGGTCGTCGAGGGCGGGATGGTTGGTCGCCGCCGGATTCTGACCGCCGAAGTTGAAGGCGAAGTTCAGGAACGTGCGCCCGGCGGCCTCGTGCACCGCGATGTCGGGCTGGCCTTCGAGCGATCGCGCGATGTTCGGCGGAAGACCGGAGACGAGGTCGACCTCGCCGTCCCGCAGCGCCAGGGCCATCGTCTCGGGATTGTCGAACGCCCGGAAGACGATCTCGTCCACCTTGGCGGGGCCACCCCAGTAGTCCTCGTTGGCCTCAACACGCCAGAACCGTCCCTCTTCCCACTCCACGAGCTGGAACGGACCCGACCCGATCGCCGGGATGTTCTCGAACTGCCGGCCGGCCTTCGCGTTGCCGTCGAACCGCGACCAGATGTGCTCGGGCAGGATCGGGATGAACGGGGGCGCCACGGGCGAGAGGCTCGGCGCGTTCATCGTCCAGACGAGGGTGGAATCGTCGGGGGTCTCGAAGACGGGGTCGTAGGGGAGGTAGTTGTTGTACGCCCCGATGCGATTGTCCAGGGCGAATCGATACGTGAAGGCGACGTCGCGGGACGTCACGGGCGTGCCGTCGTGCCACGTCGCGTCGTTCCTGATGTGGAACGTGTAGGTCATACCGTCCTCGGAGACGCCGCCGTTCTCCTTCGTCGGCACCTCCGTCGCCAGGCCGGGAGCGGCCTCGAGCGTCTGCTCGTCGAATGCCAGCAGCATGTCGTAGTTGATCGCGAGGAACTCGTACTCGGCGCCACAGCCACACGCGCGCAAGGGGTTCGACGTGTAGAGGTCGTAGCTCATGCCGACCGTCAGCGTCACCGGCTCGGCGGTCGGAGCCGCGCTCTGTGCGAACGCCGGCACCGTCAGCGCGGCCACGGCCGCGAGCGCGGCCACCGATGTGAGCGTGCGTCTCATGTCCTGCTTCCCCTCCGGGTCGGTACCGTCAGATCGGATTCGTCCATGCGGACCGGCCTCGTTCGTCGTTGACCTGTATCCGGGCGTGCGTCAGGGCATCGGGCTCCGGGTGGAAGCGCGCACGGGTCACCGCCCCGGCGGCATCGCGCTCCACGATGCGTGCCCCCTCCAGCCGGGCCCGCTGCCCGGCGATCACCGACATGCCGCGCTCGAACCCCGAGCGCAGCACCACCGAGGCGGCGGCCGAGCAATGAACCTCGATCTCGCCGCCATCGCGTCGCACGTCGTGGATCTCGGGGCCGTTCGTGGCATAGAAGGACCCCGTAGCGAGCGCCTGCAGCACGGCCTCCTCGCAGCGATCGGCGGCTCGGACCATCGTCCAGCCGTCGCCGATGTCGAAGCCGGGGTAGTGGGAGTCGTCGGTCGCGATGCCGAACAGCAGCCGCCCGCGATCGAGCGCTAGGTCCCAGATGTAGGAGGAGTCGCCTCGCCCGGTCTCGCGCTCGGCGCTCGCGTTGTACAGCTCGAGCCCCGCGACCCCCTCGGCCTCCAGGACGGTCTCGGGCGGCAGGCCGCTCCAGTAAGGGTGGGCGACGAACGCCACCCCGCCCTGGGCCGCGATATTCGCGGCGGCGGTCGACAGATCGGGGAACGTTTTGAACAGGTAGTTGTCGACCTGTTCCCAATACGCGCGGTCCCCGCCGGGGTCCTCGGGGATGTCGTCGATACCGATCGCCAGGATCTCCGTATACCGGCCCTTCGCCAGCGGATCGGCGGCGAGCTCGGCGCCTTGGAGCACGAGGATGCGGCCGGTCGACGGTTCCGACGTGAGCGTCCAGTGGTCGGTGATCGCGACGACGTCGAACCCCATCCACTCGTGATGCTGCACATGCCGGTCGGGATCGAGATCGCCGTCGGTTCGGTTCGTGTGCGTGTGCAGGGCGGTCTTGAGCCACACCCCGTCCGCGTCGAACGGGTTGGGACCGGGCTGGATCATCGTGGCTCCTCCGAGCGGCGGCTCGCCGAACGCTACCGGTCGGGGGGAGCGACCCACAAGGGGTTCGTTGCCCTCAGGGCAACGGCATCACCGGACCGGCACCTGGAACGGGTCGACGGTCTCGTCCTGGCCCAATCGGCGCCCGATCGCCTGCGCGGCCTCGATCGCCAACCGACCGAGCCTGGGGAGCTCGCGTGCGGGCAGGCGGGAGCTCGGCCCTCCCACGCTCACCGCGGCGACGACCTTCCCACGGGACCACACCGGTGCGGCGGCGGTGCTGAGGCCGTCCTCGAGCTCGCCGATCGACCGCTCGTACCCGCGACGACGGATCTCGTCCAGCCGCCCTCGCAGCGTCGCCGGATCGACGATCGTCCGTTCGGTGCGAGCGTCCAACGGCCGGGACAGGAACGCCTCGAGCCGTGCGTCATCGAGATGCGCCAGGAGCACTTTGCCGCTCGAGCTGCAGTGCGCCGGTGAGCGCCGTCCCGCCCAATCCGCGAAGACCACGCGCTCGCGGCCGGTCACCTGGTCGATGTAGAGCACGTCGGTCCCGTCCAGCACGCCGAGCGAGACCGTCTCCCGGGAGGCGCGTGAGAGTGCCTCGAGCTCGGGCCGGGCACGACTGACGGCGCCCAGCTCGGAGAGCGCGCTCGCCGCGTATCGCACGATGCCGATCCCGACGCGGTAGCGCCGTTCTCGTGTTCGCTCGACCAGCCCATGACCGGCGAGCGTGCCGAGCAGCCGAGACGCCGTGGCCTTGTGCACGCCGAGGGCATCGCCGACCTCGGTGACGCTCAGGCCGTGCGGGCTGTCCGCCAGCAGGTCGAGGACCGCCGCGACACGATCGACGGCCTCGGTCGCTCGCATGACGACGAGACTATGCTGGACCCTGGATGGCCGTCTACGAGTACATCTGCCTCGGGTGCGAGCAGCCGTTCGAGCAGCGCCGGTCGATGGACGCGGCCGTCGACACGGCGCTCGCCTGCCCGTCGTGCGGCAGCGATCGTGTCCGGCGGCGGTTCTCCGTGTTCGGCACGGGAGGCACCTCGCCGATACCGAGCGGGCCGGCACCCTCGAACGGCGGGGGATGCTGCGGCGGCGGCGCGTGCGCCTGCGGGCATTGACCGCACCGCCGACGAGTCGCGGCAATCATCCGGAAACCCTGCGGCGGGTCAGGGCCTAGGCTCGGGTACATGGACGCGAGCGCGCTCGATTTCTGGCTCGGCGAGTGGGACTGCGACTGGGACGGCGGCAGGGGAACCAACTCGATCGTTCGGGAGCTCGACGACCGGGTGGTCGTGGAGCGGTTCGAAGCACTCGCCCCCGAGCCATTCACCGGCATGAGCGTCTCCGTGTTCGACGAGGGATCCGGGTGGCGTCAGACCTGGGTCGACTCCAACAGCAGCTACTGGCACCTCGTGGGCTCGACCCTGCCAGACGGCAGCCTCGTCTTCGGCACGCCGGAGCGGGTCGACGCGGAGCACGTGTACAAGCGCATGGTGTTCTGGAACGTCGCGGACGACGGCTTCAGCTGGCGTTGGGAAGCCTCGCCCGACGGCGAGCGCTGGCAGGAACGATGGGCGATCCGGTACACGCGCCGCCCCTGAGCGTCACCGCAGCCGGATCTTCTCCGACGTCTCGATCTGGATGACCTTCCCGTCTTGGAGCACCAGGACGACCGTGCCGTACGCGATGCCGCTGAGCAGATCGTGCACGTGCAACAACAGTTCGCGCTGTTCCGGAGGAAGCGACGCGAACCGGAGCCCCTCGGCCGCGATCACCCGGCCCGAGGCTTCCTCCTCCCCGTCGACGACCCTCAACGGCACGCTTACCCTTCCGCCGCGCTCCCGCTCTCGAAGGTCTTCGGATCGCGGAGGTCGACGCAGACGAGGTCTCCCTCCACCGCGCCGTCGAGCTCGTTCTGCGGCACATGGGCGACGAGCGTGTGTTCGCCCTCACCATCGAGCCGGATGGTGAGGCGCGCGAGCCACCCGAGCGACGAGATGCGTTCCACCCGGCCGAGCGCGTGTGCAGCACCGTCGGGATCGTGGCCGTTCGGCCCCATCGGCGTGATCCGGACGTTGTGCGGACGGACGAATGCCGCTGCCATCGCTCCCTCGGTCAGGTGCTCCGCCCCGGGGATCCTGAACGCACCGAGGTGCACCTGGCCGTCCGAGACCACACCGTGCAGCACGTTGGCCGAGCCGACGAAACCGGCCACGAACGGCGTCTTCGGGTCGTCGTAGATCTCTCCCGGTGATCCAACCTGCTCCACGGCACCCTCGTGCATCACGACGACCTGGTTGGCGAGTTCGAGCGCTTCCTCCTGGTCGTGCGTCACCAGCAGGCTCGTCACGCCGAGCTCCCGGTGGAGCTCGTCGAGCCACTGGCGCAGATCCTGGCGCACCTTCGCGTCGAGCGCCCCGAACGGCTCGTCGAGCAGCAGCACCTCGGGCCTCGGGGCTAAGGCGCGGGCGAGCGCGACACGCTGTCGCTGGCCCCCCGAGAGCTGGTCGGGGTAGCGCTTGACGAAATGAGTGAGGTGCACGAGCTCGAGCAGCTCGTCCACGCGAGCCGTGCGCTCAGACTTCGACTGCTTGCGCACGGCGAGGCCGAACTCCACGTTCTGTCGAACGGTCATGTGCCGGAAGAGCGCGTAGTGCTGGAAGACGAACCCGACGCGCCGCTCCTGGACGCTCTTGGGAGTGAGCTCCAGGTCCCCCAGCCAGATCCGGCCTTCGTTCGGGGCCTCGAGCCCCGCGATCATGCGCAGGACCGTGCTCTTGCCCGAGCCCGACGGACCGAGCAGGGCCGTGATCGCGCCGCCGGGCGCCGTGAACGACACGTTGCGCACGGCCTCGAACGAGCCGAACCGTTTGGTGAGCTCCTCCACCACGATCGGCGTGCTCATATGCGTCCCTTCCTTCCTTCGATGCGATGGCGGGCGGTCTCGATCGTGACGAGGAGCAGGATCGAGGCGGCAGCCAGGGTGAGCGCCACGATGGAAGCCTCGGCGTACAGCCGTTCCTCGATCGCCGTGAAGACGAACAGGGTGGCGGTCTCGGTCTGGCCCTTGATCAACCCGCTCACGATCAGCACCGCTCCGATCTCACCGATGGCCCTGGCCGTGGTGAGCGCGATGCCGTAGAGCAGGCCCCACCGGATGTTGGGCATCGTGACCTTCCGCCAGGTCTGCATGATCGAGGCGCCGAGGGTTCGAGCGGCGTCCTCCTCGTCCTTGCCGATCTCCTCAAGCACCGGCACGACCTCTCGGATCGTGAAGGGCACGCAGATGAAGATCGTGACGAGCACCATCGAGGGCAACGCGAACAGGATCTGGATGCCGCGAGCCTGGAAGAAGGGCTCGAGCCATCCACCCAGGCCGAACAGGATCACGGCCGCGAGTCCGACGGTCACCGGCGAGAGGGCGAACGGGAGGTCGACGACCGCGTTCAATACCGACTTCCCGGGGAACCGTTGCCGGACGACCACCCATGCGGTGACGACACCGAAGGACGCCGTCACGACGACGGTGATCGCCGTGATCACCCCGGTGAGATAGAAGGCATGGCGCACATCGGGCAGCGCGAACGTCTCGGCGATCCTCGAGACCCCGGAGTCGAGGGCGGTGTACACGATGCCTGCGAGCGGCACCAGGAGCAGGATGCCGACGTACAGGATGCACGTTGCGATGATCCCGCCCCGCACGAGGCGCGGGCGACCGCCGCCCGGAAGCGAGACGCCAGGGCGTTGAGAGGGGGTGCTCATGCGTCCTCCTTCCGCTTCAGCAGACGGGCGGTCACCAGCACGAGCACGAACGAGATGGTGAACAGCAGCGTCGCGACGGCCGCAGCCTCGACCGGCCGGAACTGGTTCGCGAGCTGGAAGATGAAGACCGGCGCGGTGAGGGTCTCTCCCGCGCGGTTCCCCGCCACGAGCACGACGCTGCCGAACTCACCCAAGCATCGGGCGAACGTGAGGAGCGTTCCACCGACGATCGCGGGGCGGATCGCGGGGAACACGACCTTCCGGAACGTCGTCCACGCGTTGGAGCCGAGCGTCGCCGCGGCCTCTTCCTCGGCGGTGTCGAGCTCCTGGAGCACGGGCTGCACGCTGCGCACGACGAGCGGGAGCGTGACCACCAGCAGCGCGAGCAAGATCGCGATCGGGGTGAAGATCACCTGGATGCCGACCCGCTCG
>DASZOO010000172.1:0-12214 GCA_035550775.1 Actinomycetota bacterium | reverse complement strand
GCGGTCCGGGATGCGATCGAGGAGGTACCGGTCGTGGCTGATCACGATCGCCGTGCCGTCGTAGGACTCGAGCGCGGACTCGAGCACCTCCATCGAATCGATGTCGAGGTGGTTCGTCGGCTCGTCGAGCAGCAGGCAGTTGGCGCCCGAGAGCATCAGCAAGCACAGCTGCAGGCGGGTTCGCTCCCCGCCCGAGAGCGAGCCCACCGGCTGGCGCATCTGGTCGTAGCGGAACAGGAACCGGCCCAGCAGCGCGACCGCGTCCTCTTCGTACATCGGCTTCATGTCGCGGACGAACTGGATCGGGGTGCGGTCGGGGGGTTCGGTCTCGTGCCCCTGCGCGAGGTAGCCGACCTTCACCGACGGTCCGGCCCAACGCGTGCCCTCGTCGGGATCTCGGCGCCCGGCCAGCACGGAGCCCAGCACGGACTTGCCCGCACCGTTCGCGCCGATCACGCCGATGCGTTCGCCGCGAAAGACCTGCAGGTCGCATCCGAGCAGCACCGGATGGCCGTCGAAGGCGACGGTGACGTCGCGGAGCTCGACGACCTTGGCGCCGCCCCGCTCGGCGGCCCGCATCTCGAGTGCGATCTTGCGCCGCTCGAAGACGGGCTTGTCGACCTTGTCCATGCGATCGATCTGACGCTGCTTGTTCCGCGCCTGGGTGATGTGGCGTTTGTCCACCACGATGCGGGCCCAGTGCTCGAAGCGCTTCACCGCCTCCTCGAGCCGCGCGATCTCCTTCTGCTGGGTCACGTAGAGCTGCTGCTGCCGCTTGAGCGCGATCTCCTTGGCGACGGCGTACGCCGAGTAGTTGCCGGGCCACATCGTGATGCGCCCGCCCTCGACCTCGGCGATGCGCGACACCGTCTCGTCGAGCAGGTACCGGTCGTGCGAGACCGTGACCACAGCGCCCGGGAACTCCGCCACGATCGACTCGAGCCGGGCCCGCCGGTCGGCGTCGAGATGGGTCTCCGGCTCGTCGAGCAGCAGCAGATCGGGCTGTCGGAACAGACAGGCCGCGAGCGCGACGAGCTTGCGCTGCCCACCCGACAACGAGGACGTGGCCACCGACAGGTCCGTCCCCTCGAGTCCCAGCGACCCGAGCGTCGCCTTGGCCTCGCCCGCGAGGCCCGCCCCGCCCGCCGCGACCCAGCGATCGAGCAGGTCCTGCTGGCGAGTGAGCACGCGGTCCATGCGGGCGAGATCGGATACCACCTCGGGCCGACCCAGCTCCGCTTCCACGGCGCGCATCTCCGCGTCGAGCGCGGCGATGTCGGGTCGCGCTGCCAGCACCGTCTGCTCCGCGGTGCGCTCGTCGCCGTCCGCGTGCTGCTGGAGGTAGGCGATCACCAGGTCCTTGCGCCGGACCACCTCACCGCCCGTCGGAGCCTCGTCGCCCTGCAGGATGCGGAGGATCGTGGACTTGCCGGCCCCGTTGGGCCCCACGATCCCGATCCGCGCTCGGTCAGGCACCTCGAGGTCCGCCCCCTGCAACACGGGCCAGGAGCCGTAGGACTTCTCGACGCGGACGAGGCTGACGACGGTCACGAGCCCACGATACGGAACGCTCGTCAGATCTCAGGCGCCGTCGGCCTCGGCGATCAGCTCACCGAGCGAGACGGACCCCGGCTCGGCGTCCAGCCAACGCTGCATCGCCGCCCGCCGAGCGGGCCACTCCTCGACCAGCATGGAGAACCACGCCGTGTCGCGGTTGCGTCCCTTCACGACCATGTGCGAGCGGAAGACCCCCTCGAAGGTGAACCCGAGCCGTTGCGCCGCGGCGCGCGACCGGGCGTTCAGGGCGTCGCACTTCCACTCGGCGCGACGGTACCCCCACCGGTCGAACGCCTGCCGGAGCAGCAGGAACGCGGACTCGGTGTTGGCTCGCCCACGCTGGGCGCGGCGCACGTACCAGATGTGGCCGAGCTCGAGCCGTCGCATCTCGGTATCGATGTTCATGAGGCTCACGACACCGACCGGCTCGCCGGACCCGACCTCGACGACGGTGAAGAACAGCGGATCCGTCGACCCGGCGTTGGCGCGGAGCCAGTCCCGCATCTCGTCGAGGCCGTCGAACGGGCCGTAGGTCATGTAGGTCCAGATCGCGTCGTCCTCGGGTGCGGCATGCGACCGCTCGTACAAGCCCACGACGTGCGCGTCGGCGTCGAGAGGCTCCAACCGCACGAACCGGCCCTCGATCGCGGCACGAACCGGTCGCATCGCGGGTCCGCCCTCGACGACGGGGCCGACCGGCGACCCGGACTCGCCGCTCATCGGGCCGTCACCCGCAACGAACGGAAACGGTGGGCGGCCTCCGCGAACGGCTCGAGCGGGTCGAGCAGGGACTCGACCGCCCAGATCAGTCCCTCGAAGCCGCCGAGTTCCGGTGCGTCCTCTCGCAGGGAACGCGCACGGGAGAGCGCCTCGTCGATCCCCCGCTCGCACGCGACCCACTCCGTCTCGGTCACTGGCGTCCGCCACCCTGGCATCTCCTCGAGGGCCCGGGTCAGTCGCTCCTCGAACTCCACGAGCGCGTCGGGGAGCGGCCGGCCGGGCATCCGCGTCGTCGGCATCACCTCGGTGAGCGCCTCCTTGGCGGGTTCGACCTCGGCGAGCACGCGTTCGAAGGCCTCGTGCGGCGCCTCGAGCTCGGCCGGGAGCCGCTTGCGACGGAGCGCCGTCACAAGACCTCGAGCCCTTGACTGAATGACCATTCAGACAATAGGGTCGTGCCCTCGCAAGGGGATCGCTGGCCGCGCACGCGAGGGGGGTGCTTCATGATTGAACCCAGATTCAAGCACGACCCGGACAAGATGTGGTGGATCGAGCGGGCGCGCTGCATCGACGAGGACCCGGAGCTGTTCTTCCCGATCGGCAGCGCGCCACCGTCCGCGGAGCAGACGGCCCGCGCGATCGAGGTCTGTCGATCGTGCGACGTGCGAGCGGAATGCCTCGCGTGGGCTTTGGATACGTGCCAGGACGCCGGGGTGTGGGGCGGTCTCGGCGAGGAGGAACGCCGAGAGATGCGGCGAGCCCGCCGGCGCGCCGCGGCACTCGCGCCGGCCCCGGACGCGCTCGCGACCGTCGGCTGAGGCCGGGGCCCGTTCACGCCTGGCTCGACGGGCACAGCGGTTCCACGGGGCACGCCGTGCAGAGCGGCTTCTTCGCCCGGCAGATCGCGCGCCCGTGATCGATCAGCTGATAGCTGAAGCGGAACCACTTCTTCCGCGGGATCAGGCGCATCAGATCGCGCTCGATCTTGTCGGGATCGGCCTCCTCGCTGAACCCGAGCCGATCCGCGAGCCGGCGCACGTGCGTATCGACCGCGATGCCCTCCACCTTGCCGAAGGAATTGCCGAGCACGATGTTGGCGGTCTTGCGTGCGACGCCCCGCAGGGTGATCAGGTCCTCCATCGTGTCGGGCACCTCGCCGTCGTAGACGGTGACGATGCGCTCACACGCCGCGCGGATCGAGGCGGCCTTCTGGTTGAAGAAGCCCGTGGGGCGGATATCGGCCTTCAGCTCCTCGTCGGGCACGGCCAGGTAGTCCGCGGCGCTGCGGTACTTCTGGAAGAGCGTGGCCGTGACCTCGTTCACCTTCTCGTCGGTGCACTGGGCAGACAGGATCGTGGCGATCAGGCACTCGAGGGGGTTGCTGAAGTTGAGGGCGACGCGGGCGTCGGGGTAGGCCTTCTCGAGCCGTCGAACGATCACCGGGGCTCGATCCTCGATCGGCGCGGTTCGCGCGAGCTGGGTGCCGGAAGCCATGGGCCCTCACCCTACGAGAGCCACGCAGGGCCGCCCAGGCCGGCTCACACCTCGATCGTCAGCGGCAGCTCGAACCGATCGCCGTCGCCGTGGCGGGAGAACGCGCCGTCGGTCCGCACGTGCACCGCTCCACGACCGTGCACGTGCCACGCCAGGCCGTCGCCGAGCATGGCGGTGTCCTCGTCGATGCCGACGAACACGACGCCGTCGTCGACCGACCCGACGATGAACGCCGACGCCCCTGGCAGCCAAGTGTCGACGATGTCCCAGTGTGGGCCGAACAGGGCGCGCCGAACCAGGCCGAGACCGGGCTTGAAGATCGTCTCGAGATCCTCGCTGTCGCTGTCGAAGGTCGTCTCGGTGAGGCAGGCGACGCCGGCACTGCATCCGGCGTAGGCCATGCCGCGGGCGAGCCCTCGCAACAGGGCTGCCCACACGGCCGTCCCCCGCATCACCTCCGACAGATGTGCGGGATTGCCCCCGGACACGTACACGATCGAGGCTCCGTCGAGCCTCGCGGCGAGCTCCGGCCGTTCGGCGTCGTCCCGGGAGCGCACGGGCAACACCTCGGCGTTCACACCGATCGACGCGAAGTGCTCGAGCCCCTTTCGGCCCCAGTCGTCGAACACGTGCTCTCCTTCGAGCGACGAGGCGGTCGGCACGATCACCACCCTGCCGTCGCCGGTCGAGGATCCGAGCAGGAAGCGGTCGGCCGCCTCCGACCACGGCTGGAACTCCCCCGAGCCCAGCAGGGCCCACGAGCTCAACGAAGCCCCTCCGGGCGCAGCTCGTCGTCGAGCTCGCCTCCGAGCTGGGTCGCGATCTCGAGGAGCGCCTCGACGTCGTCGGCCTCGGTCCGGTAGTTCACGATGCACGACCGCAGGCAGAACCGTCCGTCGAGGATCGCGTTGGAGCAGAACACCGTGCCCCCGAGCTGGATCTCGGTCATGAGCCGTCGATTCAGCTCGTCGAGGTAGGCGTCACGGTCCTCACGATCGGGCAGTCCGGGCGGTACGTAGCGGAAGCACGTGATCGACAGGCCGACCGGGGTCATCAGCTCGAGATCGTCGCGTTCCTCGACGAGCGCACCGAGGTACCGGGCGAGTGCCGCGTCGTGCGAGATCCTGCGGGCGTACGCGTCGCGGCCGTGGGCGAGCAACGAGACCCAGACGCGGAGCGACCAGAACCCGCGGCTGAAGTTCGGCGAGTGCCGGCCGAGGTCGATGCCCCAGTCGGTGTGGTCCTCGTCCTTCACGATGTAGGAGACGTCCTCGGGGTCGAACGCTTCACGCAATAGATCGAGGTCCCGCACGAGCACGCAACCGCCGGGCAGGGGCGTGTACAACCACTTGTGCGGATCGAAGGCGATCGAATCGGCCCGTTCGATGCCGTCGAAGAGCGGCCGGAGATCGTCGGCGAGCACCGCCGGGCCCCCGTAGGCGGCGTCGACGTGCATCCAGAGGTCCTCCTCCCGGCAGACGTCCGCGATCGCCGCGAGATCGTCGACCGCGCCCGTGGACACCGTTCCGGCGTTCGCGACCACGGCGATCGGCCGCACCCCGGCGTCGCGATCTCGTCGCACGATGGAGCGGAGGTCGTCGACCCGCATGCGGAACGCGTCGTCGACCGGAACGTGGCGCACCGAGCCTGCGCCCACGCCCAGCATGTCGGCCGCCCGGTCCGAGACCACGTGGGTCTCGCTCGACAGGTAGAAGCCGAGCGGCGGCCCGGCGGCGACCCCCTCCGTCCGGACGTCCCAGCCGGCGCGCGCGTCTCGCGCGACCTTCAGCGCGATGAGGTTCGCCATCGCGCCGCCCGACGCGAGGGCGCCGCCCGACCCTTCGCGCATGCCGAACATGTCGCGCGCGAACCATCGCGTGAGGGCCATCTCGATCTCGGTGGCCGACGGGCCGAGGCGCCAGCCCCCGGGATTCATGTTGATGCCCGAGGCCAGCAGGTCGGCCGCCGCTCCGGGCACCGTTCCCGCGCCGGACACGTAGGCGTAGAAGCGAGGGTGCCCGGGGAAGGCCGAGTGCTCGAACGTCATGCGGCGCAGGTAGTCGAAGAGCTCCTCCTGGCCCATCGGCTCGTCGGGCACGTCGATCGCGACGCCGGCACGCACGTCGCCGGCGCCCTCGTCCACGATCACGGGGAGCGAGGGCAGCTTCGCGAGCAGCTCCTCGTAGATGTCGGCCACCCCGTCGACGAACGCCCGAGCCCGGGAAGGCTCCCAGTCGAGGTCGGGAACCGGTTCGGGGCGCTCCGCCATCAGGCGTCCTTCTCGGCGGCGAGCCGGAAGTACTCCACGGACATCCACTCCCGCATGCGGTCACCGAACACCTCGACGAGCCCCTCGACCTGGCTCTCGTGCGCCTGGATCGCCCGGAACTTCAGATCGAGCACGTCCTCGGGGAGCGTGAAATCGAGCGCGACCTCCTCCGGAGCCGCCACCCACGGCGTGCCGGGCAGGAAGATCTCGAAGGGCTCGAGCCTCGGCAGCCAGGTCGCTGCCCACTCCGCCGTCACGGTGGCGTGGTACAGCCGGGCGCCGGGCTTCGCGGCTTCCTCGAAGGCGGCTCCGACCCAGCTCGAGACGGTCTTGTGTCCCTCGTGGCCGGTCATGCCGTCGGGCCCGAACGTCAGCACGGTGTCGGGCTGCACCTCGCGCATGACCTCGACGACCTGAGGGGCACCCGCGGGGTCGAGCGGGGTCTGCATGTCGACGTCGACCGGCCCTTCGAGGAACCGATGCTCCTCGACCCCCAGGATGTCGAGGCTCCGGCGCAGCTCGGCGGACCGCACCTCGGCCATCTGCTCCGGCGGCCATCGCTCCTCGTCCATCGATCCGCCCTCACCACGGGTCGCCGTGACGTCGACGACCCGGTTGCCCGAGGTCGCCGCCACGGCCATCAGGCCGGACGATAGGTAGATGTCGTCGTCGGGATGCGCCCACACTCCGAGGATCGTGCCGAGCTCCCGCATGGTCGGGTCAGGATACGGCCGGCGGTTCCTCGAGGAGGGCTCGGATCCGCTGCTCGAGCGCGGGAGGAACCGCGTCGCCCGTGCACTTCGCCCGGACCATGACCTTCACATGGCGTCGGAACTCGGCACGTTCCATGCAGGGGTTGCAGTCCGACAGGTGCACGGAGATCTGCTGCTGGACCACGACGTCGAGCTCGCCGTCGAGGAACGACTCGATCTCTCGGAGCGTCTCTTCGCAGTTCGGCCCGCAGTCAGGCGTCGTCATCGTCGACCAGTCCTCGTTCCTTCGCCGTGTCCCACAACGCCTTCTGCAGCGCTTTCCTTCCCCGGTGCAACCGAGACATCACCGTGCCGATCGGTGTCTCCATGATCTCGGCGATCTCCTTGTAGCTGAACCCCTCGACGTCGGCGAGCAACACCGGCAACCGGAAGTTCTCGGGCAGCGACTCGAGGGCGTGTTTCACCGCCTCGTCCGGGATGCGGTCGAGCACCTCGGTCTCGGCCGAGAGCTCGACGTTGCGACCGCCGAGACGGTCGTACAGGTACCACTCGTCGATGTCGTCGGGCCCCTCGACCGTCTGCGGTTCGCGCTGCTTCTTGCGGTACGTGTTGATGTAGCTGTTCGTGAGGATGCGATAGAGCCACGCCTTGAGGTTCGTGCCCTCCTGGAAGCCGGCGAACCCACGGTAGGCCCGCAGATACGTGTCCTGCACCACGTCCTCGGCGTCGGCCGGGTTCCGGGTCATGCGCAACGCCGCCGCGTACAAGCTGGGCAGCATCGGAAGCACGTCGCGCTCGAAGCGCTCTCGAAGGGCCGGATCCTCGGCGGCGGCGGTCTGAGCCATGAGCGGTCAGTATCCCGCATCCAGTGTCGAGCCGACGGTGCCGATGGGGTGTGGAGGAACCGTGGCGCTCGGCACCCGACCGTCGAGAAGCCTGGCATATCTCCACGACGATGGGAGGATAGGAGGACCATGCCGGACAACGACGATCGTTCACCCTTCCCGCGCCGTGGCGGCGACGGCGGCCCCGGAGCGCCGCGCCCTCGGTTCGCGCCGTGGCTGATCGTGCCGATCCTGCTGGTCGCCCTGCTGGTCTTCAACAATTTCCTGTCGAGCTCGCAACGGCAGAAGATCACCTACAACGAGTTCATCTCCGCGGTCGAGGAAGGCCGGCTCGACCCCGAGACCACCGTCAAGATCTCCGACTCGGCCATCACGGGCGCCATCACCACCGACGAAGGCGTCCAGGACTTCACGACCACGCTCGCGCCGAACTTCCAGACCCAGGACCTGGCGACGTTCCTGCAGGACAACGACGTCAACTTCGAGTTCGAGCAGCCAAGCGTGTTCCTCTCGCTGCTGATCAACATCCTGCCGTTCGCGCTGATCATGATCGGCATCTACTGGTTCGTGTTCCGCCGCATGGGCGGCGGGGCGTCCGGCGCGCTGAACATGGGCAAGAACAAGGTCAAGATCTACGACCGCAAGGAGATGAAGACGACGTTCGCCGACGTCGCCGGCGTCGACGAGGCCAAGGACGAGCTCCGCGAGATCGTCGAGTTCCTCTCGAACCCGAAGAAGTACCAACGGCTGGGCGGACGCATCCCCAAGGGCGTGCTGCTGCTCGGTCCTCCCGGGTGCGGCAAGACCCTGCTCGCCCGCGCCGTCGCCGGCGAGGCGAACGTGCCCTTCTTCTTCATGAGCGGCTCGGAGTTCGTCGAGATGTTCGTCGGGTTGGGCGCCGCGCGCGTGCGCGAGCTGTTCCAGCAGGCGAAGGAGAAGGCGCCGGCGCTGGTCTTCCTCGACGAGATCGACACGATCGGCAAGGGCCGCGGCGGCATGAGCGGGGCAGGGCTCGGAGCGCACGATGAGCGGGAGCAGACGCTGAACCAGCTGCTCGTCGAGATGGACGGCTTCGACGCGTCGAAGGGCGTCATCATCATGGCCGCGACGAACCGTCCCGACGTGCTGGACCCCGCCCTGGTGCGCCCCGGGCGGTTCGACCGGCAGGTCGTCGTCGACCGGCCCGACCTGAAGGGCCGCGAGGAGATCCTGCGGGTGCACGCCCGCGGCGTCGCGCTCTCCCCCACCGTCGAGCTGCGCACGATCGCCGCCCGCACGCCCGGGTTCACCGGCGCCGACCTCGAGAACGTGGTCAACGAGGCGGCGCTGCTCGCCGCCCGCCGCGAGAAGAACGCGGTCACGATGGACGAGCTCGAGGAGGCGATCGACCGGGCGTCGATGGGCCTCGAACGCAAGTCGCGCGTGATGAGCGAGAAGGAGAAGGCACGCGTGGCGTCCCACGAGATGGGACACGCGCTCGTCGCGCACTACTCAGAGAACCTCGACCCGGTGCACCGGATCACGATCATCCCCCGCGGCACCGCGGCGCTCGGGCTCACGATGACCCGGCCGCTGGAGGATCGGTTCCTCGCGACCGAGCCGGAGCTCAAGGAGACCCTGGCGTACGCGATGGGCGGCCGGGTCGCCGAGGAGCTCGTGTACGGTGAGATCTCGACGGGCGCTCAGAACGACCTCGAGAAAGCCACGCAGATCGCGCGGGCCATGGTGGCCCAGTACGGCATGAGCGACAAGGTCGGCCCTCTCTCGCTCGGCCCGGACGACCCGAACGCGATCTTCACGGGCCCGAAGATCTCCGGCGGCACGGCCGAGAAGATCGACGACGAGGTCACCCGGCTGCTGAACGACGCCCACGACCAGGCCGAGCGCATCCTCATGCAGCACCGCGACATGCTCGACCGGCTCTCGGCGCTGCTGCTCGTGACCGAGACGATCGACGGCGAGGACCTCGAGGCGTACACGAGCGGAACGAAGCCGATCCCCAACCTCGAGCAGCTCCGGCAACAGGAGGAGGCGAAGGAGCGTGAGTCCGCGGCCGCAGCCGCCGTGGCCAAGGCCCCGGAGCCCGGACCGAAGCGCGCGCCGCAGATCGCGATGCCTCCCGCGCCGCCGATGCCAACGATCGACTGATCGGGCGTTACCCGGTGCCGCCGGGGGGCCGGGGTTCCAGCACCAGATCCCACCGATCACGCCACCGGTCGAGGAAGCGGGAGAAGTTGCGCTTCGACCACGTCTCCCGATCCGCCGGATCGGTCTCGAACCACATGCGATGCTCGTGGCGGATCAGCGGCACGGGTACGACCTCGGCACGCAACCCGCGGTCCCTCACGCGGAACGACAGCTCGATGTCGGCCGTGCGGTACCAGCGGAACCGCTCGTCCACGCCGCCCACGTCGACGAGCACCTCGCGACGGAGCGCCATGCAGTAGCCCTCGATCGCGTCGCACGGTCCGGGGTCCGTCGACTCGCGGAACTCGCGCAGGTCGTGCGTGAGCAGGCCGAACGGACCGGCGACGCCGGTCGCGGGATCGTCGAGGGCCCGCTCGAGCGGGCCGATCGCGTCGCCGGCGAGCTCGATCGATCCGTCCATCAACAGCACGATGCGTCCCGTCGCGCGGCGGATGCCCGCGTTGACGGCCGCGCCCCAGCCGGTGCCGGGCTCGAGCGAGACCACCTCCACGTCGTCGTGGTCGCCCCCGAACGCAGCCGGGTCGGCGCCGGTCACGTCGGTCACGACGTAGCGGATCCGTCGCTTCCCCTGGTGGGCGCGGAACGATGCGATCGCGCGAACGACGTCGGCCGGCCAGCCCTCGGCGACCCAGTGCACGCTGGCGTCGTCGACGGGCGGATCGTCGAGCACCGAGGGGACCTGGGCGGGATGAAGGAAACGGGGGACCTCCGGTCCGGCGGCGGGCTCCAATCGCCACGCGCCGCCGGGCTCGTCGACCACGGTCCAACCTGCGGCCGCGAGCTCGTCGCGAAGGGCATCGGCCGTCTGGAAGTCCTTGCGTGCTCGCGCCGCCGCGCGACGTTCCGCGACGGAGACGACGTGAGGTGAGGGCTCCTCGGTCATCGGCGAGCCTGCTCGGCAGCGAGCCTCGCCCGGCAGGGCCGCGTCAGGCGACCGCGGCTTTGGTGGCGTTGCGCAGGCGGCTCGCCATCTGCTGCAAGGTCTTGACCGCGATCGACGGATGCTCCTGCATCAGGCCGCGGAACACCCACTCGGTCAGCCCGAGCATCTGGATGTCGGACGTGGCGGTGACCGTGGCGGTTCGAGGTCCGCCGTCGAGCAAGGCGATCTCCCCGAAGAAGTCGCCCGGCCCGAGAGACGCCTTCTTCACACCGCCGATCGTGACGTCGGCGGTGCCCTCGACGATCACGAACAGCCCGACGCCGGGCTCGCCTTCTCGGGCGATCACGGTGCCCTCACCGTGGTCGATGTCCTTGACCACGCGAGCCACGGTCTGCAGGTCCCTGCGGGAGCAACCGGAGAACAGGGGAACCCGCGAGAGCTGTTCAACCACGTTGTGCCTGGCCACGCCGTTCCCCCTTCGACTTGGTGCGAGGGCGCCATCCTAGCCCGAGTTCGCGGCCCCGTGCGACGCCGGCCTGGACCTCAGGAGGGATCGACCCTCCACCGGCTCCAATAGGCAGCGGCGTCGAAGCCGTCCAGGTGCCTAGCGGCCGCGGTCTCGATCCTGGCCATGAAGTCCTCGGTGCGGGCGATGCCGAGGCGGTGACCTCGCACGTACCGCCCGACGATGCGTTGGAACCGATCGTGCCCGAACCGCCGCGAGAGGTCCGTCAGCATGCACGCTCCGCCCCGGTAGACCACCCAGTAGTGGCCGGGGTGAGCCGCCCAGTAGGCCATGTCGTTCGTGAGCGCGACCTGCGGGCTCGGCCACGAGATGCCGCGGCAACGGGCCGACGGACCAAGCACCTCGCGGCCGGCCCAGGCGGCGAACGACTCGTCGAGCCACGGCTCCCGGTACTCGTCGTTGCCCACGATGCCGAAGAACCACTGGTGCGCAAGTTCGTGCGCGATCGTTCCTCGCCCCGGCTGGGAGAACACGATCGTGCCGTACTCCATGCCCCCGAAGCGCCCGAACCCCGCCAGCACGACGTCGACCTCCGGGTACGGGTACCGGCCGTACGCCAGGGCGAGACGGGCCATGATGCGCGCAGAATCATCGGCCACCGCGCGCGCCCGCGCCCGCCGCACGGCCTCGGGTTGGTAGGAGACGACGACATCGACCCCGTGCTTGGAGCGTCGCACCGTGCGGAGCCGTCCCGCGGCCCACGCGAAGTTGCGCACCTTCTCGGCCGTGTACGTCGTTCGGACCCCGCCCGCGTTCGTCTCGCGCCGACCCGTCACGATGCCGCTCGCCGCCGTGCCGAGTGCCGGCGGCGTGACGAACGTCACGCGGTAGTCACCCGCGACCGAGTAGAAGCTCTCCCCCAGGTTCTCGAACGGCACGTGATGCCATCCGGCATCGTCGTGCACGGCCAGGATCGGCAGCGCGCTGCCCGCCAGCGCCAGGCCCCGATGGAAGCCGAACCGGTCGTCCTCGTCGGGAAGCCGGATCGCCAGGTCGAAC
>DASZOO010000171.1:0-1595 GCA_035550775.1 Actinomycetota bacterium | reverse complement strand
GCGCTCGGTGCCCTCGGCGATGTTGGGTCGCGTGTTCGGGCTGACGAAGACGGCGGCGTTCCTCGGCAGCGGACTCGCGTACGCGATCGGGGGCGTGCTCGTCGACCTGATGAGTCCGCGTGCGGTGTTCGTGGCCGCTTCAGTGGGTGTGTTCGCGGCGTCGATCGGTGGCGTGGTCCTGCTGCCGAGAGGCGAGAGCGTTCTTCCTCATCGACCGGACGGAAGGGCCCGTGGGGCCCTCCCGCCCGCGTGATGCCTCACATCACGGGGAAGGTCTCGTAGACCTCGATCTCCCCGCCGCTCGTCAGCACCGGGCAGCCCTTCGCGACCGCGGTCGCCTCGTCGAGCGACCCGGCCTGCACGATCGAATACCCGGTCGCCATGCCCGAGGCGGGCACGTCGCCGATCGAGCCGTCGGCGCGCACGTGCCGCGCCGACTCGGTGAACGGGTTGCCGCCGTCCTTGACGGCGCCGCCCAGCTCGCCGAACCACGAGGTCCACGCGTCCGTCACGGCTGCGCGCTCCTCCTCGCTCTCGGGCGTCGAGCCGCCTCGATACAACAGCACGAAGTCCGCCATGGGTCCTCCTCCTCGCCGGGCGCGGAGCTCCGTCGTCCGCGCTACCGAGACGACGAACGAGGAGCCCCCAGATCGACATCGTCGCCCGAACCCGCCGCAGCCGGCTCTCGGCTCAGCGCCCCGACGAGCCCCTCGACGAACCGCGGTACGGCCGAGCCGTCGGGGTCGTGGTCGGGATTCAGCTCGCAGATCGTCAACGACACGACGGCCCGATGCGCGAGCAGGGTGCCGAGCGCCGCCATCGTCGCGTCGAACGAGAGCCCCTCGTTCCGATCGACGTTCTCCTGCAGCGGCAGGTCGACGAAGTCGATCACGTCGAGATCCAGGTGCACCGCGAGGTGGTCGACTCGCTGCTCGAGGACGCCGAGGGCGCGTTCGGCGGCGGCGGGGGGATCGGCGACGACGTCCTCGACGGGCGTCCGGTCGATGTCCAGCGCGGCGATCCGTTCCCGCTCGTGATCCTGGCCGTGGCCGAGCCCGAACAACCAGAGCTCGTCGGGCTGCAGCAGAGGGGTGCGAGCGAACGCCTTCGCGAGTGCGGGGGCGGCCAGGTCGTCCCCGAGCGCGTGAGCCATGCCCATCGAGTCGAGGGCTCCCCAACGCACGGTCGAGGGTGTGTTCATGTCGGCGTGCAGATCGAAGTAGACGAGACCGATCCGCCCGTCGAGTCGCGCCTGGAGCCCGGCGAGCGTGCCGAGCTCGATCGTGCAGTCTCCGCCGAGCACGAGCGAGAGGTCGCCGTCCACGTCGGCGACCCTCGCCGCCGTCTCGAGCGCGACGTCGCGGACGGGTCCCACGTGTTGGGCGAATGGATGCTCCCGATCGGGGGACCATCGTCGGGCGGCTCCATCGCCGTGGTCACGCACGTCGGCACCGGCCGTCCTCAGTCGTTCGACGAGTTCCGCGGCACGCAGCGCGGAGGGGGCACGTTCCTGTCCGGGCGCGAATGCCCCCATGCTGCTCGGTACGCCCACCACGTCGATGGTCCGACTCATCGTCGCCTCCTTCCGGGTTACC
>DASZOO010000170.1:0-7265 GCA_035550775.1 Actinomycetota bacterium | reverse complement strand
TAGCCTGGCGCGTCGTCCTTGGCAGCCTGCAGGAGCTGGGGGTAGCTCCGATCCCCGCGTTCGGGTTGCCACGTCCAGCCGATCGGCATGCGGCGCGCCAGGCCCTCGAGCATGTCCATCGTCGAGCGGTACCGAAGCCACCGGTGGTTCTCCCACGACAACGGCCCGGGCGGTTCCGGCCGAGACTGACCGAACCGCCCGCGCAGGAGCCTTCCCGCGGCCGCTCCGCGACCGGCCAGGTGCGCGATCGTGTCCTCCTCCATGTTCAGGTTCATGCCTCCCTCGCGTGCCGTGTGCCTCACGAGCACGACGCGGTCGCGGTATCCGGGCTGCCTGACCTGAGCTGCGTCGAGCCAGTTCTGCATCGTGTCAGCGACCGCGGAGAGGAAGCCGGTCAGGTGGGTGATGTCGCGCACTGGAGGCTGGAACCCGCCCGCGTTGTCGGCCGGCGCCCAGATGCCCTGCTCGGGGACATCGGCGCTCTCACCCGGCAGGAACCGCCCCAGGTTGATGCCGAACGTCGGCCACCGAGGGAAGGGACTGTCGAAGAAATGCACCGGGAAGTTGCTGGTGATGCCTCCGTCGGAGAACCACGACTTGACCGGCTGGCCGCTGCGTCCTCCTCGCACGTGCAGGGGGACGGCGCTGATGAGCACGGGGAAGCTCAAGCTCAGGCGCGTCGCGAACACGACGGGGATGTCGTCGGGTGCCGGAAGCCGGACCAGGCCGGCGCGCGACCCACGCTCCGCGAACGGCTCTCCCTTCTCGACCATCCAGTCGACGACGCGATCGGGCAGCGAGCGACGCAGCTCGTCCGGGTCGAACAGGATGCGATCGGGGTTCTTGAACGGCACGGTGTAGGGAGTGCCGTCGGACAGGTTCGTGGTGAAGACCTTGAGCGAAACGCCCGCAGCGCGGAGGTCGCCGAACGTGAGCGGGCCCGCGGTTGGCGGCTTCCCCGCCAGCTGATCGAGTCGGTCCGCGAGCCACGTCGAGAGCCCGGGCTCCCGAGCCGCCGGATCGTCCGCCCCGGAGCACACGCCGAAGTCGTTCGACACGATCGCCGCCGTGGAGCGCCGAGCCGTTCGCAGGGCGGCGACCAGGAGGCCGACGAGGGCCCACACCGCGAGCCACGTCACCGCGAACAACACCGTGACGACGGCGAGCACGGTCCGATCGATGCCGGACGCGGCCACGATGCCGGTCGCCAGGCCGATCGCTCCGACGACGAGTGCCCCCACGACCGGCCACGGCCTCGCCTTCACCACGATGGTGACGAGGGCCCGAACCCGACGCCACGTTCCGGCATGGCCTTGCACCGCCTTCAGCGCGGTCATCGGGATCCTCGTGGCATCCGACGGCTGGAACAACGAGGAGAGGCGCGACTCGCCGGTTCCGGGGACGGTGGCCCCAAGCTCACCGGGAAGCCGGGCGAGCGCGGCGAACCCCGCGTCCGGCACCCGTCGTCCGACCTCTGCAGCGGCTGCCGCCGCCGCGGCGATCGCCCCCGCGGAGCTGCCGCCCACGTTCCTGAGCTGGAACCGCTGCGCGATCTCACACACGGCCAGCGGATAGACGACACCGCTGGTGATGCCGCCCTTCATGACGAGGTCGCAGGGCAGCAGGCCGTCGGCCTGGTAGAGCTCGTGGCGGCCCAGATCGGTGCTCGCGCTCATCGGTCGACCCTCCGGCTCGATACATGTCATCCGGCCACGGACGCCGACGACCAGGATTGCCCGGGCCCGTCGGGGCGGTCAAATCGCGAGCCACCGGACCTCGGGCGTGCCAGTCTTGAGGCCATGGGGAAGACGCAGTACTACACAGCGACCAGCATCGACGGGTTCATCGCCGACGAGCACCACTCGCTCGAGTGGCTCTTCCAGGTACCGGAAGGTGACGACGACGTCGGCCACGAGGAGCGGTTCGCCCGGTTCTTCGGCGAGGTCGGAGCGATGGCGATGGGTTCGACGACCTACGAGTGGGTGCTCGAGCACGAGCAGCTCCTCGATCATCCCGAGAAGTGGCGGGAGTACTACGGCGCCACCCCGTGCTGGGTGTTCTCGCACCGGGAGCTCCCGGCGATCACCGGAGCCGATCTCCGGTTCGTGCAGGGCCAGGTGGCTCCCGTGCACCGGGAGATGGTCGACGCCGCCGACGGCAGGAACATCTGGCTCGTCGGGGGCGGCGAACTGGTCGGACGGTTCGCCGACGCAGGGCTCCTCGATGAGATCCAGCTGGACATCGCGCCGGTCACGCTGGGCGCCGGGGCCCCGCTGTTGCCACGGCGTCTGCTCGCCTCGGACCTGACGCTGGTCACCGTGGAACGTCGCGGGCAGTTCGTGGGCGCGACCTACCGCGTCGGTCCGACGTCGGACTGAGCGCTTTCAGGCGGCAGGAGACATCTCGTAGATCCGGGAGCGGGTCAGCGGGTCCGCAGCGCGTCGTCGATGTCGTCGAGATGTTCGCCTCGGTGCGACGCGCGTACGGCGTAGAGCGGGCTGTGCGGGTCGCGCGGCCACAGACGATCCGGTGGAAGGGTTGCCACCCTGGTATCCGTATCCTCGGCGATACGCAGCGCCAGCCGGGCCGCCTCGAGCGGTGGGATCGCATGGATCAGCGGGCGCGAGGCGTCGTTGATCCAGTCCACATCCTCGGGTTCGGTGTCGGACGGCGAGAACGGCACGCCGCGCTCGAGCTTGTCCGCGAGCGACAGCATCCGAGCGTCCCAGAAGGCGATGTGTCCGAGCACGCCCGCCACGGTCCAGTGATCGTTCACGGGGATGCGGAGCTGCTCCTCGCTCATGCCCTCGATCAGGGCGCGCATGCGCTCGAGCTCCCGAGCGTTCTCCTCGACGTACGGGCGATCGTTCGACATGCGCGACCGACGATACCGCCGACGGGTCCCGTGAGCACGGACCGCCGGGAAGCTTGACCCGTTCAGACCAGGCGCCGGCGCACCCACCAGACGGTGGCGGCCCCCAGGGCGAGCGCGAGCGCGAGGTAGATCCCGGTTTCGATCGACTGGAACGTCCAGAAGCGGCTGGCCGGGTGGTACAGCTCCAGATTGAATGCTCCCCGGCCGATGTCGGCGAAACAGGCGGGGTCGAGAGGCGGGCAGACGCGCTGTCCACCGGCGGCCCGATCTCCGCCCGCCGTCATCACGACCCCGACGCCGGGCCCTCCGCCCCCGTACAGCCAGTCGCCGAGCAGGCGATTGGGAACACGCTCGGTGACGACCGGATAGGTGCGCTCGAGGCCGGCCATGAACCGGGGGCGCCAGAAGACGGCGATGCCGAACCGCGCGACGATGAACCCGACGGCGGTGATCGCCATCGCCCGCACGGTTCGACCCGTGAGCGCTCCGATGAAGGCGGCCAGGAGCGTGGCGAAGACCGCGTACCCGACCGGGACGAACCCCTGCTGGTCGTAGATCAACCACTGGAAGCGGTCGCCGGTGGCGGCGTTCAGCGGGCCGTACCACCAGGTGGCGAGGATCGCGAACAGACCCATCGTCACCACCGCGACGGCGGCGACGAACGCCAGCTGGGTCCATGCCCAGCGTCGTCGGCTCACTCCTTGGGTCCAGACCAACGAGACGGTGTCGTCCTCGAGCTCGCGCGCGATCGCCGGCGCTCCCCAGAACATGCCGACGACCATCGGCACGAACGTGAACAGCGCGAGCCCGAGCAGCCGCATCGGGAAGAAGCGCGCCGCGAACGCCTGCGCCTCGTCCTGACACCCGCCGTCGGCGGCCACCCAGCGCGCGCCGTGGAGGTTCGAGATGCACGCCGCCAGCCCGCCGTCGTGGAAGATGTCCCACATCGACCGGCCCGTGAGGTACAGGAGCACCGCCGCGACGACCAGCGCGGCGCCGGTCGCGATGAGCGCCCCGCGTCGTCTGCGCCATGCGAGCCAGATCACGCCGTGCCCTCCGGTCCGGGAAGCGTTCCCGCACCCGGTTCGCTCAGGTAGGCGAGCACGAGGTCCTCGAGCGAGATCGGTTGGGCGGCCCACGGCGGTGGTGCGGGGGACCGCGCCTCGGAGCGGACGACGAGGGTGCGCTGGCGATCGGTGCTGTGCGAGGAGACGATCGAACCGTTGGGCGACGGCGCGTCGACGGGACCCACGAGCGCGCGGTGCGACGCCAGCAGCTCCTCGACGTCACCGAGCACCTGCACCCGGGCATCCGACAGGATCACCAGATAGTCGCAGCGATGTTCCAGATCGGCGATCAGGTGGGAGGAGAGCAGCACGGTGAGCTCGCGCGTCGCGATCTCACCCATCAGCTCGGACAGGAACGTCCGTCTCGCAAGGGGATCGAGGCTGGCGACCGGCTCGTCGAGCACGAGCAGGTCCGGGCGCTTCGCGAGCGCGATCGTGAGGGCGACCTGCGCTCGCTGTCCGCCCGAGAGCTCGCCGGCCCGGCGGTCGAGCGGGATCGAGAGCTTGCCGAGCCGTTCGGCGGCCGACGGCTGGTCCCAGCCCACGCCGTTCAGACGCCGCCCCATCTCGAGGTGGTCGGCGACCGTCAGGTCGCGATACAGCGGCGTTTCCTGCGCGACGAACCCGACACGTGCGAGCGATGCGGCATCGTCCCGAGGGGTGCGGCCGAAGACGGAGACCGAACCCCTCGTCGGCCTGCGCAGGCCCACGGCGAGACGCATCAACGTGGTCTTCCCGGCGCCGTTCGGTCCGACGACCGCGGCCACGCGACCCTGGGGCACCGCGAGCGTGCAGTCTCGCAGGGCCCACGTGCGCCCGTAGCGCTTCGACAGGCCGGTGGTCTCGAGGGCCGCCGTCACGCGGCTCCCTCGGCTTCGAACGCATGCAACGTAGTGCCGAACAGCGCTTCGATGTCCTCGGGCTCCAGGCCGGCGGTGTGGGCCTTCCGCAGCCAGGCGCGCAGCTCACGACGGAGAGCGGCGTGGCTCGCCAGCGACGGTCCGGCGAGCGAGCCGACCACGAACGTCCCTTGCCCCGGCCGCCCCTCGACGAGCCCCTCGTGCTCGAGCTGCCGGTAGGCCTTCAGCACCGTGTTGGGGTTGATCGAGACGCTCTCGGCTACCTCGCGAACCGTCGGGAGACGGTCGCCGGGCTCCAGCAGCCCGGTGCGGAGCGCCTGCCGCACCTGTTCCACGAGCTGCAGGTAGGGAACCACGTTGGAGCGACCATCGAGCCTGAAGCCGATCACGGCCCACCTCCGTCATGTCTATTGTCCTAGCATCATAGGACAACCGCAGGCTCGTGCCCAGGCGTGCCGAGGTGCCGATTGACTAGCCCTTCGCGATGCCCCCGATGATCTCGGCGAGATCCTTCGGACGGGACCACATCGGCCAGTGACTGGTCGGCAGGTCCACGTACGTGAGGTTCCGCAGGTCGGCCAGACCCGCGAGGAAGGGATAGCCTTCCTTCACGGCCTCGCGGTACGCGTCGGAGTCGAACGCCGTGGCGATGACCGTGCTGGGCACGTCGAGCCGCGCGTCGTTCGTGAGCTCGGGCCCCTCGCGCAGGGCCGCGCCGGGTTCCGGCACCGCCCGCCGCCGGAATGTCTCGAGCTGCTCCTCCGATAGCCCGTCGAGGTTCTCCTCGTCCTCGAGCTCCTGCTGCGTGGGCAAGGGCTTCTCGACGGCGTCGAAGTCGGGATCGAGCGCGGCCGACGCGGCGCCGGTGTCGACGTAGACCATGTGTGCGATGAGCTCGGGGATGCGGTCGCTCGCCGCGTGGCCGACCCCGCCGGCACCGCTGTGCACGGCGAGCACCACGGGCGAACCCGCCGCCCTGACCGCGTCGCACACCGCCTCGACGTGGTCGTCGAACGTGATCGACGATCGGTCGGCATCAGCCGACTCGAGACCGGGCAGCGTCAGCGCTGTGACGTCGTGGCCATCGGCTCGCAGCAGATCGGCGACCTCGTCCCAGGCCCACGCGCCGAGCCAGAACCCGGGAACCAGGATGATCGGTGTGTTCGTCATGGAACGACCCTAGGAGCCGCGAACGACGTCCGTCCAGTCGCGGTCAGTGAGGGGGGTCTTCGCCGACCAGCCCGTCGATCGACTCCCGGATGATGTCGGCGTGGCCGACGTGTCGCGCGTACTCCTCGAGCAGGTCGCAGAGCACCCGACGGACGTCGGGCGAGCGTCCGTCGTCGTCGGTCATGGTCGTCACCGGCCGGTCGAGGCCGCCGTTGGACAACACGTCGTCGAGCACGACGCGGGAGCGGGCCACGGCTTCGCTCCATAGCGCGTAGAGCTCCTCGGGAGCATCGTCGGCGGCGGAGTGCCATTCCCAGTCCGGATCGGCGTTCCAGTCGATGGTGCTCCAGGGGGCAGGCATCGGTTCGCCGGCGATCTTCCACGTGAACTTGTCGTCTTCGACCAGGGCCAAGTGCTTCAGCAGGCCGCCGAGGGTGATCGAGGACGAGGCAGCCTTCGCGCGGAGACCGGTCGCGTCGAGGCCGCCGCACTTCCACGCGAGGGTCGCGCGCTGACGCTCGAGGGACGCCACGATCGCGGTCGCGTCGTCGCCGGTCAGCGGCGGCTCGGGCCAGGGTTCCTGATCGTTGGACGTCATGGCGGCGAGTCTATCCACCCGCTCCGGTCCTCTTGCCGGCGTGATCCGCTCGCCCCGGGCGCTCCTTGAGCCGCTCGAGACCGTCGAGCATCAGGTCCAGGGCGAACTCGAACTCGAACTGATCGTCGCAGCCCGGACCGACGACGGATCCGTCGTCATGGGAGATCGTGGTGAAGATCTCGTAGACGTGCGGGTAGGTGTCGGCGACGGCCTCCCACATCGCTGCCTCGGCCTGCGGGTCTGCCTCACTGGTGTCGTTGAACAGCTCCTGGGTGAACCCGAACATGCGGCTCCCCATCGCGTGCAACGCGTGGTGGGTGAGATCGAGCGAGAACCCCCCCGTGCGGAGCATCCCGATCATCGAATCCATGTAGGCGAGCACGACGGGCGTGGGGGTGGCCCGCGACTCCATCACCCTCGATGCCCACGGATGGCGCAGGAGCGCGCGGCGGGCCGAGAGGATCCGCTCTCGCAACGCGGTCTTCCAATCGGCGTCGGTCCGCGGAGGATCGATCTCGCCGATCACCACATCGACGAGGCCGCCGAGGAGCTCCTCCTTGTTGGCCACGTGCCGGTAGAGGGCCATGGGCACCACGTCGAGGGCCTGAGCGAGCCTCCGCATGCTCAGGGACTCGATGCCACCGTCGTCCGCCAGGGCGACGGCGGCGTGCAGCACTCGGTCCCTCGTGAGCGGC
>DASZOO010000169.1:0-4306 GCA_035550775.1 Actinomycetota bacterium | reverse complement strand
CGCGAAGCTTCCCGACGATCAGCGCGAGGTGCTCCAGAGCCTTCGCGCGACGATCGCGAAGGCCGCGCCCGAGGCCACCGAGGCGATCAGCTACGGCGTACCGGCGTTCAAGCTCCGCGGGCATCCGCTCGTCTCGTACGGCGCGGGCAAGCACCACTGCGCCTTCTACCTGATGGGCACCGCCGTCATGGACGCCCACCGATCCGAGCTCGAACGCTACGAGACCGGCAAGGGTTCGATCCGGTTCACCCCCGACGCGCCGCTGCCCAAGGCACTGGTGCGCAAGCTCGTGAAGGCCAGGGTGGCCGAGAGCGCCTGAAGCTGCGCCCGACGCGGTAGTCCGGAACACTCCCCTGGTCCGACGTCGACGGCCGTCTCGGCGGCGACGATGGAGGTGTCCGACCGGAGGAGGTGCATCGAGCATGCTGATGACATGGGGGAACGGGGCCGGTGGGCCGTGGTTCCTGGTCTTCCCGCTATTGTGGATCGCCCTCGTCGTGTTCGCGATCGTCGCGTTCCGTGGCGGATGGCGCCGACAGCACGACCACTCGCACGGGCCACCCTCCCCCGAGGCGATCCTCGGCGAACGGTTCGCCAGAGGCGAGATCTCGGCCGACGAGTACCGGGAGCGGCTGGGGGTGCTCCAGCAGGGCGGCTGATCACGTTCGGTCGCGCCAGCCCGGGGCGACCAGGCCCGACTCGTAGGCCATGACCACGAGTTGGGCCCGGTCCCGGGCACCGAGCTTGACCATCGCCCGGCTCACGTGCGTCTTCGCGGTCGCCGGGCTCACGACCAGACGCCGGGCGATCTCTGCGTTCGACAATCCCTCCGCGGCGAGCGCCATCACCTCACGCTCCCGCTCCGTCAGGCGCTCCAGGTCTCCGGCGGGCTCCACCTGCTTGGCCCGAACCGCGAACTCCTCGATCAGCCGCTTCGTGATCGCCGGCGACAGCAGCGCTTCGCCATCGGCGACCACGCGCACCGCGTGGATCAGCTCCGCGGGCTCCGTGTCCTTCACCAGGAACCCGCTCGCCCCCGCCCTGATCGCCTCGAAGACGTACTCGTCGAGACCGAACGTCGTGAGGATCACGACCTTCGTGTCCACGAGCCGCTCGTCGGCCGCGATCGCCCGGGTCGCGGCGAGCCCGTCGAGACGCGGCATGCGGATGTCCATCAGGACGACGTCGGGCGCGAGTTCGGTGACCAGACGGAGCGCCTCGTCTCCGTCTCCCGCCTCGCCGACGACCTCGATGTCGTCCTGGGCGTCGAGCAGCGCCTTGAACCCGGCGCGCACGAGGGCCTGATCGTCGACGAGCAGCACCTCGGTCATGATGCAGCCGCATCCGTGACGGCGAACAATCGCCACCGGTCGGGCACACCCTTGAGCGCGTGCTCGCCGCGGTCGGCGAACCCGATGCCCGATCCGGCGACGAGGTCCTTGACGGTGCTCGTCGTGACCACGTCGCTCGGTTCGGCCGACCCGAGCACCCGTGAGCCGATGTGCACGGCGATGCCGCCCACATCGGCGCCTCGCAGCTCGACCTCGCCCGCGTGCAGGCCGATCCGGACCTGCACGCCCTCGGCGGCCAGCGCATCCCTGATCGCCACCGCACATCTGATCGCGCGCGCCGGCGCGTCGAACAGCGCGAGGAATCCGTCGCCGGTGGTCTTGACCTCGCGGCCGCCGTGCCGGTCGAGCTCCCGCCTGATCAGCGCATCGTGACGGTCGAGCACGTCGCGCCAACGCCGGTCTCCCATGTCCGCGGCACGCTCGGTCGACGACACGATGTCGCTGAACATCACGGTGGCCAGCACACGGTCCGATCTCGAGCCCGCCGGCAGCCCCGGGTCGTCGTGGTCCGCGATCGCCTCGATCACCTGTCTCGTGACCCGCGGCGACAGCGACGCATCGCCACGCGCGATGGCGCGGACGCCTCCCACCAGCTCGGCGGGATCGGTGTCCTTCAGTAGGAAGCCGCTCGCCCCGACGCGGAGGGCCTCGAAGACGTATTCGTCGAGATCGAACGTCGTGAGGATGACGATCCGGGTGCGGTCGAGGTGCTCGTCCGCGACGATCCGCCGGGTGGCCTCGAGTCCGTCGACGCCCGGCATGCGGATGTCCATCAGGACCACGTCGGGCACGAGCTCCGACGCCATGCGTACCGCCGCCTCCCCGTCGTCGGCCTCTCCGACCACCTCGATGTCGTCCTGCGCATCGAGCAGCACCCGGAACCCGGCCCGCACGAGGGCCTGGTCGTCGGCGAGCAGCACGGTGATCATCGGACCCCGTCCAGGGGAAGCCGAGCGCGCACCCGATACCCGCCGCCCGGTTTGGGCTCGGCTTCCAGCTCGCCGCCCAGCGCCGCGGCACGCTCGCGCATGCCCAGCACGCCCTTCCCGGTGCCCGGCATCGCCGGCGTGGAAGAGCCCGTCCCGTCGTCGTCGACCTGCACGACGAGGTCGTGGTCCCCGTAGTCGAGCTGCACCGTCGCGCTGGCCTTCCCCGCATGGCGAGCGACGTTGGTGAGCGCCTCCTGCACGATGCGGAACGCCGCCACGTCGACGCCGAACGGCAGCGGGCGCACGTCGCCGACGGTCGCGGTGTGCACATCGAGCCCTGCAGCGGTCGCCTGCGAGACCAGGTCGTCGAGCCGCTCGAGGGTCGAGGTGGGCGATCGAGGCGCCTGCTCGCCCTCCTGTCGGAGGATGTCGAGCACCGATCGGAGCTCGGTCAACGCCTCCTTGCTCGACCGCTTGATCGCCGTGAGGGAGCCGCGCACCGGCTCGGGCAGCTCCTCGTTCACGTGCAACGCCACCCCGGCCTGCACGCTGATCAACGAGAGGTGGTGGCCCAGGGCGTCGTGCAGCTCGCGCGCGATGCGCAGCCGCTCCTCGGTCGCCCTGCCTCGCGCTTCCTCTTCGCGGACACGGAGCGCCTGGAACGCACGTTCTCGCCGGATACGGATCACCTCGGCGGCGCCCAAGAGCACGAGCAGCCAGGCCGCCAGGGCGACCAGGCCGACGATCGACGGTGCCGGCAGGCCCCGAAGCAGGCGATCGAGCCACGGGAACAGGAGGAAACCCGCGATGGCGAACCCCGCCGCGACGATCGCCTTCCCGCCGAGCACGGCGCTGAAGTACGCGATGATCAGGGGGATCCAGATCGGCCCCTGGGCGTATCCGAGCGACAGATAGGCCAGGGTGGCCAGGAAGACCGTCGCCAAGGTCGCGACCGGATGCACGCGTCGTGCGGTCAACGCGCCGGCGGAGACGAGGAGGATCGCGACCGCACCGGCATCGAAGGGCCGTCGGGCCGGTTGGCCTTGCGCCGCGAAGTACGTGCCGAGCGTGATGAAGACCGCCACGGCGGCGGCGAGCATGCCGTCGACCGCCACGGTCGACCGCGGCGCCTGCCGGCCGCTCGAGATCAGCTCGTTCGCCGACATGGAACGAGCGTAGGCCGGTGCACGAGCTCGCGTCATCGGCACCAGGGCGCGCCTGCGCGTACCACCTCGGGAGTAGACGCGACGTCAGTCCACGGACCGCGGCAAGCATCCGGAAGCCCAGGGATGACCTCGACGGCGCTTCGCGTTTCCGCATCGAGAGACGAAGGAGGCGACATGGAGCTCGAGGCGCTCGACCACGTCGGGATCAACGTCAGCGACGTCGATCGGTCCGTTCGCTGGTACCGCGACGTTCTGGGATTGCGGCGGGTCCACGAGGAGGTGTGGGACAGCTTCCCCGCCGTGATGGAAGCCAACGGCAGCGGCGTCGCGCTCTTCCCGAACGAACGGACGTCGCACGACCCGCCGGCGCGAGACCCCGACGACATGAGCCACATCGGGTTCCGCACGTCGCGGGAGGGGCTCGAACGAGCACGGGAAGAGGTGCGCGCCAGAGGCATCGAGGTGCACGAGGGGAACTACACGATCGCCTGGTCGATCTCCTTCGAGGACCCCGACGGGCACGAGATCGAGATCACGACGTACGAACCGCCTGGCGAAACGTAGGCCTGGCTCTCAGAGCCGGCAGCGATGAATCCTCGCACGGGGGCGGGTCTCTGGTACGGAGATGACGACGACCTTCGTGCTGCGCCGGCCCGTGGAGCGAGCGGAGATCGCTGCGCTGTGCGAACGCCTGCGAACGGTGCTCACGCGCGACGGGGCGGGACCGGTGGTCTTCGACATCAGGGAGCTCGAGCATCCCGACGCCGCCACCGTCGAGGCGTTGGCCAGGCTACAGCTCACGGCGTTGCGGTCGGGGCGGCGGATCCGCCTGCGCAACGCGTGCGGCGAGCTGCGGGAC
>DASZOO010000168.1:0-3191 GCA_035550775.1 Actinomycetota bacterium | reverse complement strand
AGGCTGCAGGAGTTGATCCGGTTGCATCACGGCTTCGAGGCCGACCTGACCCACTTCGCGATCACGGGTCGCTGCGAGGCCTGCGCGGCCACGTCGACCTGACAGGCTGTCAGGGCTCGCGAGGCCGATCGTCGATCCGCTTCGTGTCGGCGAGCTCGGGGAAGAACCCGAACGGCAGCTCGAGCCGGTTCGCCGCCATCAACGCCTCGTCGCTCAGGATCGTGCGGGTGGGGCCGTCAGCGACGATGCGCCCCTCGTTCATCACGAGCGCCCGGGAGCACAGCTGCAGCGCGTACGGCAGGTCGTGGGTCACCATCAGCATCGTGATGTCGAGCCCCAACAGGATGTCGGCGAGCTCCCGCCGCCCCGCCGGATCGAGGTTCGACGAGGGTTCGTCGAGCACGAGGATCTGCGGACGCATGGCGAGCACGGTCGCGACCGCCACTCGCCGGCGCTGGCCGAAGCTCAGGTGGTGGGGCGCTCGGTCGATCACGCCCTCCATGCCGACGGCCGTGAGGGCCTCGACGACGCGCTCGTCGAGCGCGTCGCCACTCAGCCCGAGGTTCGCGGGGCCGAAGGCGACGTCGTCGCGGACGGACGGCATGAACAGCTGGTCGTCCGGGTCCTGGAACACGATGCCCACGCGGCGACGGATCTCGCGCAGGTGCTCCTTCACGACCGGTAGCCCGCCGACGCGCACCCAGCCCGCCTGCGCCTCGTGCACGCCGTTGAGGTGGAGCACGAGCGTGGTCTTGCCTGCGCCGTTGGGTCCCAACAGCGCCACGCGCTCGCCACGTCCGATCGTGATGTCGATGCCGAACAGGGCCTGCGTGCCGCCCGGGTAGGCGAAGGCGAGCCCGGTCACCTCGAGGGCTGGTCCCGACCAGGTCTCGTCGTCGGTCACGACCGCTGCACCCACGCGAGCAGGCAGATCGGCAGGGCCACGGCGGGGAGCGCGAGCGCGCGGAGCCAATCTCCCCTGTCAGCGCGGCGCTCCCCCAGATCCGGCATCGCTCCCGCGTATCCGCGGGACAACATCGCGAGGTAGACCCGCTCCCCACGCTCGTACGAGCGGATGAAGAGCGCGCCGGCGGTCTGGCCGATCGCCCTCGCCTGCCAGATCCAGCGGCCTTCGTACCCGCGGGACTGCCGCGCGATGCGCATGCGGCGCACGTCCTCGGCGATCACGTCCATGTATCGGACCATGAACGATGCGATCGAGGTGAAGGCTCGTGGCATGCGCAGCCGATCGAAGCCGAGCAGGAACTCCGCCATCGTCGTCGTCGCGGCGAGCAGGGAACTCGCGAGCACGCCGAGCGTGGCCTTCACGAGGATGTTCCACGCACCCCATAGCCCCTCGACCGAGAGCGAGAGGCCGAGCACGTCGATCCGCTCACCCTGGCCCACGATCGGCAGGAAGAACGCGAACGCGACGAACGGGAGCTCGATCGTCAGCCGCCGCAACAGATAGCCGACGGGCACCTCGGCGATCGCGGCCGCCGCGAACAGGACCGCCAGGTAGAGCCCGAACGCCCAGAACGCCTCCCGGGGCGTCGCGACGACGATCAGGACGAACGCGATCTGGGCGGCGAGCTTCGCCTCGGGCGCGAGCCGGTGCACGGCGCTGTGGCCGTGGAAATACAGTGCGTGCCCGTGGCTCCCGCTCACCGCATGCCGCGCCGCGTCCTACCCAGTCGCCGCGGCCGTCGGCTCTCGGTCGTCGCGACCCCGCCGCACGTGGAAGATGCCGAACAGCAACAGCGCGAGCCCGAACGTGATCGCCACGCCGATGATGCCCGAGAGCCCCGTGCTGATCGACTCGTTGTCCACGCCCTCGACCCCGTAGTCGGCGAGCGGGCTGTCGGCCAGCCCGTGGTCCTCGGCCGTGTCGATGAACCCCTCGTCGGTCGCGACCTTCTCGAGGCCGTCGGGGCTCGAGCTCGCGAGCGGGCTGACGAAGAAGGCGAGGCCCAGGGCGACGATCAGCCCTCCGATGACGATCGCGGTGACACCTCTGCGGGTCGCCATCGTCACGACCTCCCCACGGCGACGTCCGCCGGACCGCCGACCGTCAGGCCGGGCACGAGGTCCTGCGCGCCGTACACGAGATCGGGTCGCACCGCGAGCACGGCCCCCACGGTCAGCGCCGTGATCAAGCCTTCGCCGATGCCGACGAGGAAGTGCACACCCACCATCGCACCGAACACGGTGCCCATGGGGGCGTTGCCCGTGCCACCGATCGCGTACAGGATCACGAAGCCGATCGACGCGATCACGACCGAGGCGAAGGCGGCCACGAACGACGCGCCGATCACCGAGCCGTTGTTGCCGGGCAAGAACGAGCGGATGCCGCGGAAGATCGCGAAGCCGGTCCACCCGGGGATGATCGCGATCAGCAGGATGTTCGTGCCGAGGGCGGTCAGCCCGCCGTCGGCGAACAGGAGGCCCTGGACGATCAGCACGACCGCCACCGCGATCACGCCGGCCCACGGCCCGACGACGATGCACGCCAGGGCACCGCCGAGCAGGTGTCCGCTCGTGCCCGCGGCGACCGGGAAGTTGAGCATCTGGACGGCGAAGATGAACGCAGCCACCAGGCCCGCCATCGGCGCCAGGCGCTCGGAGAGCGTCTCCTTCGCCCTCACGAGGCTGTAGCCGATGCCGCCGGCTGAGACCACCCCGGTGGCGACCGACACCCCCGCGTTCAGGAACCCATCAGGTACGTGCACCGTTCCCCCTTCGCGCCACCCTTCTCGGGATTCGTTGCAGTTGCAACACATTGCGGGGTGTCCACCTCCTGTATACCCACCCCTCC
This sequence comes from Actinomycetota bacterium, assembly GCA_035550775.1. GTDB lineage: Bacteria > Actinomycetota > UBA4738 > UBA4738 > HRBIN12 > JAOUEA01. The sequence continues at coordinate 376 of DASZOO010000168.1, read as the reverse complement.
CGTCAACGTCAACGTGGGTTAGTAGCGCGGCGTCTCGCGGTAGCTGCCGAAGACCTCGATGAGCGCGCGCACGATCTCGCCCTCCGTGCATCGCGCCCGGGCGCAGTCGATCAACGGCTCGATCAGTCCGGCATCGGGATCGGCCGCGGCCGTGACGAGCCGGGCGAGCGCCCCGTCGGCCGCGGCTGCATCGCGGCTCGAGCGCGTGTGCGTCACAGCGCCGATCTGCGCTTTTTCGGCCTCGGGGCCGATCACGAGCGTGTCGACCGACGGGGCGGACGGGTCCACGAACGCATTGACCCCGACCTTCACGAGGTCGCCGGTCTCGAGCCGACGCTGCTCCTCGAACGCGGCCTCGGCGATCAGCTGCTGGAAC
>DASZOO010000167.1:0-4004 GCA_035550775.1 Actinomycetota bacterium | reverse complement strand
CGCCTTCTCGAACTGCGGGACCTGCTCCAGGAACCGCTGGGTCTGTTCCGGTGTGCAGAACCCCATCACACGCTCGACGCCCGCTCGGTTGTACCAGCTGCGGTCGAAGATCACGACCTCACCGGCCGCCGGGAAGTGCTGGATGTAGCGCTGGATGTACATCTGCGTTCTCTCCCGTTGGCTGGGAGCGGGCAGGGCGACGACGCGGAACACGCGGGGGCTCACGCGCTCGGTGATCCGCTTGATCGTGCCTCCCTTGCCGGCCGTGTCCCGGCCCTCGAACACGATGCAGATCTTGGCCCCGGTCGCCTTGACCCACTCCTGCATCGCGACGAGCTCGCCGTGGAGGCGGCGCATCTCGCGCTCGTAGTCCTTCCTCTTCATCGATTCCTTCGCCGGATGTCCCTCGGCCACCACGGTCCCGGCCGAACGGCGATCCGCGCCGCTGTCGTCATGCTTCTTCTTGTCCTTGCTTCCCATCGCTCGCACTCCTGTCCGCCCGGTGGCGTCGCGGTTCCTGCTCAGGCCGGCTCCGGCACGGCGCGCCTGGGAGCCACGACGCGCTCGGTCTCGCGCGGAGGCGTCTCGGGCGTCCGCCGTCGTCGGATCCACTTGCCGCCCTCGATCACGATGGGGAGCGCCAGCGCGAGCCCGATCACCCCGAGCCACTGCCATCCCGTGAGCGACGTCGTCATCAGGCCCGACCGCAGTCGGGGAAGCTCGGTCCCGAGGAAGACGAGCACGACCGTGACCATCGAGATCCCGACCGCCTTCAGGAGCGGAGGAGCCAGGCCGCTGGTGGGGTCGCGGCGGTTCGTGATGGCGTTGAAGACCGTGCCGAAGCCCATCACGGCGAACGTCATCGTCATCGACGCACTCGCGTGGTCGGTGCTCGGCTCATCGGGGCCGGCGACCAGCGGCACGAGGGCCGCGAGGAACAGGATGCCGGCGTACACGAGCCAGGACGTGATGGCGGAGCGATTCGCGATCGGCTGACCGGGATCCCGCGGGGGCCGGTGCATCACATCCGGATCCCCCGGATCGACGGCGATCACGACGACCCCCACCGCCGTCGCGAAGAACAGCAGGAAGAGCACCATGGACGGCGTGAGCGCCACACCCTCGTTGATGTTGAACGCCGTCGCCGTGATGAAGAGCATGACCAGGGCGAGCAGCTGCGTCATCTGGAAGCGGACGTACGACACCACCTTGTCGTAGACGCGGCGTCCGATCTCGACGGCGTGGACGAGCGTGCCGAAGTTGTCGTCGGTGAGGATCATGCGGGCGGCCTGCTTCGTCACCTCGCTGCCGCTTCCCATCGCAACGCCGATGTCCGCCTGCTTCAGCGCCGCGGCGTCGTTCACGGCATCGCCCGTCATCGCCACGATCATGCCCTGCTGCTGCATCGCCCGCGCGAGCCGCAGCTTGTCCTCGGGCGAGACCCGGCCGAAGACATGGAGCTCGGGCAGGCGACGGACGAGCTCGTCGTCGGAGATGCCTTGCAGCTCGGCGCCGCTGATCGCACCGGGGCCGAGCCCGAGCTGTTCGCCGATCGCCTCGGCGGTCACCGCGTGGTCACCCGTGATCATGCGCACATCGATCCCCGCACCCAGGGCGGTGGCGACCGCGCCCGTCGCCTCCGCTCGGAGCGGGTCGATGATGCCGACCATGCCGACGAAGGACAGGTCCGTCACCAGGGACATCGGATCGTCCGTCATCGCCTGGGCCTCGCCGTCTCCGAGCACCCGAGCCGCGAACGCGAGCACCCGGAGGCCCTGCTCCCCCATGCGGTCGTTCGCCTCGTCGATCGCCGCGTGCACCTCCTCGATCGGGAGCTGCGATCCGCTGAGGGGGCCACCCGACGACGAGCATCGAGCGAGGACCACGTCGGGGCCGCCCTTCACGAGCTCGATCAGGTGCTCGCGTCCATCGGCCTCGTACCGGTGGAACGTCGCCATGAACTTGTAGTCCGAATCGAACGGGACCTCCGCCAAGCGCGGGTACGCCCTGCGCGTCTCCTCCGCATCGACGCCGAGCTTCGCCGCGAGCACGACGAGCGCCGCCTCGGTCGGGTCGCCGACGATCGCACCGTCGTCCGCGACGGTCGCGTCGCTGTCGAGACACAGCCCCAGCGCGAGGCGGGTGAAGTCCGGGGTCGGACTGCCGGCGACCGAGGTGATCGCGCCGGCCTTGCGGTAGCCCTCGCCCTCTACCTTGAACCACGAGCCGCCCGCGTACAGCTTCGACACCATCATCTCGTTCAGCGTCAGCGTGCCCGTCTTGTCGGTGTTGATCGCGCTCGTCGCGCCGAGCGTCTCCACGTCGGCGAGGTTCTTCACCACGGCCTTCGACTCCGCGAGCTCCTTCGCGCCCAACGACAGCAGCCCGGAGACGAACGCCGGCATGCCGGTCGGTATCGCCGAGATCGCCATCGCCGTGCCGAGGAGCAGGAGGTCGCTCACGGGCATCCCACGCGCTGCGCCGACGACCACGATCAACGCGACCGCGCCCCACGCGATGATGCCGAGGACCTTGGTGAGGGAGTCGAGCTCCTTCTGCAGCGGCGATCGCGTCCGCGTGACCGACGTGAGCATCGTCGCGATCTGACCCATCTGGGTCTGCATGCCCGTCGCCGTGACCACGATGGAGCCGGTGCCCCGCGTCACGGACGTGTTCTGGAAGAGCATGTTCGTGCGGTCGCCGAGCGCGACGTCGCCCGAGGGGAGCGTTGCGGCGTCCTTGGCGACGGGTGCGCTCTCCCCCGTCAGCGCCGCTTCCTGAGTCTCGAGGGTGGCGGAGCGGACGATCCGCCCGTCCGCTGGCACGATGTCGCCCGCCTCCAGCTGCACGATGTCGCCCGGCACGAGCTCGACGGCCGGGATGACGCGGAGCTCGTCCCCGCGGAGCACCTTCGCCTGCGGGACCTGGAGCTTCGACAGCGCGTCGACGCTCGCCCGCGCCTTGAGCTCCTGGCGGGTGCCGAGCACGACGTTCAGGACGATCAGCAGGCCCACGATCACCCCGGTCGAGATCTCACCGATCACCACGCTGGCGATCGTGACCGCCACGAGCATGATGTTCATGGGGTTCTTGAACTCCGCAGCCGCGATCGCCCACGTCGAAGGCGGCTTCTCCGAGGTGATCTCGTTCGGGCCGACGGTCGAGAGCCGCGTCGCGGCCTCGGCTACCGTCAGGCCCGACGACGCATCGGATCCGGCGGCGGAGACGACTTCACCCGCGTCGTAGGTATACGGGGGCCTCGCCTGCGCAGCCGCGGCCGCTCCCTGCTCGACGCCCATCGATCACAGACCTCCTCGGGAAGTCAACACAGCCGCGCTCGAGCCTAGCGGTCGAACTCGACCGCTAGGCGGGCAGGCTCTCCGGGGAGCCAGTGTGGAACGTCAGGGAGGTGAGCCACCGAGACTGGGCTCGCCAGGAGACGCGATAGACGCCGCGGCCCTCGAAGGGGAATTGCTGACGCCAGTCGATCGAGGAACCCCACAGTCCGCCGATCCTGCGGGTGCGATAGGTGTGACAGGTGCGCTGGTCTGCGCCCTTCTTCCTGACGCAGACCTCGTGCTTGGGGAAGTACTTGAACAACATCGCGAGGCGCAGTCTCCTGACGCCGTCGATCTTCTTCACGCTGACGCAGTAGTCGCCGCTCGGAGAGCACTTCGTGTGCGGGAAGTGGGAGGCGGAGGCGGAGCCGGTCAACAGCGCAGCCCCAGCGATGACGAGCACCACGGTGACGACGGTCATCCTCCTCATCCAGTCCCCCTGGTCGAGCGCTCACGTCAGCGGTGTTCGACTCTAGGCTCCCGGCTCACGCTGCGCCAGCCAGGCCGTCCGCAGACCGTCACCGTCAGGGTCGTCGATCGCTCGGTCCCCACACTCGGTCGGCGACCTTCCCGACGAGCTCGAGCTTGCGCCACTGTGCGTCCTCGTTCGTCTCGTTGCCGACCATCACGCTGGCGAAGCCGCACTGCGGGCTGATCGCGAGCCGG